>DBWC01000083.1:0-554 GCA_002308615.1 Clostridiales bacterium UBA1248
GGACGGCCGCCGCCGCCACCGCCGACGATCTCACATACGGCTTTTACGATCTTCCCGGCGTTAGCTCCGAGCGCTACAGCACCGTCGCTTGCGGATACGATAAGATTATACTTTCCGTCTACGCACGTTGAGATCACGCCGACCGTATCGGGCTCAGACTTGATCTTGTCAAGTACGCCTCTTACGGCGTTCACAGCAAGGCCGTTTGTCTGACCCGAAATAAGTGTAAATTTACCGGCTTTGACTTTATTGTTAAGGATCGATTCAACAGCGGACGCGGCTAATTTGTCGTTCAATTTCTCACGTTCGGTCTTCTCTGCTTTGAGCTCCGCGAAAAGCTGAGCAGCGCGTTTGTCAATATCGTGCGGGTTCTGGATCTTAAGTTCTTTTGCCGTGTTCTCGATTAGCTCGTTCTGCTCTGCGATAAGCTCAAGCACGCCTTTTCCGGTCGTGCCCTCTATACGTCTCACTCCGGAAGCGACGGACGATTCTGATATGATCTTGAAAAGTCCGGCTTCAGCGGTGTTTTTAAGATGCGTACCGCCGCAAAGCTC
>DBWC01000083.1:591-4035 GCA_002308615.1 Clostridiales bacterium UBA1248
CCGTATTTTTCACCGAACAGCGCCATAGCTCCGGCTTTTTTCGCCGTTTCAATATCGGTCTCGACCGTATCGACGGGCAGAGCTGATAAGATCTGTTCGTTTACTATCTTCTCTACCTCGGCTATCTCTTCTTTCGTCATAGCGGTATAGTGCGAGAAATCGAAGCGAACGCGCTTATCGTCAACGTAAGATCCCGCCTGCTCAACGTGTACGCCGAGCACCTGACGCAGAGCCGCTTGAAGCAGATGCGCCGCGCTGTGGTTTCGTCTTATCGCCGCGCGTCTTTCAGTATCTATCGCCGCCGTGACGGTATCGCCGACTGAAACTGAGCCTTCGACCACTTCACCTATATGCAGATATATACCGTCATTCGTTTTCTTTGTGTCTGTTATTTTTATTTTAAGACCGTCAGCGCAGATGCAGCCTGTATCGCCTACCTGTCCGCCGCCTTCACCGTAGAAGGGCGTTTTATCAAGAACGACTATAACTTTTCCGCCGTTCTTAGTACCTGTGACTTCGCTAACGTCAGCATCTATAAGCGCAAGGACTTTTGCTTCGGCTTTGTTTTCAGTATAGCCAACAAATTCGGTCTTTGCGGTGACATCGCCTAAATCTAAAGATTCGGTCGCCCAGCCGAAATCACCTTTGTCGGCTCTGGCTTTCCTTGCTCTCTGCTTCTGCTCGTCCATAAGTGCCGCAAATCCGGCTTCGTCTATCTTAAGACCTTTTTCCTCAGCCATTTCACGCGTAAGATCGAGCGGGAAACCGAACGTGTCGTTGAGCTTGAATACGTCTTCGCCGGGAAGTGTGTCTTTGCCCGCGGCTATCGTTTTCTCAATTATAGAATTGAGTATATCCGTACCGGCGTCGATCGTCTTTGAGAACTTCTCTTCTTCAATCGAAACGATCTTCTTTATATAGTCAAGTTTTTCGGTAAGCTCCGGATACGCGGTGAGGTTTTCGTGCGCTACGACTGCAACGATGTCTGCTAAGAAAGTACCTTTGATGCCGAGCAGCTTGCCGTATCTTGCGGCGCGTCTTAACAGACGTCTTAAAACGTAGCCTCTGCCCTCGTTAGACGGAACTACGCCGTCACATACTAAGAAGCAGGTGCTTCTTATGTGGTCTGTTATAACGCGCAGAGCGATATCGGATTTTTCATCCTCGCCGTATTTGATTCCGGCTTTGTCGCTTATCGCTTTCATTATATTCTGCACGGTGTCAACTTCAAAGAGGTTGTTTACGCCCTGCATAACGACCGCAAGTCTTTCAAGACCCATGCCGGTGTCTATATTCGGTTTTGCAAGAGGCGTATAGTTGCCGTTTCCGTCGCCGTCAAACTGCGTGAAAACGAGGTTCCATATTTCTATAACTCTGTCGCAGTCGCACGTTACGCCGGCGCAGTCGGGCTTTCCGCAGCCGAAACCGGGGCCGCGGTCAAAATGGATCTCGGAGCACGGGCCGCACGGACCGGAGCCGATCTCCCAGAAATTGTCCTCTTTGCCGAGTCTTATAATTCTGTCGGCGGGAACGCCGTTCTGCTTGTTCCAGATCTCAAACGCCTCGTCGTCGTCCTCGTATATAGTTACCCAGAGCCTGTCCTCCGGTATCTCAATAACTTTTGTAAGATATTCCCAAGCCCATGCCGTGGCTTCTTTTTTGAAATAATCGCCGAATGAAAAGTTTCCGAGCATCTCAAAGAACGTGCCGTGGCGTGCGGTCTTGCCGACACGCTCGATATCCGGTGTTCTTATACACTTCTGACACGTAGTCATTCTGTGTCTCGGCGGCTCTTCCTCTCCTTTGAAATATTTTTTAAGTGGAGCCATACCGGCGTTTATCAAAAGCAGCGATTTATCATCCGCGGGCGGAATGAGCGGAAAGCTCTTGTGACGCAGATGTCCTTTGCTTTCAAAGAATGACAGATATGATTCACGCAGATCGTTTAATGACGTCCATTTCATATAAATTGTTTACCTCTGTAATTTTGATTGATATATTATATCAAAAAACACCGCAAAAATCAAGATGTTTTTGCTATATTTTAGAAAAAAACTTGTTTTTATAACACTATTATGATATAATAGGAAAAAATGATTCCGAAGGTGGCTTATGAAAAATAAAAATTTCTTTTATCCTGCCGAGATTTTGCTGCCGGATTTTGCAGCTGACAACGACAAAATGAGTAAATACGCGGTCATAGCGTGCGACCAGTTTACCTCCGAGCCGGAATACTGGGAAAAGACGCGTGAAATAGCCGGTGATACCCCCACAACGCTTGATATGATATTGCCGGAGGCATATCTTGACCGCGCGGACGAGACAACAGATATAATACACGAAAAAATGGAAGAATACGGCAAAAGCGTTCTTTCGCCGGTTAATTACGGTATGATCTACTGTGAACGCGTCCTTGCGTCAAACGGAAAGATCAGACACGGTATAATAGGCAAGATAGACCTTGAAGATTACGAATACGTAAAAGGCGGCAAGTCGCTTATAAGATCGAGCGAGGCGACGGTCGTTGAGCGTATACCGCCGAGAGTTAAAGTCCGCCGCGGCGCGCTTTTAGAGCTGCCGCACGTTATGATGTTTTATGATGATGAAACTGACGGTCTTATGACGTATCTGCAAAGCAAAAAAAGCGGCTTTGAGCAGCTCTACGACTTTGATCTTATGCAGGGCTCCGGCAATATAAAAGGCTACGGACTTAATAATGACACCGTTTCTTATATTCATAATTATCTGAAAGAAAACTGTGTTAAAGACGGGCTGGGGCTGACAGTCGGCGACGGCAACCATTCTCTCGCCTCAGCTAAGGCGTATTATGAAGAGATGAAAGATAAATACGGTGAGGCGGCGTACGACATACCCTGCAGATACGCGCTTATCGAGATAGTCAACATCCACGATGAAGCGATAGAATTCGAGCCGATTTACAGACTTATAAAGAACAAGACGACGGATGAATTTATAAAAGAATTAAGATCAAAACTTGACGTGAGATACGAGCCTACGGATAAATGCTTTAAATATGATATAGTATCCGACGGCAAAACGAAAACGGTTTACGTGAACGAGCCGAAAACAACACTGCCCGTCGCTGAATTGCAGGCGTTTCTTGACGGCGGCAACTATAAGATAGATTATATCCACGGATTAGATTCTATAAACGCGCTGTCTGTCGGCGGCAATATAGGCATAATATTTGAGGGAATGAAAAAAAGCGAGCTGTTCCCCGCCGTCATAAACGACGGCGCCCTCCCGCGTAAAACGTTCTCTATGGGTGAGGCAAAAGACAAACGTTTTTACCTTGAAGCGAGGAAGATAAAATGAAAAAAGAGCCGTAGAGAGAGGCTATATAAAGAAGAAACAAACCCACTATGACATCTTTCGATTACAGAAAGTGTCATAGTGGGTTATCCTCTTTCAGCTCGTCTTAAC
>DBWC01000065.1 GCA_002308615.1 Clostridiales bacterium UBA1248
GAGGACGCCTCGCATACCGCCCGGTAAGCTGACGAAACAGCTCAAAAATAAAATCGCGCCGTTGGCGCGGTGAAATCTTCGGGCAAAGCCTTAAGGTGAAATCGAACATTTCGTGTTCGGTGAAATTAAATCCACCCACCCGCAGCAGGCGATTTCACCCACCCGGCAGGGTGGATTCAGTTGAAAAAAGCACGCATAAAGCGTGCTTTTTTCTGCCTAAGAACTACAAAATGAACGAAAACCGAGGTAAGAAGAGCTAAATGTACATAAGCGTTATACGATTACGACAATATCCCAGATGATCATATTCGCCGCGGCGACAGCCAAAATAAGGATCAGGCTGAAGCTCTGCGCGTATCCAAAGGCGGAAAGCTTTGAGCGCACGATCTTTTTCCGGTTCACCGCGAGGTAGACCGTGAAAGCCGCACCGAGTAAGCAGAGCAGTATCAGATATGCGAGCGCCGCAGAGGCGGAGATACCCGGCATTGCGGTCAGTGCGGAAAGGCCGACGAGCAAAGCGTATAAGCCGCTCAGCGCGTTATACATATCGAACGCACGCTTTTTTACCGCGTTTATCACGGTCAGCACCGCTCTGATAAGGAAGAAAACCAGCGCGACGCCCGATAAGACGAACCATATTACCGTGAACGCATCGCGCAGAGCGTAGTTTTCGGTCGGAACGAGATAATCGCATGAAGATATTTCAAACCGGTCGGGCAGTACGTTTATATACAACCCGTCCGTCATTTTTTGCGTTATATGGCAGTGATCTATCAGAAAAAGATTGCTCATAATCTTTTGTTTGCCGGCAAATATGTTTCGCGCCGGTATGTAATAACCGTCTACCGGTATATGGTATTCGCTTTTTCCGAAGACTTTTTCCGCCATCGCCGTTCGGTAAACGGAACCGCCGAGTTGATTCGTAAGCATTACCATGCCGACGCCGTTTTCGAGATCGAGCAGCAGACGGCTGCTGCCTCCGGAGGTGTTGCCGTCGTGACCCGTCACAGCGACGGCAAAATCATGATCAACGAGAAAACCGTGGCGTAAACGCGCTGTGTCGGTACCTGTATAATAAAGGCTCGGGGAGAACAGAAGATCAAAACCCTCTGAAGGGAGCAGGCGTTCGTCTCGCGTCAGCAGCGCTTTGGCGAAAGCCGCGAAATCGCCGAGGGTCGACGTACACATCCCCGCGGGGTACGGCAGGATGAATACTTTCGTTTCATCTTCCGCCGGTTCTCCATCCGGCAAATATGAAACAAATTCCCCGCGCTTTACTTTGACGTACGCGTTATCGCCGAGATCGGCTTTTATCGCGCTGCGCGTCATTTCAAGCGGCGTGAAGACGTTTTCCACGACGTACCGGTAAAAAGGCATATCGGCTATACATTCAACGATATAACCCGCAAGCGCCGCGCCCCAGTTGCTGTAGGCTACGACCGTCCCCGGCTCAAACACCTGCAGTGGCTGGTATATTGAAAGGTATTCGCCGAGCGGTATTATATCCGCCTCGTTTGTAACTTCAAGTATAAAATCCGTTTCCTGAAAGCCCGCGCTGTGATTCATAAGGTCGAGCATCGTCACTGGTTTGTCGAATCTCAGATTTTTAAGAAATCCGTCCGGCAGATATCCGCGGATATCCGCTGACAGATCGAGCTTCCCTTTGCAGACGAGCTGGATCGCGCTTACCCACACCGTCAGTTTGCTTACGCTGCCCCATTCAAGCACGCTGTTTTCGTCAAGCGGTACGGTGCCGTCGGCGTCGGTATATCCGAAATAACGGACGTAAAGATCTTCGTCGCCTCTGAATACCGCAGTCGCCACGGCAGCATGATTGTCTGCGTGATCGTTTAAAAAACCGTCGATCACGTCTGCGATATCCGCGTCGGCGACGCCGGACGGAAGTAGGTTTTGCCCGGCAGCGCAGACCGATACCGTAAAGAGCGATAAAACGATAAGTGAGACCAATACGCCGGCAAGTATCTTTTTCATTTAGTTTACCTTACTTTCTTACTGGAATGGTTGATTTTATAAAAGAGGGTAACGCGGCAGCCGTATGTGAACGCCGGACTTGAACAACGGTGTACTTCTTCTTGGCAAGATAAAAATTACAGTATACTTATAACATATTCCAGCGAAGAAATCAATAGTTGAACACATCAAAATTGTCGCTTTCATACACTTTTTCGTGTGTTTCAGAGTTCAAGTCCTGCAGGGGGAACTCTTTTGTTGTTCTTTACGGAGCAAAGAACAGCAAAAAGTACACGAGCATTTTCGATCGATTTTGCGTCCTGAAAACAAAAAATCGGGCTTCCGAACGGCTGGTTCACTATCTGAAAGCCCGAAATACATATATTTTGCCCATTTTTTGCCCGAAAAACGAAAAGAAGCGCCTTTTGTCGTTGTAGACAAAAGACGTTTCTTTTATGGCCTACCCAGGGAGATTCGAACTCCCAACCGTCAGAATCGGAATCTGAAACTCTATCCAATTGAGCTATGGGTAGACGAGCTTTGCGCCGCCGGGGGCGGATAAAGCAAAGCGAGGAAAGCGCAGCGGTCGAAAGAAATCAAGCATAGCCGCGGCAGTGACGCGCAGATTTCTTCGGGCACCGCAAGCGGGTAGACGAGCTTTGCGCCGCCAAAGGGGTTCCCCGACGCGAACTTGAGAGCGTTGGGGGTTCCCGCCGGGGGCGGATAAAGCAAAGCGAGGAAAGCGCAGCGGTCGAAAGAAATCAAGCATAGCCGCGGCAGCGGCGCGCAGATTTCTTCGGGTCACCGCAAGCGGGCATTTTAAATGATATATCGCTTGCGCGATATGATATACGGCTGACGCCGTATGATATATTTGCTGATGCAAATGTGATATTCTATTCGCCTCCTAAACTGCGCGAAGCGCAATATCACTCGCCGAAGGCGAATATCACTGAAAAAAGCACGCTTACGCGTGCCTTTTTCTTGTGTAAGCACGCGTAAAAGGACACCAAGGCATAGAAAGACCGCGTAAAAGGTACGTGCTGAATGGCTCGATAAACGGGAATTGTATAATCAGTCTTCTATTGTCCTGAACAAGTTCTGTTTACATTTTACGCTGTATTGCAGAGTATAGGAAGATGCCCCTGTTTCCAACACCATCTGTATTTCGGCAATCTCTCTTGTTACATCATCAAGGTTCCTATACCAGGCGAGAAATGTATTCTGCGCTCCCCAATATGACATGTCATTCCCATCGGACGCATACAATGCGAATTTAGGACTGTTTTTCCCACCCTTGAATTGTTGAGAACGGGTTACTTTTGACGCGTTGATGATTACGCCTTCATGCGGTGAAATGATTCTGATCGTAGAAGAAGGTTTACCCTCTTCAGAAGCAACTGTCGTGTATTCCCCTCCGAATAAACTGTCTAATGAAACATTCAGCTTCTTTGACAAGAGCAGAAGTTTATCGACTTCAGGATACCCTTCTCCCAACTCCCATTTTGATACAGACTGTCTGCTTAC
>DBWC01000106.1:0-497 GCA_002308615.1 Clostridiales bacterium UBA1248
GGCACGTCCGGCGGCGTCTGATGGTCTACGCTCGGTATGAAACCGCCCGTTTTCATAACGGGGAGCAGTCTTTCAAACTCGCCGCGCATATCGTCGACTCCGCGGCGCATCGTCATTTTGTCAAAAGCGCCGATGAAAATGAATTTCGGGTAAAGCTCGCGCAGAGCCGCAACGTCTACGCCCGCCTGTCTTTCAAGCGGAAGCACGCCTTCTATACCGCCGCGTATCAGCCACGGTATCATTTTGCTTACGTTGCCGTCCGTGTCTACTATGACCTTCGTTCCGTGTTCTTTTATAACGGGCACGACCTTTTGGTAGTAGGGAAGCAGAAATTCGTCAAAGCTGTCCTCGGATATCATCGGGCCGTTGTTGTAGCTCATATCCTCTCCGAACGTCATAAAGTCGGGCGTAAGGATATCGTACATCCGCTCAAGTATGCCGAGCTGGAACTGTGCCAGATCGTCAAGCATCCTGTGATATAATTCCGGCTGATCGTA
>DBWC01000106.1:540-25519 GCA_002308615.1 Clostridiales bacterium UBA1248
GCGCGGAAACCAGAAGCCGCCGTCAAACGAAAACCATATGGGATAATCGCCTCTGTCGTGACCTTCTTTCAGCGCTTTCATATTTTCAAGCTGCGCTTCCACTTCTTTCATCGGATAAAGATACGGTAAAAGCTTCTCGTATTCCTCCTCGTCCTCGGCTATCGGTCCGCCGTTGAAAGCGGGCTGCGGGCAGTCGGCGCTCCTGTGCGGGAACCAGAACTGATAATGCTGATCGAGATGTAAATAAGGCGCCACGTCATGAAAGCCGAGCGTGGCCGGTAAACCCTGCTTCTGCCACTCCATGATGGTCCTGTCCCACCACCACGACGCCCACTCTATCATGGGCAGTCTGTCGTCGGGTAATGTATTGTTGAAAACCGCTTTGAATCTTTCTCTGCTGTTCATATACGTTTCCTCATATCATTTTTTTTCATTGTAACAGATTGAGCGGATAAAATCAAGTAGGTTGATCAAATATAAGTGAAAAAAAAGTGAAATTATATTGATTTTTTTTATTTCATCTGATATAATAAGACGTAAAGAATATAATAGGAAGTTTGGGCTAATGAAAAAAACGAAAATAATCTGTACAATAGGACCCGCGTGCGAGGATGAGGCGACGATCGAGAAGATGATCTTAGCGGGTATGAACGTCGCGCGTTTCAACTTTTCGCACGGCACTCACGAAAGCCATAAAGCGATGATGGACACGGTAAAACGCGCGAGAGAAAAGCTCGGAATGCCCGTGGCGATAATGCTCGACACGAAGGGCCCGGAATACAGGATAGGCGTTTTCAAGGACAAACAGCAGATAACGCTGAACGAGGGCGACAGATTCGTCTTCACCTCCGAGGATATAATCGGCGACAATACGAGAGTATCGGTATCGTATAAAAATCTGCCGAAAGAGCTTTCTCCCGGCGACACGGTGCTTTTGAACAACGGTCTCGTCGTTTGCAGAGTCGATGAGACGACCGATACGGAGGTCATAACCACGGTTACATACGGCGGCGTCATAAGCGACAGAAAGAGCATGGCGTTCCCGAACAAAGTATTAAATCAGGTCTATTTATCCGAAAAGGATAAGCAGGATCTGATATTCGGTATAGAAAACGACGTTGATTTCGTAGCCTGCTCGTTCGTTTCGTACGCGGACAACTTGAACGAGATACGCGCTTTCCTCAAGGCTCACGGCGGCGACGGCATAGATCTTATAGCAAAGATAGAGAACCGCACCGGCGTTGACAATATAGACAGCATAATAGACGCAAGCGACGGCATAATGGTCGCACGCGGCGACATGGGCGTTGAAATACCGTTCGAACATCTGCCTGCTATACAGAAATCCATGATAACCGCCTGCCGTTTCAAAGGCAAGCGCGTTATAACCGCAACTGAGATGCTTGAATCCATGATAAGCAAGCCGCGTCCGACGAGAGCGGAGATATCCGACGTGGCAAACGCCGTATACGACGGTACGAGCGCCATAATGCTCTCCGGCGAGACGGCGATGGGCAAATATCCGGTGCAGACCGTGGAAGCCATGGCAAGGATAGCGGTCGCCGCGGAAAACGATATAGATTACGCCGAACGCTTCCGCGTATCTAATTTCAAAATACAAAACGAGCTTGACGCGATATCGCATTCAGCCTGCGCTCTGTCTATCGACCTTGACGCGAAGCTGATAGCGGTATGCACGCTTTCCGGTGAGACGGCGAGATTCATTTCGCGTTTCAGAACGCCCAAGCTCATACTTGCTCTGACGACGAAGAAACACGAAAAAGCGTGGAGACAGCTTGCGCTGTCCTGGGGCGTATATCCGGTAATGACTGAGGAATTCCAGTCGACCGACGTAATGTTTTATAACGCCGCGCAGAGCGCAAAGAATCTGGGGCTTGCCGCGCCCGGCGACGTCATAGTCATAACCGGCGGCATAGCGGGAGGAAACCCCGGAAACACGAGCGTGCTGAAGTTTGAAACGATAAAATAATCGCAGGATAGGGGGCAGACCTCAAAAATTTTGAATGATTCGGAGATAAAAGTATGTTCAGAGAAATGAGACGTTTCAAACAGCAAATAAGCACGGAAGAATGTATTCGTATACTTAAAGAGCAGAAAAGAGGCGTTCTTTCTATGATAGGTGACGGCGGTTATCCTTACGGAATCCCGCTCGATCACTGGTATTCGGAAGAAGATAACGCATTATATTTTCATTGTGCGAAAACAGGTCATAAGATAGACGCCGTGACCGCTTGTGACAAGGTGAGCTATTGCGTAACGGATCAGGGGTACGTAAGAGAGGGCGAGTGGGCTTTGAATATTAACAGCGTAGTCGTTTTCGGGCGTATCAGCATAATCGAAGATGAAGACAAAAAAATGATGATATGCAGAAATATAGCAAAAAAATTCACAGACGATGAAGAATACATAAGAAAAGAAATAGCGAAATCTTTTCCGGCAGTATGCTGCCTTGAACTTAAAATTGAGCATATGACGGGAAAACTGGTTAACGAATCATAAGGGTGTCGTTATGATAAAACGGATATTATGTATGATCCTGGCTTGTGTTATGCTGATGCTGTCCGCGTGTACGGCGGCGGATGAAATAACGGCGGAGATACAGACGAAAGAAGAGACAACAGCGGCTGAAACTGAAATACAGACGGAAGAAGAAACGGAAGCAGTGACAGAGGAGGAAAAGGAATTGAAATGGGAAGGCGCTCACGTCAGAAAACTGACGGTCGCGGGAGTCGATATAAGCGAGTATTCCGTCGTATATGACGACAGTATGATAAATCTTACGCTCAAACGCGCGTATAACGACTTTATATCGTATATTGAAACAGCAACGGGTGTAAAGCTCGGATCCGCGGATAGACGCGATAAGGAAATATGTATCGGGATAACGGACCGCGATACGGAAAAAGTCAAAAAAGAGCGTGAAAAGCTGATAAACAACGGCTACGCGATAATATTTGACGAAGGGCGGCTCTACATTACCGGAAACACGGCGACGGGCACGTTGTACGGCGTTTATTCGTTCCTTGATGATCTAATCGGATGCAGATTTTATTCGTCAACGTACGAGACTGTGAAATTCGCGGAGAGCATAGACGTGCCGGCCGATATCTGTGTCGCGTCGTGTCCGGGATTCATATACCGCGATCCGTACTGGTTCGATACGTTCAACGCCGCGTTCGCCGCAAAGCTGAAGATAAACGGGGCGGTGAACAGAACGATGAACGGATACGGCGAGTCGTACACGTACGCCGGACCGTTCGTACACAGCCTGCCCACGCTCGCGGGAACGGACAGGACGCCGAACGTCCAGCCGTGCCTTACGGACCCGGACGTTTACGATAAGGTGCTTAAAAACGTAAGAAAGTTTTTAAAAGAAAATCCGAATGCAAAAATAGTATCGGTTTCACAAAACGACTCGTACCCGGACGGGCTTGGCTGCCAGTGTGAAAACTGCAAAAAGATAGACGATCGGGAAGGCACGCCCATGGGCTCGCTCCTCACGTTTGTGAACCGTATCGCAAACGACATAAAGGAAGATTACCCGGACGTGTACGTTGATACGCTTGCTTACAGATATACAAGAAAAGCGCCGAAAAACATAAAGCCCGCTGATAACGTGATAATACGCTTATGCTCGATAGAATGCTGTTTTTCGCACCCGCTCGATTCCGACTGCGAGGCGAACAGGGCGTTTACCGAGGATATAGAAGCATGGTCGAAGATCTGCAGCAACCTGTTTATCTGGGATTATACGACGGACTTTATGTATTACGTCAATCCGTTCCCGAATCTGAACGTGCTTTACGACAACGTACGGTATTTCGCGGAGCATAACGTTATAGGCATGTTCGAGCAGGGCAATTATCAGTCTGTCTCCGGAGAGTTCGGCGAGCTGCGCGCGTATCTATTGGCAAAGCTGCTCTGGGATCCTTATATGTCAAAAGAACGGTACTACGCGTATATGGACGATTTCCTTGAAGGCTACTACGGAGACGGCTGGAAATATATACGCGAATATATAGATAAGATCTGTGAAAGCGCAGAAAACAACGACATAGGCATATACAGCGATATAAATACCGTCTTAGGCATAAAGGATATGAAAGTCAAAGAGCGCGCGGCCTACGCGGACGAGCTTATGCAGCTGTGGGACAAGGCGCTTGATCTGGCGGATGAGGAGCACTTTGCAAACGTGGAAAAATCATCCTGTCAGATAAGATACGCGTCTCTCTGCATCAAATGGACGGCGGGATCGTCAAAAAAACTCGAGGAGCTTCATAAGCTGATGCGGAAATACAACATATCTTATTTCAGAGAGGGAGTAAAAACGCCGGACGATCCGGATTACACAAAAAAGCTCGCTTTATGGTGAGCGCGAAAGGATTTAAAATGAAACTGTCGGAAATATTTGAAGATAAGCCGGATACGTGGGGATTGCGCGGAGATCCGTATTTCTGGGCGTATTTAAAAGAAAAAGCGGAGTATATGGACGTTATTTCCGCAGGCGAGCTTGACCGCTGGATCAGAAAAGAGCATCTTATCGTTTCCGGTAAAGAAATGACGGACACCGGTATGGTTCGCGTAGAGCAGTTCGCGCACGGCGGCATGAGCTCCGGCGGCGTTGACGGAAGCTGGTGGACGGAAACGGGCATACCGCTGCTTAAAAGCAGACTCCCCGAAAGAGCGGTTGACGTAAAAGTGTATGAAACGGAGCTGAACGATAAAACGCTTGACGTGCTTATAAAAATGTCAAAGGACTGGGAAGCGGAGGACAGCTGTTACGGCTACCGCGCAAACGAAAGGTCCGATATAGAGGGCAACAGGATATTTTTGGCGGAGGATAACAAAGAGATTGTCGGATATCTGTTCGGAAAAGCGTACAGATCAAAAAATATGTATTCGGTCATGCCGGAAGACACGCCGTGCTTTGAAGTTGAGGAATTATACGTTGTCTCGAAGCGACGCTCTGCCGGTATCGGCTCAAAGCTGTTTTCCTATGCTGAAGACGCGGTCAGAAACGAGGCGGAGTATATAACCGTCGCGACCGCGACAAAGAACTGGAAAGCGATATTCCGTTTCTATCTGGACGAGCTCGATATGACGTTCTGGAGCGCAAGGATGTTTAAAAAGATACAGCGGGAAGAAAACTGAATGGAATACGCGTATTCGATAATGATGTTTATTATGGCGGGCGCGCTGCTCGTCTGCGCCGGACTTACCGCGGCGACAAAAACTCTTATATTGCCGAGAAGATATAAAGTGTCGTATAAAGCGCGCGATAAAAAGCTGTACGCCGTGCAGTTTGCAAAAGCCATAGCGATAATTGCCTGCGCGTTTCTTGTAAGCGGACTTGTCGGTCTGACGAAGATATACGTTTTAGCTGTCATCCTGCTCATAGCCGGTATAGTCGGCGGTTTAGTGATCGCGGCAAAGCTTGTAAAAAAGGCGATGTGAAATTAAAGATCAGACGTACGGGCGAGCATTGCTCGCCCGTCTTTGTTTTTGCTGATAATATCTGATGCTCCGCAGGGGAGGGGTCTGCCCGCGCATCTTCTTGCGCGCGGCGCATATCGCGTGCGTCTGCACATCGAATCGCGACAGCGATATATCGACAAAAGGTCGACGCGCCTTAGGCTCGATGTGTCAACTCGTGACAAGAAGGAACGCCTCTACCGCCTGAATTATTTATTTATTTTGATTTTAAACCTCGCCTTAATTTTCAAATACGTCATTGACAAATCGCGTTTTTTGCGTATAATGTTATACAGACGATATAAAAGGGGTCGGGGTATGAAATGCTTTATAGGTCTTGATATAGGTACGAGCGCGGTCAAGGGCGCGCTTATGTCGCATGACGGAGTTGTCCTTACAACTTATTCCGCGCCGTTTACGTACCGTTTTGAAGACGGCGCAAAGCTTTTAGCACCCGATCATTTTCTCTCCGTATGCTTCTTTGTCATACAAGCGCTTTCATCATACGTAAGCGCGGAAATAACCGCCGTATGCTCATGCTGCGCGTCCGGCAATCCGCTGTTTTTGGGCGGGGACGGTGTGCCGCTGACCGATATTATAGGCTGGCAGACGGTGATACCGTGGGACGATATAAACGCTGTCTATACGAAAGCCGAGCAGGACGGATTTTACCGTACTGTCGGCTGGGGCTTTTTCAACGGTATGGTCGCCGCGGATCTGGCGTATATCAAAATACATAAGCCCGAGATCCTTAAAAAAACGAAAATGCTTTGTATGAACGCGGAGTACCTGAATTACAAGCTGACGGGCAAATGGGGCATATCTCATTCCATGGGCACGCCGTCGTATCTTATGGATCAGGAAAAGGGCGTATACAACACCGCCGTGCTTGACAAATTCGGACTTGGAACCGATATGCTGCCGCCGATATACGACAAGGGCACGGTGCTCGGCTCGGTCTTGCCCGATATGGCAAAAAAACTCGGGCTTAAGCCTGACACAAAGATCGTTTTAGGCAGCTTCGATCATCCGTCCGGCGCGCTCGGCGCGGGAGTGCTTGAACCCGGCCAGCTCCTTTTGTCCTGCGGCACGTCGTGGGTGGAGCTGTTCCCCGTTGAGTCGAGAGAACACGCGCTGTCCACCGGCGGTCTCGCTGACAGATTCACGCTTCACGGCGCGCCTTACTGCGTCATGAGCTCGCTTGAATCGATTTCGGACAAGATAGACAAACGGCGCGAGCACTTTTTCGGCGTCGTCCCGCATAAATATTTCGACGGTCTTGCGGGCGAAGCCGCCCCCGGCTGTGACGGGCTTGAATTCGACTTTACGGAAGCCGACTTCGAGCGCGCGAAGGGGTATTCAGAGCGCAATATCGCGCGCGCGATCATAGAAGGCGCGGCAAAGCTGCTTAAGAAAAACCTTAAAGAGCTTGAAGGTTACGGACTGTACGCGAACAGTATAACCGCGATAGGCGGCATTACAAATTCAAAAATTGCAACAAACATAATTTCAAACGTGCTTGAACGTGAAATAAAAGTGGTAAACGGTCAGTCCGCGGGCGCGGTCGGCTCGTGTCTTTTAGCCGGCATGGGTACGGGGCTTTATAAAGACGAATTTGAAGCGTTTTCCGTTATGGATTCGCACAATAAAGGATGATAAAATGAAAAAAGAAACGATAGAGGCGGCAAAAAACGCATACTTGACCGAAAGCGAATGCTTGCGCGAGGCGGCGGAATATTTTGACCCGGAAGCGTACGGCAAAGCCGTTGATCTGCTGATAAAAGCGGAGCGCATAGGCGCGTCCGGCTGCGGTCATTCCGGCATTTTGTGCCAGCATTTCGCGCATCTGATGTGCTGTATAGAACAGCCGGCTAAATTCATATCGCCCGCGGAGGCTGTGCACGGCGGCACGGGATTTTTGCAGAAAGGCGACGTTATGCTCTTCGCCTCACGCGGAGGCAAGACCGCGGAGCTTTTGCCGATAATGGATATCTGCAAAAAGAAAGGCGTAAAAATCATCACCGTGACTGAAAACACAAATTCACCGCTTGCAGCCGGCGCGGACGTTGTGTTAAAACAGCACGTCAACCGCGAGACCGACAGATACAACTGCCAGGGTACGACGTCAACAACATCTTTGGCGGTGATTTTCCACGTTTTACAGACGATGATGATAGAGGAAACGGGCTTTAAAAACGAACAGTTTGCCTTGATACATCCCGGCGGAGCCGTGGGTG
The DNA here is from genome assembly GCA_002308615.1 of Clostridiales bacterium UBA1248. Classification (GTDB taxonomy): domain Bacteria; phylum Bacillota; class Clostridia; order Oscillospirales; family CAG-272; genus UBA1248. The sequence goes on from DBWC01000106.1 coordinate 8,271, forward strand.
AGAGGCTTAATAAATAAAAGGAGAGTAAAAAATGGAGTTTAAGGTTTATCAGAAAGAATTGGAATTACAGTCAAGAGGCTGGATACCGACGTTTCACGACGTATCAAAGGAAGTTATAGAAATAGTCGCAGCGTCCGGCGTTAAAAACGGCACGGTAACGATCGCATCGCATCATACGACGTGCTCCGTTATGATACAGGAGTGCAGCCACGATATAGACAGCTTTGATATTGAGTATTTACAGCACGATCTGCTTGACATCATGAGAAAAATGATACCGGATTTCGCGGAAGAGCATCAGTACCGCCACCCCGGTCCCATACATCTGCAGTTCGGACGCCACGTTGACGAGCCGGGCGACTTCACGAGTATGAACACGGACGGACATCTGCGCTCCGTATTCTTCGGCAGAAGCGAATGCATGACGATTAAAGACGGCGTGCTTGACGGCGGCGAATTCGCGCACATCTATTTCGTAGACTGGGACCACGTACGCGCCAGAAGAAGACAGCTCAATATAACCGTCATGGGCACGACCGAGGACGTTGAGGACAGAAAGTGGAACAACGGCGAGGTGATAAACACTCTCCGCAAATACACGGACGAGGAAAAGGCTGACGACGTTCACTATACTCTTCAGCAGAAAAGATAGATCCCGTATAACGCCTGAAAGCTGAGTGTTCATAACAATGCGAGTTATGGACACTCGCTTTTTGTTTATATTTTGATCATCGGAAATATTAGCTGTTGACTAATTCACAAATCTATGATAGAATTTACTTGTAATGTATAGTAAAACTATACTTTTACGGTGAAAACAGGTTCTTTACTTCTTGTATAGAACGTTGTATAATGTGATTGAAAAAAGGAGGGCGTTATGTCAATAGGTGCAACGATAAAACAATTACGGCTTTCAAAGAAATTAACTCAGGAAGAACTCGCAGCTAATCTCGGTATCACGTCAAAGGCTGTTTCACAGTGGGAGTGCGACAGGACTTCTCCCGATATTTCGCAGATCCCGGCTTTATGCAATTTCTTTCAGATATCCGCAGACGAGCTTTTGAATATCAATCTGCAGAAATTCGAAGAGGAAAAGCAGACTATCATCCGCAGAACTCTTGAATTGCTGCGAATAAATCGCTTAAAGGAATGCTGGCAGATGTTGCAGGAGGGTATTGCAAAATATCCGAATGATTATTCTGTTATGAAGTGGCTTCCCGTTTGCGGCGCCAGAATGCAGAACCTGTCCGATATCACAAAAAAGGAAAAAGCTTCAATAAGCCGTCAGTGTGCCGAATACTGCAAAAGGATACTTGACGGATGTACGGATGATTTCGCACGCCACATCGCAGTCGAGCACCTTTGCTTTTATTACGCTGAAAACGGAGAAACAAATAAGGCGGAAGAGCTGGCAATGAAAATGCCCTTTATGTCTTCTGGCCATGAGTTTTTGCTTTTCAGGATATACAAGGGATCAAAGAAAAACGAAGCGGCTCAAATATTGAAGACCGTGCTTTTGACGCTTTTTATAAGAAACCTTGGTTTGAATTACAAACTGGAATCCGGCGAATTATTATATTCGGAAGACGAACTTCATGCGCTTAATGAAAAAAAGATAGCTATAGTGGAGCTTTTGTTTGAGAACGGAGATTACGGTTTTAACAGCGGAGGACTGTCACATTTTTACGAACTGAGCGCGCGCCGTTACGCGTCGGAAGGCAATACAAAAAAAGCGCTTTCGTATCTGGAAAAATCGGTGCGTTTAGCAATAGACTTCGTTAAAAATCTGCAGAAAAACACTTTTACCCACACCTCTCTGTATTTCAAAGGAATGACCATGCAATCAAAAAGCGTTATGCTCGGCAGTGACGACAACCAGGCGAAGCAGATTTTACAAAACATGGAGCGCAAAGAATATGATACCCTTCGTGATTCCGATATTTTCAAAAACTTATCCAAGGAGCTTGAGCCGTATATTGATATAAAGGTATAATCAAAATCTTTATGAGTTTTTGATATCAGCAGGAAAACGGAAAGGAAGTCTTGTATATGTTAGGTGAAAAAACGCTCCGAAAACTGGCGGCAAGAAAGGCGGTACTTACCTACAGAGTACTTTATATGGCGGATAATCCGCTGTATATCCTGACGCCGAAAAAGCGTCTGATCCGTTACCTCTGTGTGATTTCTCTTTTGTGGACAGTACTCCTTTCGCTGACGTTTGCCTTTAAGATCGCGCTGTTCGTCACGCCTCCTTTTATTGTGCTTGCCGGTTACGTATACTTCTTGTTTTCACGCGTATGGCGTTCTTACAAATACTCGGCTTTTTATCCCGTGACCTTATTCGTTTTATCTTTTCCCGTTGCTTTTCTGTGCAAGTATCTGGTATACAAATTCTGATGTTGATAAAAGAGGTTAAAAATATGTCTTTATGCTCTGTTTTAAAGATAAATAATGATGAAATATCCTCGTTTACTGATTTTTCGTTTGTCAAAGACCTGAATCTCAACGCCATGTTCAACTTCCGAGGTGATACAAAATTCGGCGAGTCGGAAGTACGGTTGGAAAACTTCTTCACGACGGATATAAACACGATCCTTCTTCGGCAAGAGATGTTTTACGAGTTGCTTGAAAATCCCGGCTTGTACGAACGTATGAAAACCAGTTTTTCCGCGCTTTACGATCTGTTTGAGGTGCAAAAGGCGAAAAGCGAAGGGGAATCGTCGGAGCAGCTCATTTTCAGCGTACTTGAAATCGAATCTTACGTCGCGTATATGGATGATATACGGAATATTTTTTCCGAATTTGACGTAAAAAGCGAACTTTTACACAGGCTGTGGGATGCCGTAAGCACGCTCTGCACCGGTGATGACTATGAAAAAATGAAAAACGAAGTCAGACGGCAGTCCCGATCTTTAAGAAATATACACAGCATCACGGTAGGCGTAAATCTTGACGCGCAGCTTCATCCTACGGAAGCGGGAGTCTTAAGCGTCAACGACAGAAACTTTATTTCAGGCGATCTGATAGACAGGATACTGCGTCTTGATCTCAAAAAAGACGAGTATTCCTGTATTTCTCCGTTTTATCCCATAAGCAAAAAAGCGAGTGAGGAGGAAATGCACGTATACAGAATTACCGTTAATTCCGTTATGAATAAAGTTTTACACTCCGCTCTTAAATCATGGTCTTATACGGTAAAGAATTATATAATAAGCAGTTTGCGCGATCTGTCCGCAGTAGTGCTGGAATGGCGCTTTATTTCCGCGTGTACCGACGCGATTCTTAAACTGAAGCATAAAGGTTATCCGCTGTGCCGCGCGGAAATCGGTGATGCGGATAAAATAACGGGGTTGTATCACCCGATATTAGCGCTTCTGCACTCCGATACGGAAAAACGCGTTATACAAAATGACCTTGAATTTGATAATGACGCGGGGATATATATTCTGATCGGTCCCAATCAGGGCGGCAAGTCCATATTCACGCAGGCGGCGGGAATACTGTACGCCATGCTTCACCTCGGTTTGCCGCTTCCGGCGAAGAGTGCCGTCGTCCGTCCGGTTGACGCGGTTTTAACGCACTTTGTTGACGCGGGAAATATATCGTATCAACACGGACGGTTGTCCGCTGAATGTGACAGGATATATAAGATCAATCAGAATATCAGCGAAAACAGTCTGATATTGTTTGACGAGGCGCTGTCAAGCACTAATCCAACGGAAGCCGTGGCAATATCGTCGGAAATAATAAAAGCGTACGCGGAAATAGGCGTGCGCGGTATATGGACGACGCATCTGCACGAATTATGCGGACTTGTAAAGGAACCTTTGGATAACAAATCAAAAATATGCTGCCTGACCGCGCTGATTGACAGCAAGTCACACGAGCGTCAGTTCAGAATCGTAAAAGGAAACGGTTATGAAAACAGCTATGCAAAGGATCTGGCGGAAAAGTATAACCTTTCAAAAAATGAAATAATAAAGAGCTTCTCCGAAAAAACAAGAAAATCAAACGATATTATTCATCGCGTGTAAAGATGAAAACTTATTGACAAAATCGCAAATCCGTACTATAATAAAGAAAAAACGGGAGTGCGGAAAATGAAATCCTTTGACGGAAAAGAGCTTTATACACAGTTATGGGACGACGTGGAAAACCCGAAGGGCGTCGTTCAGCTTTGTCACGGCATGGCGGAGTATTTACAGAGATACGACGATTTTGCGAAATTCTTGAATAAAAACGGCTACATCGTTTTCGGCGACGATCACAGAAGCTACGGCAGAACGGACAACAACGCCGGCATATGCGACGGAGAATATGTGGGAGACACGATAAAGGACCTGCTGTTTATAAACGGTTATCTTAAAAAGCAGTATCCGGGACTGCCGATCATCTTCTTCGGTCACAGCTACGGCAGCTGCCTCGGTCAGAGGTTCGTGCAGTTTGACACGGGGATAAAGTGCTGCGTGCTTACCGGAACGCTGACCGTTCCGCATTTTGTCGCGCGCGTGGGGCAGGGCATTATGGCGCCGGTAAAGGCTGTGGCGCCGAAGTTGAAATTCGGTATTTCAGGCAAAAAGTTTGAAGATGAAAAAGAAGCGCCGGATTCGTGGCTGACAAAGGACGTTACCGTTCGCCGTCAGTACCGCGACGATCCGCTCTGCGGCGGCAAATCATCGGTAAAATACTACTACGGCTTTTTGAAGCTGATGGGCGACGCGGCGGCGAAAAAGAATATAATGCAGATAAAGGACGGTCTGCCCATCGGCATTTTCAGCGGATGCGACGACAGCGTGGGCAATTTCGGCAAATATCCGACAACCGTGTATAACAGGCTGAAAAAATACGGCAAAAACGCGTATCTGAAGCTGTACGAGAACGACCGCCACGAGATCTTGAACGAGCTTGACCGTGACGTCGTGTATAACGATATACTGCAGTTTTTCAACAAGTCACTTGAAACGTGACGGTCAAAAACGGGAATACAGACTGTACGGGCGATCACAGATCGTCCGTTTTTAATAATTTCAATGCAAGCTCTGCCGTCTCGTACGCGGTCTTTGCAAGCGCGTCTGCGGAGCTTAGTTCTTTTGCCGATCCGTAACCGTACAGCGCGCCGACGGTGTGAAGACCGAGCTTTTTACCGCTTTCCACGTCGTAGCTTCTGTCGCCCACCATCACGGCGTTTTCCGCCGTCACACCCGGCATGTTTTCAAGCGCACGCGCAATTATATCCGCCTTGTCGTCGCGGCTGCCGTCAAGCGCGGCGCCCGACAAAAACGTAAGATATTTGTCAAAACAGAAACGCTCCGCTATCCTTTTCGCAAATATTTCCGGCTTTGCCGTTGCAAGCGCCACGGCGACGCCCTCCCTTTTTATCATCTCAAACGCGTTGATTATCCCGTCGTACAGACTGCACTCAAAAATGCCCGTCGGTCTGTAATATTCGCGGTAGTATTCAACGGCTTTTTCGGCGTCAGCTGAGGACAGCCCGAAATATTTTGAAAACGATTCGCGTAAAGGAGGCCCGATAAAGCAGTATAACTTTTCCCGCGGCGGAGGTTCGATGCCGAACTTCCGCACCGCGTACATGACGGAATTCGTTATGCCGACGCCGGGGTCGGTAACGGTGCCGTCAAGGTCGAACAAAACGGCTTTCATAAAGCTTCAACTATGACCTTTTCAAACTCGCGCGCCGTGTCCGCGCCCGCGCCGCCGCCGTCAAGCAGGTTTTTGATATAAACGGCGTAGATCCCGTTAACCCAGTCTATGAAGAAATGCGTGCCGTACGCGCCCGACCAGCCGAAGCAGCCGGGAGAAAGCAGCTGATGCTCCGTCTTTTTGTTTATCACGCGCATCGACAGTCCCCACGTCTCTACGTCCGTCTCGGGATTAAAGAAGGGAAGAGACGGTGTCGCCATAAGCTCGACCGTTTCCGGCTTAAGTATCCTTACTCCGTTGTATTCGCCCTTGTTATAAAGCATAGCGGCGAATTTCATATAATCGTCAAGCGTGCCGACCATTCCGGCGCCCGCGGCGTAATACGTGAGCGGAACGTCGCCGAAAACGACGTCGCCCATGTTTATCTCGGTTATCTTGCCGTCGCGTGCGTCGTACATCTTCATAAGGCGCGCCCACTGCTCTTCGCTCGGCGTATAGACCGTGTCGTAACAGCCGAGCGGATGAAGTATGTTTTCCAAAACGAACTGCTGATAATCCATTCCGGACGTCAGCTCAACTATGTAAGCGATCGTGTCAAAAGCCTGAGTCCATGAATATATAGCGTTCTTTCTCGGCTCGAAATCAAGCAGCTGATTTCCGAATTTCGGTACCAGAGAAGCAAGCGTATCGCCCTTTTTTATGTGGTAATCCTTCCACGCGCGGTTTCCGGCTTCGCCCTCTCCCAGGCCCGACGCCTGATTCAGCAGATCCCGTATCTCTATCTCGTTTTTTGACGGATACTGACCTGTTATCTTGCCGTGCTCGTCCACTATCGCCACGTTCATGTTTTTGAACGACGGTATGAATTTGCTCACCTTGTCGTCAAGCGAGAACGCGCCGCGTTCGAGCATTATCATAGCCGCCACGCCGGTAATCGGCTTTGTCATGGAGGCGAGCCTTACTATCGTGTCAGACTTAAGCGGTATTTTATTTTCTATATCCGCGTAGCCTATCGCGTTTTTAAATACTATCTCGTTTTTGTACGCAACGGCGTAAGCCGCGGAAACGAGGCGCTTGTCCGCTATGCGCTGCTCGGTCAGTCTGTCAAGCTCTTTTAACTTCTCTATATTCATCGTTATTTCCCCTTTTTCTCTATTGTTACGGTCTTTCCGTCGGTTTTTATTATAATATCGCCGTCCGCGTCGGTGTTGTAAAGCGTCATGCCGTACGCGGCTATCGCTTTCAGCGTGACGTCTGACGCGGGCTCGTCGCCGCCGGTTGAGATCACGGCGTATTTCGCGTTCGTTTTTGATAAGAACACCTGCGAGCTCGACTGTGAAGAGCCGTGATGCCCTATCTTTATAACGTCGCAGCTCAGCTCTTTGCCGTATTTGTTTATCAGCATTTCCTCGGATTTGAGCTGCGCGTCGCCCATAAACAAAACGCTGTTTTCCCCGTACCGCATTTTAAGCACTATGGACGATTCGTTTTCGTCGTTCAGCGCAAGCAGAGCGTCATCAGGCGCAAGTACGGAAAACGACGCGTCTCCCAAAGAGAATTTGTCGTTTTGTTTGAGCTTTACGACGGTCGTGCCTTTAAGCGCTGCGGCTTCAAGCATATTTTCGTACTGCTTTATATCGCTTTCAAGCTGATTTATATAAAGCACCTTCGGGTCGTATTTTTCGATTATGTGAGCCATGCCGCCGATGTGGTCCTTGTCGTTATGCGTGGCGACGGCAAACTCAAGCCTTTTTACGCCGTACGATCCGAGTATCTCGTCCGCCTTGTCGCGGTTGGACTTGTATCCGGAGTCAATAAGCCCGTATTTGTCGCCGCATTTGATGACGATAAGATCGGCTTTTCCAACGTCTGCGACGTACACGGTAAGCTCGCCTTCTACGGTGTTCTGCGGCGTGCAGGCGCACAGAATAAGCATAGCGAGAGTGAAAACAATTATCAGCTTTCTCATTTTTTTAAGTTACTGAACATGGGAAGCGTTGATTCCTTCAATACTTTTGAATAAAGCTCGTTTGATTTTACGGGCAGAACGGACGACATCGCGTTCATAAGCAGCGAGTCTTTTCCGCAGACTATAAGCTTTTTGCCGTCTGATACGCCTTTGATTATTGCCCGGGCTATCTCTTCCTTATCCGAGCCGAGCCCGCTTATGAATTCGTAATCCTCCTCGGTAAATCCGTTATCTCTGAAAAGATCCGTTTTGGCAAAGCCGGGACAAACGGCAGTAACGGAAATATCGGGGTCAAGCTCCTCGGCAAGCGACATGCTGAAGTTTCTTACCGCGGCTTTGCTGGCGGAGTAAACGGCGATGCCGACGGACGGCGAAAACGCAGACGAGCTCGATATGTTCACTATACCGGCGCGGCGCGATCTTTTAAGCAGAGGTATCATCGCCTCACAGCCGTAGATCACGGACATAAGGTTTGTATCTATAACTTTCTTTGCAAGCTCTCCGTCCTCATCCTCAAATCTTTCAAACGGCGGCATTATACCGGCGTTGTTTATGAGAAGACCGGGGATCACTCCCTTTCTGTCAAGCAAAGCGGCGAATTTACGCCAGTTTTCACGTTCTGACACGTCAAATAAGAAGTATTTGAACTTTGCGCTGTTATCGCCTAACGATCCGGCAAGAGCCTCCATTTTTTCGCGCGACCTGCCGACGCCTATGACGCGACAGCCGTGCTCGTTAATAAGTATTTTTGTCAGCTCCGAGCCGAAGCCGCCGGACGCGCCCGTGATTATTACAGTTTTTTTATTTACGTTGAATGCTCCCATAATATTCTCCTTTTTTTATTTGATATTATGAATATTACCATAAATTTATTTATAAATCAAGAGGTTATATGCAAAAAAGTACGGTTAAGGAATTATTTACATTATCAATGTTAAAACAATAATACTTGACATTTACCTTATATAGGATTATAATATATAGACGGCGGAGAAGTCCGCTTTAATAAAAATAAGGAGTAATTGCGGTGAGAAAAATATATATCGTGCTGTCAAGCGGAAACAGCTTTGCAAAAAGAGCGTACAGGCTGCTTACGGATTTTGCGTACGATCACGTATCGGTCAGCTTCAATGAAAATCTTTCGGTAATGTATTCGTTTGCCAAAATCCATCTTGACGTTCCGGTCGCGGGCGGCTTTGTTGCCGAATATCCGTCGCGCTTCATAGCTGAAGGCGGAGACGTTCCGGTGCGTATATTCGCATACGAGGTGACGGAGGAGGAGTATATGCGCGTACGTGACGTTATACGCCGTATGATGACGCATCCGCAGATATATTCATATAATATCTATGATAAAGCCGCGTCCGTGGTAGGCGGCAGCTTCAGTCTGCGCCGCTGTTATACGGATCTGTCTTTCGTGTGCCGTCTGCTCCGTCTGGGAAGAATAAAAACTATAAAAGAGCTTGATTTCGTTTTGCGTCCGTGCATGATATACGACGGAACGCTGAACGAGAGGGTAGTCAGCGTTGACGAGCGTCACGGCGCCGAATATTTCAAAAAAATACCGCCCGCTAAGGCTTTTACGGAGTCGGTGTTATATCCGGTAAAACTTCTCGGAAGAAAGGTCTATGAGCTTATATGACTCCGATACCCAAAACGGCGGATCTGCTTGATCTGTCTCACAGCATAGCCGGCAGGTATCTTGCGGAGTATGAATACCCGTATCTTGCCCTGCCTCACATAAAAGATATAATTACGGACATACAAAAAAACCTGCCGGAAGATTATATAAAGATAAAAGACGGCGTGTTCGCGCACAAAACGGCGGTAATAGCGCCTAACGCGTATATAGGCGCGCCTACGGTCATCTGCGCCGGCGCGGAGATAAGGCACTGCGCGTTCATAAGAGGCTCGGCGCTGATAGGCGAGGGCGCGGTCGTCGGAAACTCGACGGAGGTAAAAAACGCGATAATATTCGATAAAGTTCAGATCCCGCATTTCAACTACGTCGGCGACTCGATCTTAGGGTATAAAAGCCACATGGGCGCCGGCGCCGTCACCTCAAACGTAAAAAGTGACAAAACGAACGTGACGCTGAAAACGGACGGGGGCAAAACGGAAACGGGACTGCGCAAATTCGGCGCGATATTGGGCGATCACGTCGAGGTCGGCTGCAACAGCACGCTGAACCCTGGCACGATAGTCGGCAGAAATACGAATATATACCCGAACAGCTGCGTACGCGGGATCATAGCCGCAGACAGTATTTATAAAAGCAGAGAAAACATAGTAATAAAGATCAAGGGAGAAACTTTTTAATGGGAAGACTTTTCGGAACAGACGGCGTGCGCGGCATTGCAAACATAGAGCTTTCATGTGAGCTCGCGCTGAATATCGGACGCGCGGCGGCGACCGTTCTTTCAAGAGGTATGCGCAGACGTCCGATATTTGTCGTCGGAACGGATACGCGTATGTCGTCGGATATGCTTGCGGCGTCCGTTACCGCGGGGCTTTGCTCGCTCGGCGCGGACGTTATTTCGCTTGACGTCGTGCCCACGCCCGCCGTTGCGTATCTTGTGGGGAAATATAAAGCGGACGCCGGAGTTATGATCTCCGCGTCGCACAACCCGTCCGAATACAACGGTATAAAAATATTCTCGGGCGACGGCTACAAGCTGCCGGACGCGCTTGAGGAGCAGATAGAATCCATGGTGCTCGACAATAAGGGTGGATACGATTTCAAGCCCGGGACGAACGTAGGCAAAAGAACGTTTAAGGCGGACGCGGTAAAGGATTACGTGGATCATCTGCGTTCCTGCGTGCCTAATTCGCTTGACGGACTAAAGATAGGCGTGGATTGCGCAAACGGCTCCGCGTCCGTCACAGCCGCCGAGCTGTTTAAGGATCTGGGCGCCGAGGCGTATATAATAAACGCCTCTCCCGACGGGGAAAACATAAACGTGAACTGCGGCTCCACTCATATTGAAGGACTTGCCGCTTTCGTTCGCGAAAACAAGCTTGACGCGGGCGTCGCCTTTGACGGAGACGCCGACAGATGCCTCTGCGTAGACGAAAAAGGCAGCGTCATAGACGGCGACGAGATAATGGCTATCTGCGCGGCGGATCTGGCGGAGCGCGGCAAACTGAGAAATAAGACCGTCGTAGGTACGATATTGACGAACTTCGGTTTCGGCAAATTCTGTGAGGAAAACGGGCTCAGATTCGTTGCTACTAAAGTCGGAGACAGATTCGTGCTTGAAGAAATGCTGTTGAACGAATACGACTTCGGCGGAGAGCAGTCCGGTCATATCATATTCAGAGATTTTGCAACGACAGGCGACGGTCAGCTCACGGCTATACAGCTTTTGTCTTTGATGAAGCGCAAGGACAAAAAGCTTTCGGAAATGGCGGTTATGAAAAAATACCCGCAGGTAAACAGAAATATACGCGTAACAAACGACGCAAAGGTGCTTTACTATACGAACAAGAGGATAAAGGACGCCGTGGAGGCCGGCAAGCGCACGCTCGGCGAAGAGGGCAGAGTAGTGGTCCGCCCGTCCGGCACGGAGCCTCTTATAAGAGTTATGACCGAGGGCTCGGATATCAGCGTAATAGACAGAGTGGCTGACGATATAGCCGGCGTCATAAACGAGGAACTGGGGTAAAACTATGTTGTGGCTTTATATCCTTATAGGCGTTATAGCCGTGCTCGCTTTGGCTGAGCTCGGCATCGCCGTATACTTCTTCAATTACGCAATAAAACGCCATCCGTACGATCCGTATAAAAAAGCGGCAAAATACCCGGAAGAGATGAAGGACGAGCTTGCCGTGTATGAGAAAGCGAAAAAAGGTCTTTCGGAATACGGATACGATACGGTGGAGCTTTTGTCGCGCGACGGACTGAAGCTTAAGGCAAGGTATTATCACGCAAAGGCGTCGCGCGGTATAACCGTTATAATGATGCACGGATATAACAACTGCTGGTTTTATCAGTTCGGTTACGACGCGATATACTATCTTTCCCACGGCTGCGACGTGCTTTTGCCCGATCAGCGCGGCTGCGGTGAGAGCGAAGGAAAATACATAACCTTCGGCGTGTATGAAAGCGAGGACTGCGCGGACTGGTGCTACCGCGTAAACGAGGAATATAAGCCGGAATATATAATACTGCACGGCATATCGCTCGGCGGCGCGACGGTCTGCTGCGCCACGGGCGAACAGCTTCCGAAAAACGTTAAGGGCGTGATCGAGGACTGCGGTTTTACCTCGCCTTACGAGCAGTTCAAGCATAATCTGAAGCCCATGCACCTGCCGCCCTTTATCGTTTTGCCCGTAACAAACCTGTACTGCAAACTGAAAGCCGGCTACGGCTTCAAGCAGAAACGCGCGATAGACGTTATAAAGGAAAACAAGCTCCCGCTTCTCGTCATACACGGAGATACGGACACGTTCGTTCCCACGTGGATGGGAAAGAAAATATACGAGGCGGCGACAGCCGACAAAGAGCTTCTGCTCGTAGAAGGCGCGGAGCACGCCATGGCGTACAGAGTGGACGAGCAGAAATGCCAGGCCGCCGCGGCGAGGCTTATATACAAAGCTACGGGTATAGATATAACGAATTGAATTCGTAGGGGAGGGGTCTCCCCTCCCGCTTCGTAGGGGAGGGGTCTTACGTGAACCCCCAATGCTCTCAAGTTCGCGTCGGGGAACCCCTATCCCCGCCCGCTTCGTAGGGGAGGGATCTTACGTGAACCCCCAACGCTCTCAAGTTCGCGTCGGGGAACCCCTATCCCCTCCCGCTTCAAAGAATAAATAATAAATAATAAAAAAAATCGGTGTCGCTTCGCGACGAATTATGGTGGGTTTCCCACCCCTCAAGCTCGCTTGCGGTGCCCAAAATAATCTGCGCGGTACTACCGTACCTATGCTTGATTATTTTGACCGCTGCGCTTTCCTCGCTTTGCTTCATCCGCCACCGGCGGCGCAAAGCTCGTCAACCCCCCATACCCCCCTGTCCCCTCCCGTGAACCCCCATTGCTCACGAGTTCGCAACGGGGAACCCCGGTCCCACAATCTCTATGAGATTGAGGGGGCGCGGCGAGAAAGCCTCATCCGTCGGCAAAGCCGACACCTTCTCCCAAAGGAGAAGGCAAAAAGCGGGCCGTCGTGGCGCCGACCCCTACCGCCCCCAAAACGTTCGCGTAAGCGAACTCATAACTTTCGGCGAAGCCGAAATCATAAATGTAAACTCTTAACTTTAACCGGCAGGCAGATCATGGACATCACAAGACTGAATTCAGGCACGGACTCCGTTTATCGGCTTTTCTGCGAGTACGCGGAGGGCGAACAGCTTTATAAAAGACTTGACCGTGAAGCGTTTGAGGACAAGTTCTTTTCGCCGCAGATGGGATACGAAAAAGTCTTTTTGTGCGCGGAAAACGGTGAGTCCGCCGCGGGCTTTGCCGCGGGCATGATAAGCCTTGACAAAGACGTATCATACGTCACGGCGATACTTGTATCGGCTGAATACAGAAGAATGGGATTAGGCAAAGCGCTTTTGTCCGCGCTCGAAGCCGCGATGAAGACGCCGGAGACGAAAAAATACGAATTTTCGTTTTACAATCCGCAGTCTTTGCCGTGGATAGTCCCCGGTACGCCGCGCCACGACCACCCCGGTTATCCCGGCGTGGATATGATAAACACGGGCTACGTGTTTATGAAAAATATGGGATATCACGACTACGCGTACCAGAATTCATATTATCACAAGCTTGAAAACTACGTTATGCCGGCCGATATAGAAAGCATAGAAGAATCAGCGGCAAGGCAGGGCTACGCCGTCACCTACTACGATAAAAACCGCCATTACGGCGCGGAGGAGTGTATGGACGCCATCGGCTCCGCCGGCTGGAAAAACACGGTTTTGAACAACATAAACACGGAGGACGCGCCGCCGCTTCTTATAGCTGAGCACGTGGAAGCGGATAACGGCACGGCGCGTATGGTCGGCTTTACCGGACCCGTGTACGTACAGGAGAGCGGCAGGGGATATCTCGCCGGGCTCGGAGTTCATCCCGATCACAGAGGCCACGGCCTGGGCAAGCTGCTTTTCTGCAAGCTCTGCGGCGCCCTGAAGGACGAGGGCGCGCGGTTTATGACGCTTTTCACCGGCGAGACGAACAGGGCGCGCAGCATATACGAAGCCGCGGGAATGAAGATAGTCCGCTGCTTTTCGTGCATGAGAAAAGAGATAAAATGAGCGTTTATATTTGCCCCGTATGCGGGAAACCGCTTGTCAGAGAAGAAAATACGATGCGCTGTGAGAACAGACACAGCTACGATATATCGGCAAAAGGTTACGTCAATCTGCTCGGACCCGGCAAAAGCGTTCGCGGAGACGACGCGGATATGGTAGCGGCGCGCAGGAGATTTTTGAATTCCGGAAATTACGACGCTCTGCGAAACGGTATATGCGAGGTACTTAAAAAAATCGAATTTGAAACTCTGCTTGACGCCGGCTGCGGAGAAGGATATTACACAAAGCGCATCTGCGATGAATTTGAAAAAGCGGAGATATACGGTCTCGATATATCGAAAACAGCGGCGGAAAAAGCCTCGTCGCTATGCAAGACCGCGCATATATGCGTCGCAAGCGCGTACCGCATGCCATATTCGGAGCACAGCTTTGACTGCGTTTTGAACGTGTTTTCACCGCTTGCCGCGGATGAATACAAAAGAGTGCTCAAAAAAGACGGTCATCTCGTCATGGCGGCGCCTTTGCCGGAGCATTTGGCAGAGCTGAAGCAGGCGGTATATGACAGCGTAAACGTAAAAGAAATGAAAGATACAAAAATACAAGGCTTCAAGCTCGTATCAGAGGACAGCACAGTATACCGTATGCGCCTTGAAACACAGCTTTTGAAAGACCTTTTTACTATGACGCCGTACTATCACAAAACGTCGTATGAAGATAAAGCGAAGCTTGACGGAATCGGCATGCTTGACGTTACAGCGGCGTTTATGATATTTGACTATATAAGGATATAACGCATTTTCCCGGAGGTAGATCCCTTTGAAAAGAACTTTTGCCATACTTTTGGCTTTGATACTCGTATCCGCCGTTTTTGTATCGGCAAGAGCGCTGTATGCGGATGCGGAGACCGTACCTGATACGTACACAGAGACGGACACGGTATCGGACCCGGAAACCGAACCGGAAACGGAAACCGATACGGATGCTGACGTTGATACAGACACGGAAACGGATCCGGAGACGGATACCGATATAAATACGGACACCGATACTGATACGGATACGGACACGGATACCGATACCGACACAGAAAAACCGCACGAGCATGAGCTCGTTTTAGTCGAAGGTATCCCCGCGACCTGTACGGAAGACGGATTTATGCGTTATTACGTCTGCGACGGCTGCGGCAAGGAGTTCTTAGACGAGGACGCGAACATAGAGATAACGGATAAGGACGAGCTTATCATAAAAGCGACCGGACACAAGTGGGGAGAATGGCAGACGACGACAGAGCCCGGAACGTATATGCCGGGCGTAAAACGCAGGTTCTGCGAGCATACGCCCGCGCAAAAAACTCTTTTGGTAACGCTCGACCCCGGTCACGGAAAATACGACAACAAAGGCGTGATCGACGGCTATTACGAAGGGCAGATGTCGTTCAAGCTGATGAGCTATCTGAAAGCGGAGCTTGAAAAATACAGCAACGTCACGGTATTTACAACGAGGGAAACGATGGACGACGCGCCCGAGCTCGACAGCAGAGGCAGAACGGTCATATATAACGGAAGCGAGCTGTTCATATCGCTTCATTCCAACTGGTTCAGCGCGGAAAGAGCGTCCGGCGTTTCCGTTTACCGCAGCTTCATACGCCCGGAGAGCGAGGAGCTCGGCACGCTTCTCGGTCTTGCCGTCGCAAATACGATAAACGCCGAGACCGGCATAACGTATATGCGCAACGACGATAAACCGATGACAAGAACGGAGAAGGCAAAGACTCCCGACGTGGGAGACGGCGTTGATCAGGATTATTACAGCGTAATAAGAAATTCCACAAGATCAAAGCTGTGCAGATATTCGTTTATAATAGAACACGGATTCCATTCAAATCCCGCGGAATGCCGGTTCCTTTTGTCCGACGAAAATCTTGAAAAGCTCGCCAAAGCCGAGGCGGACGTGATAGCCGCTTATTTCGGACTTTATCTGCCGGGGCAGGAGCCTATCGAGGAAAGACACGTTCAATACGAGCTCATACAGCCGACAGGCTCGGACAACGAGCTTATAATATACGATACGCCGGACGGCTTTGACGTTGACGCGTCAAGAGCGTTCCCCGGCGGCACGACTGTGACGCTTCGCGTGCTTGAAGACGAGGAGCTTGGAAACGCCGCCGCATCGGCTCCGGGCTTCAGATACTTTGCGGCGTTTGATCTTTCGTCCGCCATAGCGTACTGGGATATAGAGCCGGGCGGCAATATCGGTATTTCGTTTGCGCGCCCCGAGGGCGACGGCGAAAGCAAGGTGGGAGCCTTGAGGATAGCGGAAAACGGCGCCGTCAAGGTGATGGTGACGGAGAATGAGGAAAACAACTCCATTTCGCTGTCCGTCGGCGACACGGGACTTTATCTGTTCTATTTTTACAACGGATCAGACGTTGCGGAAAAGGACGTAAACGGCGACGGGAACGCGGACAACAAGGATATCGTAACGCTGTTCCGCTACGTTTCGGGCGCGGACGTTTTCATTGAAAAGCTTGCAAGCGATATAAACGACGACAACGAGATAAACAATAAGGACGTGGTGGCGCTCTTCAGATTTTTATCGTCACTCAATAAACCGGGATCACAGGCGGATGAAAATGGTCAAACAGATAACGCTTAAAAATGGATATTACGACATAAACGGATATTTCTATATAAATGAAAAAACCGGCGCGGGATTTCTTTTCGACCCCGGCGCGGAAGGGAAAAGACTGTCGTACCTTATTGAAAAAAACGGCTGGAATATAGAAAAAATAATAATAACGCACGGCCATTTCGATCATATCGGCGGAATAAAAGAACTGCGCGCGTATAACAGGATCCCCGTTATAATACACGAAAACGGAAAGAAATTTTTATCTGATCCGGAATATAATCTATCCGCGCAGGTCGGCATGGGAGATATAATACTGTCGCCGGACGGATATATCAAAGACGGCGATGTTATACAGACGTCGGATAAAGGACTTTCCCTGCGCGTCATACACACGCCCGGGCATACGGACGACAGCTGCGTGTTTTACTCCGAAAAGGACGGGCTTGCGTTCACCGGAGACACGATATTCAAAGGGACCTACGGCAATTACCGCTTTCCCACCGGGGACTACGCTCTGCTTATGAAAACGATAAAAGAAAAAGTCCTCACCCTGCCGCCCGATACTGTGCTTTATTCCGGTCACACCGGACCCACGACCGTGGCGGCGGAACGAAATATGTATATATAAAAAATCAAAAAAATGCGCTTAGCGGTGTACTTCATAAGGAAGTACACCGCTGCTAAATTCGCCGCGAGCGGCGAGCTGAATTATGCTCCGCATAGCTAAATTTG
>DBWC01000031.1 GCA_002308615.1 Clostridiales bacterium UBA1248
GCGCGGCAAAGAAATTCCAAAATACTCCCTTATCACGCCGCGCCGAACAGGTCCGCCGTGCTGTTTTTATTCCGCTGAATTCGTAAGAGCCTTTGCTATGGGGCTGTCGGCGCCTAAGATTATCGTCTTGTCTTTTCCGTTAAACGTCGTTTTCAGCGTTTCAAGCGCCAGCTGGAATTCGTAGAAATCGCGTTTGTCCTCGGTGTTGTACGCTTCGGAGATTAGTCTCATATATTCCGCCTCGCCCTCCGCGCGTATCTGTTCCGCCTGAGCGTTCGCGTCGGAGAGGGAGATATTTACTGTTTTGTCGACTTCCGCTTTTATGTACGCGGCGTCGCGTTCGCCCTCGGCGGTGTATTTATCGGCTTCGCGCTTACGCTCGGAGATCATGCGCTCGTATACGGACTCCTCGTTGCTTGCCGGAAGATCGAGCCTCTTTAGCTTTACGTCAACGACCTGTATGCCGTAAACGCCCGTCTTGCTCATGACCTCGGATTTTATCTCGTCGTATATCGCGTTTCTTTCCGCGCCCGGATTCATGTTGATTATATCGTCCTGATCGAGCACGCCCATTTTCGTTTTGAAAGCGTTGTACGTTATATCGTACAGACGGCTTTCCGCTGCGCTGATCTGCGTAAGGCTCTGGAAGAATTTGAGAGGATCGTCTATCCGCCAGAGTATGTAGCTGTCCACGGTCATGCTCTTTTTGTCAACGGTAAGCACCTCGGACGGCGGGATATCGTAGAAAAGCGTCTTTTTCGGGAACGTGCGGATGCTGTCTATAAACGGCACTTTAAAGTAAAGTCCGGGTTCGTCCACGGTCCTTATTATCTTTGAAAATCTTGCCGTGCAGGCGTATTCATCCTCTTTTACCTCGTAAAAGCAGGACGGGAGAATAAACAGTATTATAAACAGAACGACTGATGCGATTATTACAGCAGCGGTTATTTTCTTTTTGTTGTCTTTCATTTCTGTTCCTCCTCTCCCGTAAACGTGTCGACCGGCAGAAGCTTCTGCATGGAACCGTCGCCCGACGCGTCTATATAGACCTTGGTGCCGGGCAGAAACTGCTGCAGCGCCTCGTGGTACATCCTTATTTTCGTTGCCTCCGGGTTAAGCTGATACTGCTCGTACATAGCCTCGAACATGGCTATCTGCATTTTCGCCTCGTTTATCCTTTTCTGTTTGTCGTATTCGGCGTTTAAGGTTATGCTCTTGACCTCGGCTTCCATTTCAGGTATCTTTGACTCCTTGTAAGCCTGCGCCAGATTTATCGTCGCCTCCTTGCTCTGAAGTGCGGACAAAACGGCTTTGTACGCTTCGTTTACCTCGTCCGTCGGCATCTCCGCGTCCTGGATCTTGACGTCCGTCAGCATAAGACCTATGTCGTACGCTTCAAGCTCTTTTGCGGTAAGATCTCTTATATCCTGCTGGATCGTGACTTTGCCGTCCGTCAGAACGCTGTCGACTCCGCTTGAGCCCACGACGTTTCTGATCTGGCTCTGAACGAGATTTTTAAGTATCTCCTCCGGATCCTTTGCGCTGAACAGATATTTTACCGGATCGGAGACTTTGTATTCAACGAAGAAATCCACGTTTACGATATTCAGGTCTCCCGTTATCATCTTGCACTCGTTTTCGACAACGCGAACGACCGTTGCGTCGTTATCGTCGCTTCTGTAGCCTATTTCCAGCTTACGCAGTACGTTTACGTCAACTATATGCGCCTGCTGGATGAAAGGCAGCTTGAAATGTATGCCCGCGTCGGTTATGTCCGTCACCTTGCCGAACGTCGTTATTACCGCCTGCTGCTTGTCGTCAACGGTGTAAAACGACGAACCCACGCAGACTCCGATTAAAACGACGACGGCGGCGATTATTATAATGACCGTCAGCGTTTTCTTTTTCATATCGGTTTTCCTCCTCGGTTTATTTTTAGTTATTATACAGAAAAATACGGCGGCTGTCAATAATTATAAAGGAACTTTAATAATTCTTAATTTTTCTTAATAAATCGGGTTTGACGCGGCGATAATATCAAAAAAAGGACTTTTGCATGGGTATTATAAAGCTAAAAAACAGAGTATGCGTCAGCGCCGTCGCATCCGTTTGCGGGAAAAAAGAATACGACGGCGCGTTCGGGGAGCTCTACGACGAATACAGTGAGGACGACACGTTCGGCAAAAAGACTTTTGAACAAGCGGAGGAGGAGATGCAGCGGCGGTGCTTTGCGCACGCGCTGAAAAAGGGCGGATTTGATTTATCTGATATAGACGCGATATTCGCGGGCGACCTTATGAATCAGTGCACCGCGTCCTCGTACGGTCTGCTTGAATACGGCAGACAGTATTTCGGGCTTTTCGGAGCCTGCTCGACCATGGCGGAGGCGGTGCTGTTGTCCGCTCTTACGGTGGACGGCGGATATTTCAAGCGGTGCGCCGCGATAGTCAGCTCTCATAACTGCACGGCGGAGCGGCAGTTCCGTATGCCGATAGAGTACGGCGGGCAGAGAACGCCGACGGCGCAGTGGACCGTTACCGGCTCCGGCTGCGCGATAATAGATACGGGAGTATACGGTATGTATGTAAAGGGAGTTTTGCCCGGCGTCCCGGTCGACCGCGGCGTATCAGACGCGGCGAATATGGGCGCGGCGATGGCTCCCGCCGCGGCTGATACGCTGAAGCGCTTTTTTGACGAAAGCGGCAGAAAACCGAATGATTTCGATCTGATCCTGACCGGAGATCTGGGAGGCGAGGGGCACGGACTTTTAACGGAGCTTTTGTCGTACGAGGGCTGTGACTTAGGCGCCGATCATCTCGACTGCGGTATGCTTTTGTATAAACCGGAACAGGACGTTCACAGCGGAGGAAGCGGCTGCGGCTGCTCGGCGCTGGGTCTTGCCGTATATCTGTTTGAACGGTTTAAAAATAAGGAGATAAAAAACGCGCTTTTCGTCGGTACGGGCGCACTTATGAGCCCCATGGCGGTGGCTCAGGGACACAGTATTCCCGGCATAGCGCATCTTATACACTTTTCATCGGAGGTCTGATATGGAGATATTCGTTCGTTATCTGCTCGTATTTCTGTTCGGCGGATTTTTATGTTTGCCGGCGCAGCTTCTTATCTGCAAAACAAGGCTCACGCCCGCGAGGATACTGACGGGATACGTCGTAGCCGGCGTCGTGCTGGGAGCCGTCGGCGTTTATAAGCCTCTGACAAACTGGTTTCATTCCGGCGCGAGAGTGCCTTTGACCGGCTTCGGCGCCGCGCTTGCCGCCGGCGTAAAGGAGGCGGTCGACGAAAAGGGCCTGCTCGGCGCATTTACCGGCGGCGTATCCGCCATGGCGGCGGGTCTTACCGCGGCTATGATGCTGTCGCTTATCTGCGCGCTCGTTTTCAGAAGCAAGAGGATAGAATGATTTTCCAAAACTGTGAATAAAAGCGGGCGATATTTTTCGTTTTTCTACTCAATTTGTTTAAATAAAGCTGTTGACATTTAAACAAAGCGGTGAGATAATAAAAGAAAAAACGGAGAATAAAAAAATGAAACGGATAATTGCTTTGGTGATATGCGCGGTAATGCTTTTTGCCGTTACGGCGCACGCGGATACGGCTGCAAGCTTTCAGATCGCCGGAGACGTCAATATGGACGCGGAGACCGACAACAAGGATATAGCCGTGCTGTTCAGATACGTGAGCGGCGCGCACGTCTGCATAGACGAAACGGCGGCGAACTGCAACGGCGACGAGGAGATAAACAACAAAGACGTTGCGCAGCTTTTCAGATATCTGTCCCGTTCAGCCGGAACGACGATCAAATACGGCAAAGACGACAGGTATCTTGCGGAAGCCAACATAATCATAACGTACGTCACAGCCGATATTTACGCGGATGCGGAAACGGCTGAAAAAGAAGGCTGCAAGCTCGCCGGAAACGACAAGCTTTCGGCGTTCTTCTCCGAGACCACGGAGTTTGACCCGGAGACGTGGGACGTGCTCGCTCCCAAGGCGTTTGAATACGTTTCGGAATACGTCATAAGAAGAGCGCAGGGACAGTATATAGAGGAAGTAACGGTATTAAAGCTCACGGAACGCAAGGGCGCGGGACCCGTTAAAGCAATGGCGGAATACCGCTGCGAAAAGCAGAAAAACAATCAGGATTATAAGCTTTACGACGATGAAAACAAGAGAAATGAAAAAATGATAGGAACCGGCGTTGTCGCGCTTATAAACAATTACGTCGTATATCTCTGCACGGAGCATACAGCGGCAAGCCTCGCAAGAGCGAACAACTATATTTTAAGCAACCCGGACTGCTCCGCGTATGAGGTCTATAAGGCTATCGTGACAGAGGAATAAAAGGATAAAAAAACCGCCTGCGCGGCGGTTTTTTTATCTTGAATTTATAACGTCCTTTACCTTCATCAGCCTTGTTATGTTCTGCCGCTCGTTGTCTTCAAGCTTCATTGTGATGAACTTGATGTTGCGCTCCATTTCCGGTATCATAACGTGCTCGAGCGCGTTTACGCGGCGGCGCGTTTTTTCTATTTCGGACGCCAACATATCGCAGGTCTTTTCACATTCGGCAAGCTGAAGCAGGATCGGAAACAGCTTCGTCATCGTAATCGTCGCGGCGTCAAGCTCGTACGACGTGTCGGCAAAGCCGTAGGGCAGAGAAGCGGCAAGACTGCCGTCGGAGCGGAGCGTCGGCACCTGCACGCTCATGATATTGTTTGATCCGCCGACAACGCCTATCTCTCCGGCGGGCAGAAGCAGAGCTTCACCGAGCTCCTTTTCACCCATTACGGACGACGCGGCTGAAAACTGCAGAGCCGCCTCGGCAAGCCCGGCTTCGACCTTGGCGCGCAGCTCTCTGTTTCGCCGTATCTGCTCCATGAACTGCTTTGTCATTCCGTTCTGCTTGTCCTTTAAGAGCTTGTGTCCGCGCGCGGCGGTCTTCAACCGCCTTTTAAGACGCGTAAGCTCCATTCTTGTAGGATTTATCTGTTTTGCCATAGCTTATTCCTTATCGGTTTTCGGAAGATATTTTTCAATATATTCCTCTTTGATACGTTTCAGCTCCGTTCTCGGAAGCATGGAGAGCAGCTCCCAGCCGACAGTCAGCGTTTCCTCAATGGATCTGTCCGTGTAATAACCCTGAGATACGTATTTTTTCTCAAATTCCTCGGCGAATTTCGCGTAGATCCTGTCTACCTCGGATAAAGCCGATTCGCCCAAGATCGTCGAAAGCTCGCGCGCGTCCTTGCCTCTCGCGTACGCGGCGAAAAGCTGGTTCATGTTGCCAGAGTGATCTTCTCTCGTTCTTCCGACGCCGATACCTTTGTTTTTGAGACGCGAAAGCGACGGTAAAACGTCGATAGGCGGCTGAACGCCCTTTCTGTAAAGCTCACGCGAAAGTATTATCTGACCCTCGGTTATATATCCGGTAAGGTCCGGTATCGGATGAGTTTTATCGTCCTCCGGCATGGTAAGTATCGGTATCTGAGTTATGGAACCGGGCTTGCCTTTTATTTTGCCGGCTCTTTCGTACATCGTCGCTAAGTCGGTATATAAATATCCGGGATAGCCGCGTCTGCCGGGGACCTCTTTTCTTGCGGCGGATATCTCACGCAATGACTCCGCGTAGTTTGTTATATCGCTCATAATTACGAGAACGTGCATACCGAGCTCGTATGCCAAATACTCCGCGCAGGTTATCGCCATACGCGGCGTGGAGATACGCTCGACAGCCGGGTCGTTTGCGAGGTTTATAAACATAACGGAGCGGTCTATCGCGCCCGTTCTTCTGAAATCCTGTATAAAGAATTCGGATTCTTCAAACGTGATACCGATAGCGGCGAAGACGACGGCGAATTTGTCGTCCGTTCCGCGCACCTTCGACTGACGCGCGATCTGCGCGGCAAGCTCCGCGTGGGGAAGACCCGAGCCGGAGAACACCGGCAGCTTCTGACCTCTTACGAGCGTGTTAAGACCGTCTATCGCGGAAACGCCCGTCTGTATGAACTCGGACGGGAAGTCTCTCGCCGCCGGATTCATCGGCAGACCGTTTATATCCATGTATTTTTCGGCGATTATTTTGTCGCCGCCGTCGATAGGCTCGCCCATACCGTCGAAAACTCTGCCGAGCATATCGGCGGAAACTCCGAGTTGAACGCCGTGACCGAGCAGCTTTGCGCGCGCGTCGGATATTTTAAGTCCCTCGGACGGCTCGAAAAGCTGTACGAGCGCTTTGTCGCGGTTGACCTCGAGTATTTTGCCGTATCTTACGTCGCCGCTCGCCTGTTTTATCTGTACGAGCTCGTCGTACGTCGCGCCGTCGACGTTTTCTATGAGCATCAGAGGTCCTACGACCTCTTTTATGGTCTTATATTCCTTATTCATCTGCAACGGCCTCCTCCATAAGCGCGGTGTACTGTGCGTCGCAGTCGTTCGCTATTCCCGCAAACGTTTCCTCACGAACAGCCTCTTCCGTAAATTTCATACGGGCTATTTTTTCGCAAACCGGCATTTTTTCTATTTTCTCAAACGGAACGCCGACGGCAAGCGCGTTTTTGCCCGTCTCGTACCACGCGTGTATGATGCCGAGCATGAGATACATCTTACGCGGCGTCGTGAACGCGTCAGTCGGATCGTAAGCGTCCTGCTGCAGATAGTCCTCGCGTATCATCTGAGACGCCGCAAGCGTCAGTCTGTCGTTTGCGCTGAGCGAATCTATACCGACAAGCTGTACTATCTCGTTGAGCTCCGCTTCTTCCTGGAGCATCGCCTTTGTTTTGGCGACAAGCTCCGGCCATTCCGGAGATATCGTTTTTACGTAATGATCGCGCATTTTCGGCTCGTATAACGAATAGCTCTTTAACCAGTCTATCGCGGGGAAGTGACGCTTGTACGCAAGCTCGGACGAAAGTCCCCAGAATACCTTTACTATACGCAAAGTCGCCTGGGATACGGGTTCTGACGTGTCGCCTCCGGGAGGAGATACGGCGCCTATAGCCGTGACGGCGCCGAAACGCTCGTCCGATCCGAGGCATTTTACGTATCCGGCTCTTTCGTAGAATTCCGCCAGACGCGAGGACAGGTAAGCGGGATAGCCTTCTTCACCGGGCATCTCTTCAAGACGTCCGGACATCTCACGCAGAGCCTCCGCCCAGCGCGACGTGGAGTCGGCTATTATCGCGACTCTGTAGCCCATATCGCGGAAATATTCCGCTATCGTTATACCGGTGTATATAGACGCCTCACGCGCCGCGACCGGCATATCGGACGTGTTTGCTATAAGTACGGTACGCTTCATCAAAGACAGCCCCGTCTTCGGGTCGATTATCTCCGGGAATTCGTTCATAACGTCCGTCATCTCGTTGCCGCGCTCTCCGCAGCCGATATATATGACTATATCCGCGTCCGCCCATTTTGCGATCTGGTGCTGAACGACGGTCTTGCCGGAGCCGAACGGACCGGGAACGGCCGCAACGCCGCCTATCGCTATCGGAAACAGCGTATCCACGTTTCTCTGACCCGTGACCATCGGCTCGGACGGCGAGAATTTCTCTTTGCAGGGTCTTCCGCGTCTTACCGGCCAGTACTGTATCATGTTGAGCGGCTTTTCTGTACCGTCTTCTTTTTTGAGCGTTGCCACCGTGTCGGCTACCGTGAACTCGCCTTCTTTTATGTCAGTTATGACGCCTTTTTCATAAGGCGGGATCATTATTTTGTGAAGCACCGCTTCCGTTTCCTGCACAGTTCCTATAACGTCGCCGCCGACTACGGCGTCGCCGACTTTTGCGGTCGGCTTGAAATACCATTTTTTCTCTCTGTTAAGAGACGGAACGGAGGCTCCGCGCTGTATCCTGTCTCCGTGGAGCGCGTACAGCGCGTCGAGCGGACGTTCTATACCGTCGAACATGGCTTCCACCATGCCCGGACCGAGTTCTGCGGAAAGCGGCATATTCGTTAGATACACGGGCGCGCCCGAGCCTATGCCCGCGGTGTCCTCGTAGACCTGAACGGACGCAACGTCTCCGCGCAGCTCTATTATCTCTCCTATCAGGCGCTTCTCACCTACGCGTACGACGTCGTACATATGAACGTCCGACATACCGGACGCGGTTATAAGAGGACCCGATACTTTTATGACTTTTCCTGTTTTTTCTGTATTTTCCATCACGTAAAGCCTTTCATTTTTATATAAGGTCGCTGCCGATGGCTTTTTTGATATTCGCGGCAATGCGCTCCCTTGAATACGTTCCGTCGGAGGTGTCGTCCGGAACGGGTATTATTATCGGATACGGGTCGGTCAGATATTTTTTGACCGCCTCCTCACAGCTTTTGTATATTGCCTCGGTTATGAATATTATTCCGTAACCGTCGTTATACAGCTTTGCTATAAGCTTCTGCGGTGATAATTCGGCCGACGGTTCGAATACCGCGACACCCGCAGCGCCGTACAGCGCCGCAACGGATTTCGGACCTATTACCGCGGCTTTGAGTTTCTTTTCTGTCACAGCGCGCCTCCTTCTTTGGCAAACGCCTCTCTTACGTGCCTTGCCTCCGCCGTTTTCTCTTTGAAGTAAAGGAATACGGGTACAACGGATTCCGGCTCGTATTTGTAAGGCAGAAGCTTTGATTCGGCGTATTTATCAAGCGTGTCTGCGGCGTCCGAAAGTGATCTTTTAGCAGCGTCTGCTGCATCGCATATCGCAAAATGAGCGTCGTATCCGAACGTGTAGCCGCGAAGCTCGTCCGCTCCCGCTTCATACGCGGAAGCAAACGCCGAGGCGGGGACCGATCCGCCGGGCAGAAGCAGAGCTTTTAGATCAGAAGCTGCAAGCCCGATGTTTTTTGCCCTTTGATACGCCGTATAGTTTTTGCCGTCTATCTCCGCGGCGATATATTCCGCGACCGGCTTTACGGCCTTTTCAGACCGCTTTGATATTTCACGGTAAAACGCCTTGTCGCATTCCGTGCTTATGCCGAACGGAAGGCTTAAAAGTCCCGAATCGAAAGCCGGATTGAGTTTTTTTGCTATTCCTTCGGACAAAAGAGAGAATTCTCCGCCGCGGCAGCAGGCTGCGGCTATTTCCGTATCGAACAGCGTGTTGTCATATAAGTACGGCTTCGGATCGGCGCCGTTTACGCGGCATTTGAGAAGCACTTTAAGGTTGTGCGCGTCGTAAGGCAGGATGAGCAGAGAATAAAGCTCATAAGGAAGCGAGTCCATAACGAACCTGCGTAAAGACGAAAGCTCTTTGTCGGCAAGCTCGCCTGCGGAGCCGCCGTCGCCTCCGCCGTATCCCGTCTGGATGAGCATACGCAGAGCCTCACGCCTGTCCGCGGTTATCCTTGAAAGCGCGTCCTTCGTCAATATCGACGTTTCCTTTGCCGAAATATACGCACTCGTAAATGAATAATCAAACATCGTATTTACCCTTGCGGCGCAAACATCATCCTGTCTGCTTCCGCCTCGTATTTTTCGTGAAGCTCTTCGAATATCGCGTCAAGCGTCGCGTCCACGTCGGATAATTCCGAGCAAAGATATACGCCGCCCGGGATGTTCTTGTCCGCTTCAAACGATATTTCGGCGCCGGCGCCTAAAGCGGCTTTGATCTCCGCTTTTGCGCTGTCGTCGATCAGCGGCAGATCCTTTTCCGAAATACGGACCGCAAGCTTAGGCGAGGGTGCGTATTTTATTATCAGCTTTTTTACGTATTCGAGCCGCTTTTCGTCCGGCAGCGCGAGCATCATCCCGTAAGCGGAAGCAAACGCCTCGTCAAGCAGGGCGCGTCTGGCGTGCAGACGGGCTTTACGCGCTTCCAGATTGCTGTTGAGCTCGGATATGCGTTTTATCTGCGCGCATTTTTCGTCGGATTCTTTCTTTATCCGCGCGCATTCCGCCTCCGCCTTTGAAAGCATGAGTTTTTCGTTTTCCGCCGCTCTTTGTATTATATCGTCGGTGATCTGCTCGGCTTCCTCTTCCGCGGTTTTTAAAATTTTATCAATCAATGCCTGTGAAGACATAGTATCCACCCGTTATATTATGATCGACGATACCGCCGCTCTTGCCGTTTCCGCCGCTTCGACCGCTTCAACGTGGTTCATGGGCGTCATGAAGACGATGAGAAGCGTTGCAACGAGAGCGAATATGGCGTAAAGCTCTACGAGAGCCGTCATCTGCATACCCTTTGTCTGAGCGTCGGGCTGTTTTGCCGTCATAAGTATGGCAGCCGCCGCGGTCTTGCCCTGGTACATACCGGAGAACAGACCGACTACGGCTATCGGTATCGAGGCGAACAGAAGCGCAAGACCCGATTCCTTTGAAAGCGTGCCTATCGTCTGATTGAAAAGTCCCGCCTGCATAACTATGACTATCGCGGAAACAAGTCCGTACATACCCTGCGTCGCGGGAAGCGCCTGCAAAACGAACAGCTTGCTGAAAAGCTCGGGCTTTTCCGACGTAACGCCTGCCGCCGCTTTACCGGCGGCCTGTACTCCGTAAGACGAGCCTATGCCCGCCAGCGTTGCCGCCAAAGCGGCTCCTATGATCGCATAAATTGCTCCCATTTCCATAACTATTGTTTCCTTTCAATTACTTTTTGTTATTTACTATTTGAGTGTATTTGTTTTTTCTCTGCATGGGGCGGAAATACATACCGTTGCCCTCGTAGAATTTTCCGAAAAATTCAATGAACTGGAGTCTTCCGGTGTGGACGTACGCGCCTAAGATCGACAAAGCGGTGTTTAATCCGTGGCCGAGCGCGTAAACGGGCACCGCCGCGACAAAGTTCAGCACCGGTACCGGTATGCCGGACGTAATCATTCCCGCCACCACGTTCATTACCATTCCTATAAGTCCGGACGCGAGCGCCAGCGCGAATATACGCAGATAAGATAATATATCCGACATATAGTTCGTTATTCCGGTAAGCGACGTTACGCCGCCCGTCAGTTTTCCGAAAAACGTCTTTTTTGCGTGTCCGCCGAGTATCGCTATTATCGCAACGGACGCTATCGCCATTATCATGCCGGCTTTTCTCGTCGCCTCGAGCGCAAGCAGTCCGCAGCCCGTCAGAAGCGTCATCCACGCTATCTGATCGGTCAGCGCGTCAAACCATCTGCCCGCCTTTATGTTCATAACGGCTTTTATCGTAATGCCGGTGAACATATGGAGTACTCCGACGACGAGCGCCAGGATCATCGCCCCTAAAATGTTTTTCAGAGGAGAGAACAGCACCGGCGGAAACCACTCCGCGCCGAAATACGAGCCGTACATAATACCCCAGAACACGCCCGGTATGCTCGAGTACATCATAACGTTGACGAGCTTTGCAAAATCTCCGGTCGGACGCTTTATCTTCTTTACCGCGAGCATCACGAGCCCTATGAGTATGCCGTACCCCACGTCGCCTATGATCATACCGAATATCATGAAGTACCACGGCGCCATGAACGGGTTCGGGTCTATGTCGTCCTTGCCCGGAGGCGAGTACGAATTTGTAATAGTGGAATACTGATCTATCAAATACGGATCGCTCGTCACGGACGGGACCTCGTCGTCCTCCGACGGATCCTCAAAGCTGACTATACAGCTTCCGGCGGCGTCCTGCACGGCTTTTTCCACCGTCTTCATCCTGTCGGAGCGCACCCAGCCGGTAAGCACCACCGTGCTTTCGGTAAGCTCCGCGGGTATTTCCGCTCTGTCAGCCTTCGCTTTCTCCTTATCGTAGAAAAGCTCCACGGATCTCATACTTTCCGAGGCTTCCTTAAGCTCTTTTTCTATAGAGGCGTAAAGGAATTCAAGCTGCTGTTTTTTCTGCCGGTTTTTCTGCAAGGCCTCCTTTGCCGTTCCGGTCTTATAAGGAAGTCTCAGCCTTTCAAAACCGTGCTCCTCAAGCTCGGACAAAAGCTGTTTTTCGTTGTCTTTGAAAACACTTGCGTAAAAATATCTCAGTCCGCCTTTTTCGTAAAAAGTCGAATAGCTTATTTCGTTATCAGCTATTATAATATCAAGCGGCTGACCGGTTTTTGCGTTTGCGGGATACGGGATACTGCCGATCACCAACGACGTGTATCTTGTGCCGTTCTGCTCTTCCGCGTCGAGCGGGAACGCCTCGTACGGCAAAAGCTCCGCATACTCGTCGTCACATTGCCTTATCTGCGCTTCAACGGAATTGAGCTGCTCGTAAAGCTCCACGGTCTTTATTACGTGGGTCTTGTCCTGCGCGCTGTCCTGCTCAAATTCCTGCTCGGTATAAAGCGTCGGAGCGGAAAGCATGCCTCCGCTCGGCTTTGTGTATTTTGAATACGCCTTCAGCGCGGTATCGGCCTCCTCGTCAAGTATCGGAGCTGATACCGCTCTGACGTTTACGGAGTTTTCCTGCCTTATAAGCATAAACTCGCCGCACTTCTGCAAAGCCTCCGTTACGGCTTCAAGCTGCTCCGACAAAAACGCAACGGTCGCCTTTTTCATGGCAACCTTCATACGTCGATCGCCCCTTTGAAAATCAGCTCGGACGCTTCCTTAAGATGCTTTCTGCCCTCGGATATCAGCCTTGCGCATTCCTCGTCGGATAACGCGCGGGCTTTTTTTGCCTCGGCTTCTGCTTCAGCTTCCGCTTTTGACTGACTGATCGCCGCCTCGTCCGCGGCTTTTGCCTTCATTTCCGCGGCTTTGTTCTTGGCTTCCGTTTCTATCGTTTCCGCATCCGCTCTCGCGGCGGCTTTAGCGTCGTCTTTTATCTTCTGCGCTTTTGCCTCCGCGGCTTTTATCTCGTCAATTAC
The DNA here is from genome assembly GCA_002308615.1 of Clostridiales bacterium UBA1248. Lineage (GTDB taxonomy): Bacteria > Bacillota > Clostridia > Oscillospirales > CAG-272 > UBA1248. The sequence goes on from DBWC01000031.1 coordinate 12,796, forward strand.
AGCCATTCTTTTCTCCTTTCGTTGCAGGATTAAAATCAACAAATATTTTACAATATACAAATAAGGAAAACAATAGAAAAAATATTAAGAATTATTAAGACGTCTTAAGAATTCTTAATAATTTTTAATAATTAAATTTTTTGTAAACAATGGAGGGACCCCGAAACTTTAAGGGCTGAAAAAACGTCTATTACAGTGAAAGACAAAGCGAAAAAATCAATGAAAATATTGTTTACAGATTATATTATTTAAACTGTTGAAAATAGCGTTATTGTGATTTATAATATCATAAAATCGGATTGTAAAAGGTGTGTATGAAGCTCAAAAAAGTCATCGCCGTGTTGCTTGCAGCTGCGGCGGTACTGTTTTCCGTACCGGTATCCGCGGCGGAATCGCCCGCTTACGGCGTGCTTGCCGCAGAAGAGCCTGTATACCAGCGTGAACTGACTCTTTCAGAGCTTGAGGAGTTTTATATCATGGCTGACACGGACACGATACTCGACCCGGCGGAATGCAATTATACATACGGCGAAGTCTCCGTGGGAGGCGTCGCCGAGCTTTGTCACGTCTATATGCGCACGTTTGTAATAACGGACGTGGAGGATCTTACGATATACGATATGGAGGCGCTCGCAAAGCGCATCGTCAGCTTAGTAAAAAGATCTTCCGCTTCAAAATATTTAAAGTGCATCGCAAAAACTTATAACGCGCGTATTTCCAGAATGGTCCAGGCGCCGGGAGGCGTTATGGATTCCGTAACCGTAAAAATTTTCATCGCCTGCGGAGAAAAGACGGAGGACAGGCAAAAGTTAAAGCAGGAATATATCGCCGGCATCGCAAATGAACTTATGCCGCTTACGGACGGGCAGAGATTCATCCGTATGAACGAGCTCATGCTTGACGGCAGATTCAGATACGATATGACGTACCGCCACAGATGCAGCGCCGTGAGCCTTGTAAACGACGGCGCCGGCGTGTGCGAGGAATACGCGGGCTTTACGTCGCTTTTGCTCGACGCGCTCGGATATGAAAATTCAGTTATTACCGGCGAGGTCGGCGGAGTTGCGCATATGTGGAACCTCGTAAACGTGGGCGGGCGCTTATATCATCTCGATATACTCCATAACGGACCGATAAACGCGGAGGGCGAGCATACGTCCGTTCTGCGCACGTATCTGCTCGTATCGGAACAGACGATAACGTCTACGCACACCATCTCGGATATTTACATAGATCAGGCGGAGACCGCGCTTTACGATTATATTTTCGAGGGCTATCCGGAGGAGCTTCCGTATGACGGCGAAATAAACGGAGTACGCTATATTTTCGCAAAAAGCAATACGACGTTATCCGGGCTTGAGGAGCTTTATTCAGCCGCGGGATTTCTGCGCGTGACGGGGAAAAACGGAACGCTGGGCGGCGACGACGCCGCGGGAAGCGGATGCACGGTCGATATTTACGTAAACGGCGTTGTACTCGCCTCATATCTGCTCTGCGTCAGAGGCGACGCGGACGGGGACGGACTTGTGACGGAAAACGACGTTGCGGACGCCGCCGCGTACCTGCTCGGAGACACGGACGGGCGCGGAGACCCGTTCATCTTAGCGGCTGACCTTGACGGAAACGGCACGGTCACCGTGACGGACCTCGTTATGATCGCCGATATCGCCGAGGGCAGATATACTGAGCCCGAGGACGGCGGAGACGAAACGGAGCCCGGCGCCGAAACGGAAGCGGAGGTGACTGAGCCGTGAAGAGATTCATCACCCTGTTTCTGCTTTTAGCGCTTGTACTTACGCCCGTATGTCTTTCCGTATCCGACGCGGAAACGACGGATACCGATGCCGAGGTCACCGAAGCAGACGAAACGGAGACGCCGGATCTGCCGGAGCTTACAGCTTCCGTATCGCTTGACGGAGATCTTTTCATCACGTCGGACACGTTTACCGTGACCGTGAGCGTGACAGCTTCCGCGCTGCGCGGCGGCACGGCAAAAATCGAGTTTGACGGCAGCAAGCTTAAAGCGGCCTCGGTTTCATATACCGAGGAGGAAGGCGTAAAGCTATATCACAGCATATCTGACGGAAGCGTATCCATGGTTTTTTATACGAACGAGCCTTGTACAAAGACGTTTCATCTCGCCGATATAACGTTTACGGCAACAGACGGTAAAGACAACGAAGTCATGACCGTAAACCTGACGGAGGCTTACGCAACGGACGGAAAAAACGAGATACCCGCGAAACTCACCGGTTATAAATTCGTACTGATCAACGGCTTTTACACGGATCAGACGACGGAGGATATCACGGAAACGGAAACTGACACGGATACGGATACGAAAGACGTAACGGACACGACGGATCAGGACGTTACGACGGACGAGCCTCCCGTGACGGACGAGACGGCCGAAACTGATAAAGATCCGCAGACCGTTACGGAAAAAGCTCCCGTAACGGAGGGCACGACGTCAAAGGCGCCGGATACGAGACCTCACGGTGACGATACGGACAAAATCACAGACGACACAAACGATCAGACGTCGACAGTATCAGAGACAGGTACGGAAAAAACGGACGCTTCCGGCACGGACGAAGTAACGGATACAGACACGGAACCGTACGACGTAACGGAGACCGACAAAGAGCCGCCGCAGACTTATACGGATATAACAGACGGGGAAACCACGGCAAACAATAAACCGTTAGGTATCCCGATAAGTATGCCGGTAATAATATCGCTTATAGGCGTTGCCGCCGCCGGAGCCGCGGTCGGCGCGGTGTTCTTAATAAGACGCGCGGTAAAAGCCAAGAAAGAAAAGAGTGAATAATAAATAACGTCCCGTATCGAGCCGATACGGGACGCTGTATTTTTTATCAGTTTATTTTTATTCTGAACGCCGGGCAGGGAAGACCGCCTTTTTTGTAAAGCTGCGCGTTTTCTTTTGTTATCTTGCTTTCGTAGGCGTAGTTTACGGCGGATAAGTCGGCGTTATCCGGTATTTCGACCTGTACCTTATCCGGTGAGATTATGCGCGCTTTTGCCTGTATCCTCTTGTCAAAATCACCGAAAGAGAAGCCCGCGACGCTGTCGTCTCCGCTGATGCTTATAAGTCCGTCTGATACGTTTTTGAATTTTACGGTAACGGTGCCGCCGTCGGATACGGCGCATTCCGGCATGGGAGAATCAGCGTCCGATACGGAGCCTATGCCGTATTCCTTTGCGAGCACGAGCGCGGATATCCTGTCGGAGAGCATTTTTTTCTTCGGCGAATGGGCAAAATCTCCCCAGTCGTCGGGCGAGCCGATATCCATTGAAACGGTAAGATAACTGTTCGGTATCATAGACAGCGCGTCAAACTGCTTCAGACGCACGGTTTCAAGAAACGGGAAATACTGTTTTCCCTCGTCGCGGTAGGACGAGATCTGCACGTTGTAAAACGGAAAATCAAAACCGAAGCGCAGGCGCTCGTCTTCGACAAGCCTCGAAAGTTCTTTATCGTATCTTTCCGCGAGTTCGCGCCAACAACCCTCGCTTTCGCCCTGGAAAAACACCTGTCCTTTGAATGAAAGTCCTTCAAACGGGTGTATCAGCGTGTTGTAGTAGCCGCACTGTCTTACGTTTGCGCCGTAGTCGTAGCCCATTTCCTTTGCAAGCTCTTCCGGTATCAGTTCTCTTATGCACGCGCCGCCGGCGGATACGTTTATCGCGCCTGTCGGTATGCCGAGTTTTTCGGAAAGCTCCCTTGCAAAAAACCATCCGAGCGCGGAAAACGATAAAGACGCTTCTTCATCCGGGCGTCTCCAGCGCCACTCCGGCGCAATGACGTCCGGCTGAGGATAATTACACAGATCCTGATGCGTATAAGGATACGCCTGCGTCTGCATGAAAAGCCTGTATATGCCGTTATCGTCAAATTTTTCCGGCAGCGTTTCCGGCAGACAAAAGCGCAGATTAAGCTCGGAATTCGACTGACCTCCGATCAGCCAAACGTCGCCTGTTAAAATATCTTCAAAAACCGTCTTATGATCTTTATCATCGTATACCGTCATCACTTTCGGCTGAGACGACGCGGCGCGAGGCGCGAGTCTGACCTCAAATTTGTTATCCGTAACCGCGGCGGATGATCTTTCACCGTCAAATTCCACCGTTACGACCGAGCCTTCGCTTTGCGAGAAGCCCCATATTTTTATTTCTTTATCTCTTTGCAGCACCATGTGCGAGCTGAAAACGCCGGACACCTTGAATTCCGGTATGACCCTGTCGTTTTCTTTTTCTTTGACCGTTTTCTTTTCCGTCGTGGGAAGCGCTGTACTTGTTTCCATGATCATCACCGTCCTTGATTTTTTCAAAAATATTATACACCGCATAGTTCATAATGTCAATAACACGGTTGACATTTAATGAAATTTATATTATAATGAAAAAAGAAATTTGCGGAGGCGCTTATGGCAAGAATACTTATAGGGGCTTTTAACAAAGACAATACGGAGAATATCGCTCCGTTTCTTTTCAGTCGCTATGACAGGGCGTTTTATATCAGTTATGAGAAAGAAGAGCCGGACAGCAGAAGTAAGGAAGTGCTTGAAACGCTCATAAACGACAGATTCGGCGCGGACGCCGTATTTCTTACCGCAAAGGAAAAACTGCTCGGCTCAGTTTACAGACTTCTGTACGATCTGACGGACGGGGACGGCGAATACGTTATAAACATATCGGGCGGCTCCGGCGTTTTTTCCGCCGCGGCGGGTATTTACGTCGGTGCGAATGAAGATAAAAAAGTCCGCGTATCGACGTTTGATATAAAAAACGGCTCGGAGACGGAGCATTATCCCGATCAGCGCGTCTATTGGCGCAAAGAGACGCTTACCGTAAACGAGCTTATAAGTCTTTCCGGCGGCGCCGTGATCTCCGCGTCAAAGACCTTGAAGCAGCTTGAAGACTCAAAAACCCTGCGTACGGAAGCGGTAAGGATGTGGGATACCGTAAAAAGCGCATCCTACGACTGGAACAGATTCTGCAGTATGCCTAATATGAGATCCGGTGAAAAAGTCCAAAGAAAACTCAGCCGCGCGGACGATAAAAAGACGTGCGAACGGATAGCAGGACTTCTGCGCAAGCGCGGCATAATAAAAAACGATAAGATATGCGCGTCGGAGAACGGCAAGCTGTATCTTGAATACGAGCTTTGCCCCAAAGCAAAAACGTTAGAACTGTATGAAAAAAGCGGCACGGCGCTTGAGTTGTTTTCGTTTCTTGCCGCCGCGGAAAGCGGAGCGTTTTCCGACGCCGCGACGGGAGTTCTGCTCGATCTTGACGGGCTTATAACAAAGAAAAAAGGCGACCCGAGAAACGAAATAGATCTTACCGCCGTTTACGGCAGCCGCCTTGTCCTGATAAGCTGCAAATGCACCAAGCCGACTAAAGAATATTTATACGAGATACTCACCATGGCGGACCAGTACGGAGGAGACTGCGCGATACCGGCGCTTATATGCTCGGAGCCGGCGTTCGGTCCGGTGCGCGAGCGGGCAAAAGAAATGGGCGTCGTCTTAATAGACAACGCCGCCAATCTTTCCTTGAAAATGTTAAAAGAGGAATTTTTAAAGTATTTTCCTATAAATTAAGGAATGTCATTGCGTTATTATAAAGTATGTTTTCGCGCTCTTTATCCGTCAGCTTCAGCTTATAAAAGCGCTGCAGTTCCGAATCTGCGTATTTGACGGGGTAATCCGTGCCGAACATCATATGCTCCGTACCGAGCTGGCCGATTATCTGATCAGCCCTTTCCGCCGTCATGGCCCACAAAGCGGAGGACGTGTCGTACCACACGCGGTCGTTGCCCTTCAGATACTCTATCGCCTCGTCGTTTGCCATATAGCCGCCCAGATGCGCGGCGACTACGGTGAGCTTCGGGAATTCCTTTAATATTTTTGCGAGCTTTTCCGGTGTGGAGAAGCGGTACTGCGGCCTGTCGTCGCCGCTGTGGAAATATATCGGGAATTTTCCGTTCGCCATATCGTACAGCGGATAAAGCCGCTTATCGTCTATATCCACACCCTGTATGTCGGGGTGTATTTTTATGCCGGAAAGTCCGTTTCTGATACAGAATTCCGTCTCTTCTTCAATATTGTCGCACGGATGCATACCGCCGAAAGCGTACGCTTCAAAGCCGTCTTCCCGTCCGCGCTTCACGGCGGCGATTATAGATTCGTTCACGCGGTGTATCTGGTGAGCGTTCGTCGCCACGCAGAGCAGAAGAAAGCCGCATACGCCGTTTTCTTTACTTGAAGTCGTCAGGTCGTCGTACGTTCCCTTGCCGTCCGAGACGAAATCATAGAAATGATTGAGCGCGGCCACCGCGCGCTCCGCTATCGCGTCGGGATAAATATGTGTGTGTATGTCAAAAATCTTACTCATCAAGCGACCTCATAAAATCGGCGTAGCTGTGGAACGCTATTCCCGATCCCTCAAGCTCGGGCACCCAGCGCTTTACCCATTCGTACGAGTAAAAGCCGTCGTAACCCACGCCGTCAAGCTCGTGCTTTACTTCTTCTATAGGGATGTCGCCGTAGCCCATGAGCGCGTATTTCACCGCGCCGTTTTCTATATAAGAATCCTTTACGTGTACGTGCTTTACGTATTTGCCTATGTTCTTCGCCGTCTCCGCCGGGGATTCCCTGTAAAACCTGTACGGGTGGTGAATATCCCAGATAACGCCGGAATTTTCTCTGTCCGCCGTTTCTATCAGCTTTTTCATATCGCTGCTTTTCGCAAGTATGCCGTTCGTTTCGATCAGTAACGTCACGCCGTAGGGCGCTGCAAGATCGCAGAATTTAGCGTACTGCTCCGCTAACTCGTCTACGGTCGTCTCATACTGCGGCTCGGGCGTTTTTTCGCCCATTATGCGCACGTATTTTACGCCGAGCTTCTGCGCCAGCTGAGAATAAGCGAGTATCTCAAACTCCGCCAAAGGGAGCTGAGACGGGTCGGAAAGATACGCCGCCGTCGTGAACAGCGGTATAGACAGGTTTGAGTCCTTTAACGTCCTTATCGTTTTATCTATGTTTTCATGGCTGAAAATGCTCATTTTGGGCGCGAACATCTCGCGGCCTATGCCGCGTATCTCAACGCCGTCGTAACCTAAGTCGCGCGCCGTTGCGTATATGTCGCTCCAATGCCAGTCGGGGCAGCCTAACGTTGAAAATGACAGTTTCATATTATCCTCCTTATGCCGTCACTATGGAAGCCGCGTCCTGCAGACCTAACTGCTCCGTCGCCATGTCGCGCAGCTTGAATTTCTGTATCTTACCGGCGGCGTTCATCGGAAAGCTGTCGGTTATTATGACGTATTTAGGTACTTTGTGACGCGCCATGCTCGCTAAAACAAAGTCCTTTATCTCCTGTTCCGTTACGGTCATGCCCTCGTTCGGTATGATGAACGCGCAGACCTCTTCGCCGTACTGGACGCTCGGCACGCCCACGACCTGAACGTCGCGGACTTTTTCGTTGGTGTAAAGGAAATCCTCGATCTCCTTCGGATAAATGTTTTCGCCGCCGCGTATTATCATATCCTTTATGCGCCCGGTTATCTTGTAATATCCGTCCGGGCTCCTCATCGCAAGGTCGCCGGTGTGCAGCCAGCCGTCCTTGTCTATCGCCTGCGCCGTCGCCTCCGGCATTTTGTAGTAGCCTTTCATTATGTTGTAACCGCGCGCGCAGAACTCGCCGTTCACGCCGTCAGGCAGATCTTTGCCCGTTTCGGGATCTACTATCTTCGTTTCTATATGCGGCATAGCCTTGCCTACGGAATTTACGCGATTTTCGAGCGTCTCGTCCGTCGTCGTCATCGTACAGCCGGGAGAAGCCTCCGTCTGACCGTAGGTAATGGTTATCTCGCGCATACCCATCTCGTCGATCACCCGTTTCATCATCTCTACCGGACACGGCGAGCCCGCCATTATGCCCGTGCGCAGATTGAGCTTGAATTTTTTGAAATCCGGATGCTGAAGCATCGCTATATACATCGTAGGTACGCCGTGGACTGCGGTACACTGCTCCGCGTCAAGTGTTTCAAGTACCTCAAGCGGCCTGTAATAGTTGACCGGTACCATAGTCGAGCCGTGAGTTATGCACGCCATGATAGCAAGCACAAGACCGAAGCAGTGGAAGAACGGTACGGGGATGCAGAGCTTGTCTTTCGGCGAGAATTTCATGCAGTCGCCGATAGATAAACCGTTATTTAAAATATTGTAGTGCGTAAGCATAACGCCCTTCGGGAAGCCCGTGGTGCCGGACGTGTACTGGATGTTTACGACGTCGTGTATATCGCACTTCGCCTTTGCCGCCGCTAATTCCTCGTCCGATACGTTTTCACCGAGCTTCTCAAACCGCTTCCACGGTATCATGCCCGGTTCATCCACGTCGTCGTCGATGGTTATGATGTGGTGAAGCACGGGCAGGCGCTTGCTCTTGAAGCCGTCCCCCTGCTTTTCCGCCTCTGGCACGAGTCTTTTCATAATATCGACGTAGCTCGTGTCCTTGAAGCCGCGGCTCATTACGACGCAGCAGCTGTCAGACTGCTTGAGCAGATATTCGGCCTCGTATATCTTATAGTTTGTGTTGACCGTCACGAATACCGCGCCGATCTTTGCCGCCGCGAACAGCGTTATTATCCACTGCGGATAATTGGTAGACCACATGGCTATGTGATCGCCCTTTTTTATACCGAGCGAAAGGAACGATTTGGCGATCCTGTCGCATTCCTCGTCAAGCTCTTTATAAGTGCGTTTGTAGTCAAAGCCCTTATGATACCTGACGGCAGGCTGATCCGGCATCGTTTTTGCGATGTATTCAACCTGTCCGCTTATCGTTCTTTCAATAAATTCTGACATATATCCTCCGATATAAAATGCTCCGGCAGAAAAGACCTGCCGGGGCGAAATAACAAATATTCCGCGGTACCACCCGCATTTATAACTTTACCGCATACACGGCTTATCCCTCTAACGGCGGAAACCGGCGAAGCTTAATAGCAGTCACGTTAGGCTTCACGGCTCGGGAGCGAGCTTCGAATTGCCGCAAACGCATACTCGCACCGACCGTATGCTCTCTGAAGATCAAAGGCAATCCTACTTTTCTCCGTCATCGCTTTTGTTGTGATTTTATCATCCTATTTTGTTTTTTTCTACAAATATTTTGTAAACATTCAGTCTTTTATAAATTCGGAATATATGGCCCTCTGCGCTATTTCAAAGTCTTTGTCTTCTATTCCGATTATGATATTCAGCTCGTCAGAGCCCTGATCTATCATCTTTACGTTTATATTCGCCTCGGCGATAGCCTTGAAGACCTTTGCCGCGGTACCTTTTGATTTTACCATCGCGCGTCCCACGACCGCTATAAGCGCGATATCGTCCTCAACGCTTATGCTGTCCGGGCAGACTTCCTGCTGTATGCCGTTTAAAACGTAGTCGAGCTTGCCGGAGATCTCCGCGCTTTTTACTATCACGCTCATCGTGTCTATGCCGGACGGCAGATGCTCAAACGAAATGTTTTTCTTTTCAAGTACGCCTAAAACTTTTCTGCCGAAGCCGACCTCAACGTTCATAAGGTCCTTTGATATGTTTATCGCGGTAAAGCCTTTTCTGCCGGCTATGCCTGTTATTACGTTTTTGGTGTCGTAATCCGGCGTTTCGGCAACTATCATGGTTCCGCGGTCTTCCGGTCTGTCCGTATTTTTGATGTTTATCGGTATGCCCGCAATCTGCACCGGGAAGATCGAATCCTCGTGCAGAACAGTCGCGCCCATATACGAAAGCTCGCGCAGCTCGCGGTAGGTTATCGTGTTTATGACTTTGGGGTTATCCACTATGCGCGGATCCGCCATTAAAAAACCGGAAACGTCCGTCCAGTTCTCGTACAGACGCGCGTTTGCAGCGCGCGCCACTATAGAGCCGGTTATATCCGAGCCCCCGCGTGAAAACGTCTTTATCGTGCCGTTCGGCATAGCGCCGTAGAAGCCCGGGAAAACGGCTCTTTCGTGGCGTTTCAGTCTTGCGGACATGACGTCGTTTGTGTATTCCGCGTTGAAGCTGCCGTCGTTGTTGAAGAAAACGACCTCGCGCGCGTCTATGAAATCGTAGCCCAGATACGCGGATAAGATGATCGCGTTCAGATATTCTCCGCGCGACGCGGCGTAATCGCGTCCGGTCATGTTATACATGCCGTTTCTTATGCGGTCAAGCTCGCGGTCAACGGATATGGAAAGACCGAGCTCGGATATTATCTCGCGGTATCTGCCGGAGATCTCGTCAAAAAGCACGTCAATATTCTCTCCGGATACGGCTTTCTCGTAGCAGAGGTAGAACATATCCGTTATCTTGAAATCGCCTTTGAAGCGTTTGCCCGGCGCGGATACGACTACGTATCTCCTGTCCGGATCGGCTTTTATTATTTCAGCCACCTGTTTGAATTTCTCGGCGTCGGCAAGAGAAGTCCCGCCGAATTTCGTTACTATTGCAGACATATATTTATCCCCATTTTTATATTTTTATTTGCGGCGGGAGCAAGCCCCCGCCCTACGGAGCACCGTTTTAATTTTTGTTGTTGTCTCTGTGTACGCCGAGCATCAGCGCCAGCGCCTTTTTCTCATCGTCGAATTTGCCGAACGTAAAATGCACGTCTCCGTTCTGCCCGCAGAGCATCAGCCCGTCCTCATCATCCGCCTCGACCGTAAAAAACGTCGCTTTGAACGGATCACCGTCTGTCAGTATGTAAATATACGCGCAGTCGCCGGGCAGCTCCGGCTCCGGCATTTTAAGCGTCATGCAGACCGTTTTGTCGTCCAGACGCGCCGCCTCAAAACCGAAATCAGATTCCGTATACGTAAATTCCTCCTGCTCCTGCGCGTACGCGGAGGCGCAGAGCTTGTAAAGAAGAGACTGTTTCTGTATCATCATGACCGAAACGAAATCCCCGCCGCGCCGATCGAGCAGATACGGCGTCATAACGTGCTCAAAAATATATCTTGCTCTCATATTATATTCCACTTTATTATTTGATTCCATAATATAATATCATAAAAAAACAACGTTGTCAATGTATGATTTGCAGTTGTTTTACTGTTTTTGCATATAAAAATCCGTCAAATTGCATTTTTATTCTGTAATTTCACAAATTTGCGTTGACTTTTAAGGTAAGTATATGGTATTATTATTTTTAGAGGTTTTCACCTGTTTTTGAAAAAGAAGCAGGGAAACGCATTAGTGTTCTTAAGGGGCGACGTATGAAAAAAATATCAATTATCGTTTTGATTATCACGATTATACTGACCGCATTTTCATTCAGCTCTTGCTATCGTACCGGATCTCTTGACGCATCAGGACATTATGAAGCTTATGCCGTTTTGAGATTTGCCTGTCCGCTGTTCGTCGGCGGTACGGATTCTTTTGATGATGTTAAATTGTTAGAGGAAGACAGCTACGGAAGAGGTTTATACGCGTATCGTTACAACAGCGCATATTCATTTCTTGTGATTTGCCAAAAATACGACAAAAAATCAAGTAATGATATTATGGTTTATTGGTATGACTGTTGTTGGCTCGCAAAAAAACCGATTATTGCTTCTGACAGAGCAAATTATGCCGATTATTCAGTAAATGAAATAAAGTCTTTGAAAGATATAAACGATTGGGATAAACCGTATGACGATACAAAACTGAATAAAGCCGAGTATCAGTCATATAGTAAAAACAAGCAAAAATTTAACGATTTAAAAGCCGAAAAAGAAAAAATAGATTCGTTGTGTATTGAAAAATACGGGTTGATGTCCGAACAACATTTGAGTTGTGTATTAAATATAGTCTATAAGGCTAACATGGCATATACGATTGCGCTTACGAAAGAAGGGACATTATTCGTTTGCTATGATCCGTCATCAAAAGCGATGATTTCAGATGAAAAATATGACGGAGAACTGCTTGACTGCCGTGATTCGTTTTATTCGTTTGTAAACAGTTAGCGTTAATTTTCGGTGTCGACAGAGCCGACGAACCTTGCGCCGCGGAACGCGTCGCGCTTGGGGCTCCCGCTCCCCCCCTGACCGCCCCAAACCCCACCACCCCCCCCGAATTTTCGGGGCTTTCTGTCGCGCGCCCCATCAATCAGAATTGATGGGAGGGGAACAGGGGGTTTGGGGGTGGCGAGGCGTCAGCCGAGCCGTGAGGGGCGGGCAACCCCCAAAGAACGTCGGCAAAGCCGACACCTTATTTCTTCTTTATTATTTCGGCGGGAGCAAGCCCCCGCCCTACGATTGTTGGAGATAATATGAAACGTATAAAATCAATCCTTGCCGCAATACTGTCCGCCGTGCTATTATTCGCCGTCGGGTGTGATACCGCCGCGCCCGCCGTAACGGAGACGGAGACTGCCGTTTTTGAAACGGAAACGGAGGCGGAGACGGACGCGGCGACTGAGACGGAAGAGGCGAAAAAGGAAGACCCGCGCCTGTCGCCCGTGTTTTCGGTAAAGGGCGGCGTTTATTCCGAGACGCAGAGCCTTGCGTTGTCCTTACCGGAGAACGCGCCGGAGGGAGCGTATATAACTTATACGGAAGACTGCTCCGAGCCGACGAAAAAATCAAAAAAATATGAAAGTGAAATAACCGTATTAAAAGGCGACACGTCCGTTATCCGCGCCGCGTGCTTTGATAAAGACGGAAATTATCTCGGTTTTATCAAAACGGCAACGTATATAAAAGCGGATCAGGGAAGATTCAGCACTTACGTCGTATCGCTCGTTACTGAGAAAAAGAATCTCTACGGCAAAAAGGGCATAATAGACAACCCCACAAAATCCGGCAAGGAATGGGAGCGCCCGTGCCACGTTGAAATAATTTTACCGAACGGTGAGCGGATAATATCTCAGGACGCGGGCTTGCGTATTTTCGGCGGATCGTCAAGAGGCCTGCCGCAGAAATCCTTCCGCGTGATAGCACGACGCGACGGATATTACGACGAGATGAAATACAACGGCAACGGCAGCTTTGACTACCCGCTGTTCGACAACAGAAAAACGCTTGACGGAGAACTGCTGCAAAGATACGACAGATTCGTTCTGCGCAACGGCGGTAACGATTCCATACAGGCGGCGGCAGCCGATCCGGATATGATGACGCTGACGCGCGACGCGACCTCAAACGCGTTTTTCGCCGCGTACGCGCCGGAGATCGCGCACCAGACCTCGCGCTTCGCAGTCGTTTATCTTAACGGGGAATACTACGGCATCCTCGATATGAAAGAGGATATTAACGACGATTACATGCAGAACGTCTACGGCTTAGACAAGACCAAGGTCACCGTCATAAAGTCCGAGCTTGACACGACCCGCCATTGCGATCAGCACGAAAACGGCGGCGAATGCCGCTTTGACGACGTGTGGTTCTACTACGAGGTGGACGAGGGACCGGAAACGGAGCTTGACGAATACCTGAAAATGTGCCGCGAAGCGCGCGCGGCGTTAGGCGGCGACAAAAAAACGCTTGACGAAGCATATGAGAAGCTGTCGGAAAAGCTTGACACGGACGATTTTATGAAATACTGCGCCTTGATGCTCTATATATGCAACACCGACTGGCCGCATAACAATATCAGACTTTGGAGATATACCGGCGAGCCGATAGACGGCAACGAATACAGCGACGGGAAATGGCGTTTCACCGTGCGCGACACGGATTTCGCGTTCGGACGTTATGAATGCCTCGTTCTGCCTGAGATATACACGCAGGCGGATATGGATACGATAAAATTCACGCTCGGCAATTTCTATAACGGCGGCTACGAGATGAAAGATAATTATCCGGATTCGCTCTACGTTCAAAGTCTTTTAGCGCTTTGCCTGCATAACGACTCATTCAGAGCGTCGTTTATCGAATACTGCAAAACGCTTTGCTCAAGCGAAGCGGTGAGCACACTGAAAAATATAATGAGCGGTTTCGCCGAGGAAATAAAATCAGAGCTTCCGTATCACCTCGACCGCTGGAGCGGGACGTATTACCGCGACTATACGTCAAAGATTTGGAAAAGAAACACAAGAAATATGGAAAAATGGGCTGAGAACCGTCCGAAATATTTCTTATCTTATTTAGACCAAATAAATGAATATTTTAAATAAACCGAAAGGAACACAAAAATGCAAAGATTTACAGGAACCGTAAGCAGAGGAATAAGAGCGCCTATCATAAGGCAGGGAGACGATATAGCGAAGATCGTCGTTGATTCGGTCATAGCCGCGTCGGAAGGAGAGGGATTCCCGCTCCGCGACCGCGACGTTATAGCCGTAACGGAAGCCGTCGTCGGACGCGCGCAGGGCAACTACGCGACCACCGATCAGATAGCGGCTGACGTCGCCGCAAAATTCCCGGAAGGCGAGATAGGGCTTATTTTTCCGATCCTGTCAAGAAACCGTTTCGCAATATGCCTGCGCGGCATCGCCAAAGGCGTAAAAAAGATAACGCTTATGCTGTCGTATCCGTCTGACGAGGTCGGAAACCATCTGTTTGACGACGAGACGCTCGACGACGCGGACGTCGACCCGTACAGAGACGTTTTGGACGAGAAGAAATACAGAGAGCTTTTCGGCTACGTAAAGCATCCGTTCACCGGCGTCGATTACGTTGAATACTATAAAGAGCTTATAAAAGAATGCGGCGCGGACGTCGACGTTATTTTCGCAAACGACTGCCGCTCGATACTCGACTACTGCAAAAACGTCATAAACTGTGATATACACACGAGATTCAGAACGAAGAAAAAACTCATAAAAGCCGGTGCCGTAAAGGTCGTCGGACTTGACGAGATCTTGACAAAGTCAGTCGACGGCTCGGGTTATAACGAGAATTACGGTCTGCTCGGATCGAACAAAGCGACTGAAAACACCGTAAAGCTGTTTCCGCGCGACTGCGAGCCGATAGTTTTACGCATACAGGCGGAGATACTGCAGAAGACCGGCAAACACGTAGAGGTAATGGTCTACGGCGACGGTGCGTTCAAGGACCCCGTCGGTAAGATCTGGGAGCTCGCGGACCCGGTGGTCTCACCTGCTTACACGCCCGGACTTGAAGGACAGCCGAACGAAGTAAAGCTGAAATATTTAGCGGACAACGATTTCGCGCACCTGAAAGGCGACGAGCTGAAAGCCGCGATAGCAGATTATATAAAGAAAAAAGATAGTAACCTTGTCGGCAAAATGGTATCGCAGGGCACGACCCCGCGCCGCCTGACCGATCTTATCGGTTCTCTCTGCGACCTGACCTCCGGCTCCGGCGATAAAGGCACGCCGATAATACTCGTGCAGGGTTACTTTGATAACATGACGGCGGAATAAACGCGCAGCAAAGCAGGGCTCAGCGCCTGCTGCGACCCGCCGAAAAAAACAAAAAAACTGATAAGGTGTTTTTGCTCCTTGTCAGTTTCTTTTTATCTTTGCAATAAATCTCGTCTTTATTCCCGCCGGCACGACGCGCGCAAGACGGTTGTAAAATCCGGGAACTATCGTTTTTTTGCCTTTAAAAAATTTCTTTACCGCGTATTCCGCGGCTTTTTTCGCGGGCATAGCGCCCTTCGGCTTTTTTGCGCTTGCGTGCTCAAAAAACTCCGTGTCGAGCGGACCGGGGCAGAGAGAAGATACGGTCACACCGTATTTTTTTGCCTCGTGTCTGATCGCCAGCGTATAACTGTGCAGATACGCCTTTGACGCGTAGTAAGACGCCGTGTAAGGTCCCGGCTGAAACGCGCCGACGGAGCAGACGTTTAAAAGTGCGCCGTATCCGCGGCCGCACGCGTCCGACAAAAACAGCTTCGTAAGCGTCACGGCGGAGTTAACGTTTATTTCCGTCATATCACAGTCTGTTTTCTCGGGCACGATCCACGCTTCGCCCGAGGCGCCGATACCGGCGTTGTTTACAAGCACGGACAGCTCTATCCCATCCGCTTTTATACGCTTGTAAAGCTGCTTTGCCTCGCCCGGAACGGACAGGTCGGCAGAATAAACATACGCTTTAGTCGGCAGTTTTTCGGCGAGTGCGGAAAGCGCTTTTTCGTCCCTGCCGGACAAAACTATATCAAATCCGCGCTCTGCAAGCTGCAACGCAAGTTCATAACCGAGACCGCGGGAGGCGCCCGTAACAAGCGCCGCCCCGCGGTCAAAAAGATCATTAAAATTCCGCATTTTTCGGTGTTCTCGGATATGCGATAACATCTCTTATGTTATCTATACCAGTTACGAATCTCATCATTCTCTCAACGCCCATGCCGAAGCCGCTGTGCGTGGCCGTGCCGAATCTGCGAAGATCGAGATACCAGCCGTATTCGTCGGGATCGAGCCCCATTTCGTTGATACGCTGTAAAAGTACGTCGTATCTCGCCTCACGCTCGGACGCGCCGACTATCTCGCCCAAGCCCGGGAAGAGCAGGTCGGTCGCGGCGACCGTTTCGTTATCGTCGTTTACCTTCATATAAAACGCCTTGTGCCCCTTCGGATAATCGGTGACGAATACCGGACGTCCGAAGTATTCCTCGGCTAAATATTTTTCGTATTCGGTCTGTATCGCGCAGTCGTCGGTAACGGGTATCTCAAACTGCTTGCCGGATTCTTTTAAAATCTTTATCGCTTCCTTGTGCGTTATGCGCGCAAAATCACAGGAAACGGTGTGCTTCAGTTTCTCTATAAGTCCCGGTTCGATGAATTTGTCAAAGAACGCAAGCTCGTCCGGACAGTGCTCCATAACGTAGCTTATGATGTACTTTGACATTTCTTCAATCGTTGCTATAAGCCCGTCAAGATCGCAGAACGCCATTTCCGGCTCTACCTGCCAGAACTCGGCGGCGTGACGCGGCGTGTTGGAGTTTTCCGCGCGGAACGACGGGCCGAACGTGTAAACGTTGCGGAGCGCTAAAGCAAACGGCTCGACGTTCAGCTGACCGCTGACCGTCATATAAGTCTTTTTGCCGAAGAAATCCTTTGTATAATCGACTTTGCCTTCTTCGTCAAGCGGAACGTTTGCCGGATCGATGGTCGTTATACGGAACGTCTCGCCCGCGCCCTCGCAGTCGGACGTCGTGATGCACGGCGTCGTGACGTTGACAAAGCCTCTGTCCGTCAGATATTTGTGGATCGCGAACGTAAGGATCGAACGCACTCTGAACACAGCGGAGAACGTGTTGGTCCTCGGACGCAGATGCGGTATCGTGCGCAGATATTCAAAGCCGTGGCGTTTCTTCTGTAACGGATAGCTCGGGTCGCACGCGCCTTCTATATTTATTTTGTCGGCGTGTATCTCGTACGCCTGCTGACTGCCGGGCGTGTGTATGAGCTTGCCGGTGACGATAACGCAGGAGCCGGTAGATAACGCGTCGACAGCTTCAACGTCCGGAAGCTCCGGCGAATAAACTATCTGCAAAGTGTTATAGCAGGTGCCGTCGTAAAGCTCGATAAAGCCGACGTTCTTGCTGCGGCGCGCGGTCCTTATCCAGCCGCCGGTCACGACGGTCTTGTCGGTAAGCTCCGCGGCTTTTTCGAATATTTCTTTTATTGATGTGACGTTCATCATAAATCTCACGTCCTTTCGGAAAATTGATAAGTTATTTTACCACAAAAACAAATTTATTTCAATACCTTTTTTGAATTTTTTTAAAGAATAAAAAAGAAAGAATAAATAATAAAGAATAAAAATCGGTGTCGGCGATGCCGACGATTTGTGCGCCGTGCCGGCGCGCTTGGGGCTCCCCACCCGTGAACCCCCATTGCTCACGAGTTCGCAACGGGGAACCCCGGCACCCGTGAACCCCCATTGCTCACGAGTTCGCAACGGGGAACCCCGGCACCCGTGAACCTCCAAAAACTCGTTCCTCGTTTTTGGAGAACCCCG
>DBWC01000022.1:0-4966 GCA_002308615.1 Clostridiales bacterium UBA1248
GTTCACGTAAGACCCCTCCCCTACAAGTTCACGGCTCCCGATCCTCTGTCGTATAATCTACCAGCGGCGCTCTCTGTCCGACCGTCTCTCCCGCCTGATACTGCCCGTAAAACGTGTTTATATCCTTTATAAACTTCCGATTCAGCAGGTGCAGCGGTATCTTTTGCGGGCACACGCGGCTGCATTCTCCGCAGTCCGTACAGCGTCCGGCGACGTGGAAAGCTCTTATGATATGGAACAGCTTTTCCTCAAACTCGTTTGCCGGGGATTTGTTTTCCAAGCCCGACTGCGGGTTGTCGAACACGCATTTTTCGCACGTGCACGCCGGGCATACGTCGCGGCAGGCGTTGCAGCGTATGCATCTTGAAAGTTCGTTTTTCCAGAACGCGTAGCGCTGCTCCTCCGTCATATCTTCAAGCTCTTTTACCTTTGCAAAGCGATCGTTATCCGCCTTGTTTTCGCCGTCTCCCAAAAGCTCGTCATAAATGACACAGCGTTTGGTACAGCACAGGCAGCGTTCAGCCAAAGTGTCTTTTGATTCTATCTTTACGATTCCGTCGTAGAGCGTATGGACGTTTAAATATCCGTCACACTCTTCAATTTTTTCTATGCCCTCTCCGGCAATATCTTTTATTTTTCTTATATCCGCCATACCGGAGCAAAAAACGCCTATGACGTAAACTTTTTCACGTTCAAAGCGGTGTTCGGTCAAAAGCTGATTGAAGCTGTACGTATCGCACGGCTTTAAGAAAACCGCTGCTTTTTTATCGGACTTCTGCGTTTCTTTTATTAAATACTTTGAGAAATTAAGCCCGCAGAAATCGCCCCATACAAAGTCCTTTTCCGTTTCATCGATACTTTTGAAAACGTACGGCGTAACGTCGTAGTCAAATTCGCCTTTTTTCCAACCGAGCACGCGGTCGGCTTCTCCGCTTTCAAGCAGTTTTGCGGCGGCGGCTATAAGCTCTTCTCTTTTTACTCTTTGCATCTCAGATCCTCCAGTCTCCTGTTTTCACCGAGCGCGGCGACGGTCGCGGTAAATTCGTTTACCGTCTGCGCGAATTTCGCGCCCTCCGCCGCTGATACCCATTCAACGCGCGTGCGCTCTTTTTCAATACCGAGATATTCAAGCATTGAGAACAGCAACGTCATCCTGCGTCTTGTGTAATAGTTTCCGGTCGTGTAATGGCAGTCGCCGGGATGACACCCGCAGATGAGCACGCCGTCCGCTCCGCGCTGGAACGCGCGCAAAACGAAAGTCGGGTCTACTCTGCAGGAGCACGGAACACGGATTATTTTAACGTTGTCCGGATAGCTCTGTCTGTTGTTTCCCGCGAGGTCCGCGCCGGCGTACGAGCACCAGTTGCAGCAGAACGCCGCGATAAGCGGTTTTTTCTCTTCTATCTGCATATCGCATCCACCTCCGCGTATATCTGTTTACCTGAGAATCCGTATAAGTCCATGGCTTTGCTCGGGCAGGCTACCGTGCAGGCGCCGCAGCCCTGACATACGGCGGGATTTACCTGCGCGACACGGCGTACTTTTACCGTTCTGTCCGGCATTTTAAATTCTTTATCGATATAAGTTATGGCGTGATACGGGCAGACGTTTTCGCAGGTCGAACAGCCGTTGCACATCAGCTCGTCCGCGTGAGCCACGCACGGGTTTGCGGTCAGCTTGTCTTTGCACAAAAGCCCTATGACCTTTGACGCCGCGGCTCCCGCCTGCGCCACCGTTTCCGGTATATCCTTGGGTCCCTGACAGCAGCCGGACAGAAACACGCCCGCCGTCGGACTTTCTACCGGACGGAGCTTCGGATGAGCCTCCGTAAAGAAATCGTTCGTATCCATGCTCGCGGTCAGAAGCGTTGCAAGCGGTCTTGCACTCTTGTCCGGCTCTATCGCCGCCGCAAGCACGACTAAGTCTGCATCAATGTGAAGCTGTTTGTCAGCTATAAGATCCGACGCCTGGACTTTGAGCTTATCACCCTCCGCGCATATCTTTCCGACCATGCCTTTTACGTAGTGCACGCCGTATTCCTCGGCGGCGCGGCGGTAAAACTCGTCAAAATTCTTGCCCGGGGTCCTTACGTCTATATAAAACACGTAAACGTCCGTATCGGGATATTTTTCACGCGTGAGCATGGCGTGCTTCGCGGTATACATACAGCATATTTTTGAGCAGTATTCTTTTCCCTTCTTTGCGTGAGCCTCGCACCGCGAGCCGACGCACTGGACGAAAACTATCGTCTTAGGGTGCTTGTTGTCGGACGGTCTTAAAAGCACGCCGCCGGTCGGTCCCGCCGCGTTCATAAGGCGCTCGAACTGCAGGCTCGTTATGACGTCCTTTGATTTGCTGTACGCAAATTCATCAAATTTATCTAAGCTGATCGGTTCATAGCCCGTCGCCGCGACTATCGCGCCGTATTTGTTTTCTATTATTTCGTCTTCCTGCTTGTAATCTATCGCGCCGGCGCCGCAGAGCTTTGAGCAAAGCCCGCATTTGCCGTCCTTCAACATACGGCAGCAGTCGGCGTCTATAACGGCGACTTTCGGTACCGCCTGCGCGAACGGTATATAAACGGCGTGACGCTCGTTCATGCCGAGGTTGAATTCGTTCGGCACGTTTTTGACCGGACATTTTTCGGTACAGAGACCGCAGCCGGTGCATTTTGTCTCGTCAACGTAACGCGCTTTTTTTCTTATTTTGACCGTGAAGTTGCCGACGAATCCGCCGACGGCTTCCACCTGACTGTAAGAGTATATACGTATTTTTTCGTTCTGCGACGCCTCGACCATTTTCGGCGTCAAGATACACGCCGCGCAGTCAAGCGTCGGGAAGGTCTTATCCAGCTGAGCCATTTTACCGCCTATAGTCGGTTTTTTCTCAACTATATCCACCTCAAATCCGGCGTCCGCTATATCGAGCGCGGTCTGGATACCCGCTATGCCGCCGCCTATGACGAGCGCGCGCTTTGTAACCGGAATTTCTCCGGGTTTAAGCGGCGTGTTCAAAGCGACCTTTGCGATAGCCGCTCTGCCTAAAATTATCGCTTTTTCGGTCGCCGACTGTTTATCCTTATGTACCCACGAGCATTGTTCGCGTATGTTGGCTATCTCCACCATATACGGGTTCAGCCCCGCGGAAGCGGCGGCTTTTCTGAAGGTCGCCTCGTGCATACGCGGCGAGCACGAGCAGATAACGACGCCTGTCAGCTCTTTTTCTTTTATTGCATCCTTTATAAGATCCTGACCGGATGCGGAGCACATATACTGATATTCGCGCGCAAAAACCACGCCCGGCTCGGCTGACAGCGCAGCTGCAACGGCTGAAACGTCGACCGTGGCGGCGATATTTGTGCCGCAATGACATACGAAAACGCCTATCTTTTGCATACGCCCCTCACTTGGTAAATTTTCTGTAAGCGCTCACGAGCGCCTGCTGCGGTATTTCACCGTCTATGATATCCGGTATATCGTCCGGTTTCAGCTTGTTTTTGCCCTGCTGACGAATAACGGTCAGACGCACGGCTTCCACTATCTTCGCCGGCTCCACTCCGCGCGGACATCTGTCAACGCAGGCAAAGCAGGTAAGGCACTTATATAAGCTTTCCGAGTTCAAAAGCGGCTCTATATCCCCGGTCTCGACCATGTAAACGAACTGATGAGGATGATATTCCATCTCGTCGTACGCGGGACAGGTGCCGGAGCATTTGCCGCAGCGCATACATTTTCTTACGTTTACCTTGCTTTGATATAAGATCTGCTCTTTTATAAGCTCGTTTTTGTCTTTCATTCTTTTTCTCCGATAAGAGCTTTTGACAAAAGCTCCGTAAAATACTTAACGGGTATATCCGCGCCGTTTTTTATAAGATTGTATCTGCACAACGGGCACGCGGTGACTATCATCTCCGCGCCCGCCGTTTCAGCGGACTCGTATATGATTCTGCTCCTTTTCCGTGCAAAGCCGGGGTCCGTTACGGTAACGTAGCCGCCGCAGCATTCGTTTCTGTTGCCGTATTCGACGGGTCTTCCGCCTAAGGCTTTTATGAGCTGTTCCATGATCTGCGGGTTTTCGGCGTCGTCCATTTCGATAACAGAGCCGGGACGGAGCATAAGACAGCCGTAATACGCGCCGATATTCATATTAAGCGGATATTTTACGCATTCTTTTACTTTATCAAAGCCGATAATATCGCGCAGGACTTCAAGATAATGATATACCTTGGTCTCGCCGTGATAATCGTCGCCGTCGTTTAAATATCTGTTGACTCTGTCGGCAAAAACGGCGTCTGTCTGCATGGCGTGATTCGTCTGCTTTATAACGTTATGGCACGCGCTGCAGACGGTGACGAGCGGCATACCGGCGGCTTTCGCGGCTTTAAGCGCGCGCACCACCGCAAGCTTTGTGGCTATCTCGTCCGCCGACGTTGTGAAAACGCCGCCGCAGCATTGAAAATCATTTATTTCAACAAGCTCAAAGCCGAGTATTTCAGCGCATTCTCTTGCGTAAATATCAAGCGCTTTCGCTTTGTTTTTCAAAGTACAGCCGGGGTAATATAAGAATTTCATACCATTTTCTCCGGGTGGAATACCTCGTCAAATCTTTCTTCGGTAAGGAATCCGAGCTTTACGCACGCTTCCTTTAACGAAATATTTTCTTTATAAGCCAGCTTTGCGGTCTTCGCCGCGTTTTCGTAGCCGATATACGGATTCAGCGCCGTTACGAGCATAAGCGAATTGTGCAGATTGTGATCCATTTTCTCTTTGTTCGCCGTGATGCCGGACGCGCAGTTTTTGTCAAACGAGACGACGGCGTCGGACAGAAGTCTGCACGACTGTAAGAAATTGTATATCAAAACCGGCATAAATACGTTCAACTCAAAGTTGCCCTGAGACGCCGCAAAGCCTACCGCCGCGTCGTTTCCCATGATCTGTACCGCCACCATGGTCACCGCCTCGCACTG
>DBWC01000022.1:4985-30413 GCA_002308615.1 Clostridiales bacterium UBA1248
ATTATGGACGAGCCGGGCTCGTTTTCCGGGATCTTTATCTCGCCCAGACCGTCTCTCGGACCGGAGGCGAGCCACCTTACGTCGTTTGCCGTCTTCATCATATCCGCCGCCGCGGCTTTTACCGCGCCGTGCGCGAAGACGAGCTCATCCTTTGAGGTGAGCGAATGGAATTTGTTATCCGCCGTCACAAAAGGCTTGCCCGTCAGCGCGGAAACTTCTTCCGCGACCTTTTTGTCAAATCCGACGGGAGCGTTCAGTCCCGTGCCGACGGCGGTGCCGCCGAGCGCGAGCTGATAAAGCGGTTTAAGAGCTAACTGCAAAAGCTCAACGTCCTTCTGCAGACTGCTTCTCCAGCCGCTTATCTCCTGGCTGAATTTTATCGGCGTCGCGTCCTGCAGATGCGTTCTGCCGCTTTTTACTATGCCCTCGTTTTCTTTTTCAAGTCTTTCAAACGTGTTTATGAGTTTATTCAAAGCGGGTATGAGCTTTTCATCTATCGAAAGCGCCGCGGCTATATGCATAGCCGTGGGGAACGTGTCGTTTGACGACTGGCTCATATTCACGTCGTCGTTCGGGTGAAGCAGCTTTTCGCCCGCGATCTGATTGCCTCTGTTGGCTATTACCTCGTTCGCGTTCATATTGGACTGCGTGCCGGAGCCCGTCTGCCAGACTACGAGCGGAAAATTGTCCGATAACGCGCCTGAAATTATTTCGTCGCAAGCGGTCTCTATCGCCGAGAGCTTTTTTTCCGTCATCTTTTCCGGGCGCAGCGCGGAATTTGCGCGTGCCGCCGCCTTTTTAAGTATGCCGAAAGCGTGTATTATCTCCTCCGGCATATGCTCGTGACCGACGCCTATTTCAAAATTGCGTCTGCTCCTCTCGGTCTGTGCGCCCCACAGCTTATCGTCGGGGACCTGTACTTCTCCCATTGAATCGAGTTCAATACGGTATCCCATATCTTACCTCATATCTTAAGCGTATTTATCACGTCGCGGAGCACGCTGACGCTGTTCTGCAGCGCTTTGAGCTCGTCGTCCGTGAACTTGGGCAGCACCTTGCAGTGCGCGCCCTTATGACCTACGACGTTCAAAAGGCTTATGCAGATATTATCTATGCCGTACTCGCCGTTGCACATCGTCGACACCGTGAGCGTCGTATCTATACCGGACAGAAGGCACTTGCATATATGCGTCGTCGACGTGGCTATCGCGTAATACGTCGCCTGCTTGCGCTCTATAACGTACGCGCCGGAATTTTTGACGTATTTATCTATTTCGTTTATATCAAGATCTCCGTAGCCTAAGCCGCCGTTGTTGAATGAATTTCTGTATTCCATGACCGGTACGTTTGAAATGTTGACGAGCGACCACGGGATGAAAGACGATTCACCGTGCTCTCCCAGAACGTACGCGTGTATGTTTCTCGTGTTTATCATATAATGCTCGGACAGCTTCGCGCGCAGACGCGCCGTATCGAGTATCGTGCCCGACCCGATGAGCCTCTGCTCAGGAAGACCTGAGTATTTGCACAGCGTATAAGTGAGTATATCGACCGGGTTTGATACGACTATGTAATACGCGTCCGGCGCCGCCTTTGTTATCCGCGGTATTATGCTTTTTATTATATTTACGTTCGTCTGCGCCAGATCAAGGCGCGTCTGTCCGGGCTTTCTTGCGATACCGGACGTGATTATAACGATATTCGAGCCTTTCGCGTCGCTGTAATCACCGGCGTATATCTGGCACGGATTGCAGTACGGCGTGCCCTGGCGTATATCCACCGCCTCACCCTCGGCTCTTGCCGTGTTTATATCTATCAACACGATCTCGGAGGCTACCCCCTGAACTGCAAGCGTATACGCTATAGTCGAACCTACTCTTCCGGCTCCTATGATCGTTACCTTGTTCATAAACTGCTCCTCTTTGCTGTTTTCCGTATATTTTTTAAGGCCTATTATAAAGCATTATATATTATAGCATCGTCATATTTTTTTGTAAATTACAATTTGAGCATATGTATTATATGTATTTTGATATAACGTAAAATTGCAAAAACGCAGGATAAATACACTTTGACATCATTTTACGCCGTATTTGCCCGTATTTATACAACTTTTTGCAATATCCGTATGTTTTTCTGTCATTTTGAAAATTTCCTTATTGTTTGATACTTACAAAAAAACAGAGTGCGTATAATAAAACTTTATATAGTTTTTTATATTTGCTATTGCATTTTTTCAAATAATAAGTTATAATAAATCCGATATGAAAAACAAAGATATAACAAGCCCTGAGATCCTTTCGGAATACGTGCAAAAATACGGCTTTCTGCCGTTTTTCAAAAACAGTATACCGGGGTTTTCGGTAGAGGAAAAATGCCCGCCCGAGCTGTGGTTCACGGACGTGCCGGGGCCGTGGGAATGGAAGGGTCCGGTCATAAGAGAAGGCAAATGCACATACGGCAAATTTTTTAAAAACAAAGCCGTCTACGTAAGTCTGCAAATGCTGCCGTATCTGTGCGCCCTGCGCCGCGACGGATACGATTTTGACGCGCGCTGCGACGACGACCTCGTGTTTTATAAAGACAAAGAGATATATGAAATAGTGCAAAAACACGGCGCTATCGTATCAAAAGAATTGAGAAAGCTTGCAGGCGACGACAAGAGCTTTGATAAATACGTGACGCGCCTTCAGATGCAGACTTATATCGTGACAAAGGATTTTGTATACGAGCAGAGCAAAAGCGGAAAGCAATACGGCTGGGGGCTTGCGGTATACGCGACGCCGGAGCATCTTTTCGGGCAAAAGCCGGTAACGAGTCAGTATAAAACGCCGCCGGAAGATTGTATAAGAATAATAACGGATAAGATAAGAGAGAATTTTCCCGAAGCAGACGAAAATACAGTTTTAAAGCTGATCAAATAACAAGGAGATAAAAAAGTATGAGAAAAGATGAGATGACAAAAGGCTATGGCAAATGGATAAAATGCCCGCAGTTTGACGCCGCCGTAATACCGTCGTTCCAGTGGGGAACCGGTCAGAACGAACAGCATAATCCGATCGCGGACGAGGGCGGCCTCGGTATGTTTATGCGCGAATTCGAGGTCCGCGGCGTAAAGACCGCGACGATCGACGCTACGGCTCTCGGCGTTTTCGATCTTTACATAAACGGCGAGCGCGTCAAAAACGGCGATACGTACGACGAGCTCAAGCCCGGCTGGGAAGACTACAAAAAGCACGTGCTCTATTACTCATACGACATATCGGATTATTTATCTGACGGAAAAAACGTCGTTTTGGCGGTGACCGCGCCGGGCTGGTACGCGGGACGCATATCTTTCGGCTCGTATCCGGACGCCGAGATATGCTTTATGGCGGGCATACATTTTGAAGATAAAAACGGAAAGACCGATATCTACACGGACGAAAAATGGCTGTCGTTCAAGGGCGGCAGAATAAGAAAATCCGACATCTGGGACGGCGAATACATAGACTTCAATCAGAAATGCTGCAGATACTATTCAAGAGTCGACACGGACAGATCGGACTGGAGACCCGCCGAGACAAAGGTTTACGAAATAGACATAACGAAGCAGGTCGGACCTTCCATACAGGTGCGCGACTTTTCCGTCGCTCCGCAGTCGGTCACCATATACGAGGGCAAAAAAGACAACGGCACGGATTTCGGCGAGATTAACGTTATTTCAGAGTCATATATAGCCGACGCCTTCACTCTCAAAAAAGGTCAGGCGGCTGTCGTTGATTTCGGTCAGAACATGGTCGGCTGGCCGGTGTTCGACATAGCCGGCGCAAAGGATACCTCCGTTATGGTGCGCTTCGGCGAGATGCTGAACGACAGCGGCGAGGCTGCGCGCGGCAACGACAATCCGAAAGGCTCGATATACAGTATAAACTACCGCTCCGCAAAAGCAAAGCTGCAGTGCGTCTTATCGGACAAGCCGAAGATGCACGTTTTGCCGACGTTTACGTTCTACGGCTTCAGATATATTGAGATAACAGCGTCTGACGATATTGAAATATCGGCTCTTTCAGGCGCAGTCGTCGGCTCGGCGACGAAAGAGACGGGATATATGGAGACGTCGCACAAAAAGGTCAACAAGCTCATATCAAACATATTGTGGGGACAGCGCGGCAACTATCTGACCGTTCCGACGGACTGTCCGCAGCGCGACGAGCGCTTAGGCTGGACCGGCGACACGCAGATATTCTGCAACACCGCCGCGTACAACGCCGACGTCGACGGCTTCTTCAAAAAATGGCTGCGCGACGCGCGCGATTCGCAGTCGCCCGAGGGAATGTATCCGGACGTTATCCCGTCTGTGCGCGTCGTCGGCTTCGGCGGCGCGGCGTGGGCTGACGCCGGCATAGTCGTGCCGTATGTTATGCTCAAAATGTATAACGACACGGAGCTTGTCGCGGAGCATTTCGATTCGATGGAAAAATACATGGGCTGGCTCGACTCCCGCGGAATGGAGGGACCGAACCCGACCTACGGCGACTGGCTTGCATACGAGCCCACGGACAACAGATATATAGCGCTCGCCTACTACGCGTACGACGCGAAAATGATGGCGGAAATGTCAGACGCGATAGGCAAGGAAGATCGCGCAGAGCATTACGGAGCGCTTTACAAAGAGATAAAGGCGTGCTTTATTGAAAGATACTGCGAGGGCGGCGATCTTAAGCCGGATCACCGTTCACAGACTGCTTATCTGCTCGCGCTTATGACCGATATGCTCGACGGCGAACACAAAACAGCCGCCGTGAAAGCCCTGCACGACAAGATAGTGAACAACGGATACAAGCTCTCGACAGGCTTCGTCGGCGCGGGCATTTTAAACAAAGTGCTTGCGGAAAACGGCGAATGCGATCTTGCTTATTCCCTGCTGTTGCAAACGGCAAACCCGTCGTGGCTCTACAGCGTCGATCAGGGCGCGACGACTATATGGGAACGCTGGAATTCGTACACGATAGCGACGGGCTTCGGCGACGTGGGCATGAACTCGTTCAACCACTACGCGTACGGCGCCGTACAGGAATGGATGTACCGCTACGTCGCCGGCATAGAGGCAGACCCGGAAGCGTACGGTTTTGAGCGCGTCATACTTCAGCCGACGCCCGACTGCAGAAAACCGGACGAGATACCGGACGGACAGGAAAAGATAACGTGGGTAAAAGCTCACTACGACAGCATACACGGCAGGATAGTATCGAACTGGAGCACGGAAGACGGCTTCGTATACGAGACTGAAACGCCCGTGCCGGCGACGCTTAAGCTGCCCGTGCTGACGGACGGCGGCACGTTCACCGTAAACGGCGTTGAACATAAATTCAGCGAGTTCGATATCGAAAACGGCAGAGTCATAATAACGTTGGCTCCCGGAAAATATGAGTTTATACAGAAATGGCAACAGAAAATGAAATAAAAAAGGGCTTTCTTGCAAAAGTGCCCGTGCCGCTTCTGATAGCCGTTATAGCCGCTGCCGCGTCAGTTATAGTCGCCGTGCTGCTTATCGTATTTTTTTCGCCGTCCGACACTCCGGTCTCAGCTGTTATAAATACGGATCGGGAAACGGAAGAAAAAGAAGAAACGGACACGGAAACACAGACTGAAACGGAAGAAGAAACAGAAGAGGTAAAGGAAGAAATGCTTTTGCAGGCGGATAAATTTCCGAAAAACGAATCAAAAGACTTTTATAAGTCCGACGTTAAGCTTTTCAACCGTGCGGTCATGTATACCGCAAACGAGCTCAAAGGCGAGTTTGACAACGTGATATTCAAATACGACGGACTGACGCTTCAGGACGTCAGTAAAAACGGCGTGTTCATATCAAACGACATAAATCCGGGCGGCGAATTTCAGAAGCTGATAATGAGCTGGAACGCGGACACCTCCGGCGGCACGGTAGAGGTCGCCGTCATGGCAAAGCTGTCCGACGGCACGTATACCGAGCCGTATTCCTGGGGCGTGTGGAGCGCGATACCGGGCGTTTCCGCAAGCTGCTCACGCAAGGATAAAAACGGCGAGCTTGATATAGACACGCTCGATTTAAAAGAAAAATGCACGGCGGTAAAGCTGAAAATAACGCTTAAAAAAACGGCGGACAAAGCGCCGATCCTTTACAACGTTACGATCGCGACGGACAGAGCAAAGCAGGAAATATCAAAAAACACGACGGTAAAGAAAGTCAAGCTGAACGTCAAAAAACGGTATCAGTATGACGTGCCGGATATAGGAGGCCGTATCTGCTCTCCCACGTCGCTTTCGATGGTGCGCGATTACTATAAAGAAAAAGGGTTTGAGACGGCGGACACCGCAAACGGCGTATATGACAACGGCGAAGGCATTTACGGCAACTGGTCGTATAACGTCGCGTACGCGGGCGAGCTCGGATATAACGCGTACGTTGATATATACGATATCAAAGCGCTGAAATACGCGCTGTCAAAGGACGTTCCCGTCATATGCAGCGTAAAGATCAAAAAAGGACAGCTTTCCGGTTCCGGCTTCCCGGATTATTCCACAAACGGACATCTGCTATGCGTTATAGGATATGAAACCGTGGACGGCGTCGACTGGCTGATAGTGAACGACCCGGCGAAAAAGCAGGTCGAGGTGAAATACCTTGCGTCCGAGTTTGAGACTATCTGGCCCGGAACGGTCTACATAGTACAGGAAAAGCCGGAGCGTTACACGTGGCGCATAGGCGAAGGCACGGATCAGGACATACTCGTCATAGCCGACTGCATACCCGAGGGCAGATACAACCGCCCGGGCGGAAACTATAAAGTAAAGTATATTGTAATACATAATACCGGAAACTTCAGTCTCGGCGCGGACGCGCTCTCACACAGAAACTACGTAAAGGATGAAGGCTGTCAGGTCTCGTGGCATTACACAGTGGACGATAAACACATTTACAAGCATCTGCCGGAAGAGGAACGCGCATGGCACGCCGGCGACGGACGCGAGGGCAAGGGCAACACGTACGGCATAGGTATAGAAATGTGCGTCAACCACGAAACGCTCGGCACGAAAGATCCGACAAAGTATTTTTATAAAACGATGGACAACACCGCTCAGCTTGCTGCGGAACTGCTTTATAAATACGATCTGTCAATAAAAGCCGTAAAACAGCACAATTATTTCTCCGGCAAAAACTGCCCGCAGGTGATCCGCGAAAACGACCTGTGGGATCAGTTTCTGGAGAATATTCAGCAAAGATACGACAAGATCAAAGCCGAACGCGGGTAACAGTATGGACAATAAAGAAATACCGAAATGAAAGAAAAACCGCTTGACCTGTTATGATTACAGCTCATGCGGAGCGTATTTTCTGACAGTCTGCACGTCAAACAGATGTAATTATTTTTGGGAAAACGACGTTTCCTCTGAGGTAGGGGCGACCATTGGTCGCCCGTATGACGTCAAACTCTCGAAATACGGAAAAATTGCGGACAAAGCAATAAACGATATACCGTTTGTATATCTCGCGGTCAAAGTCGATCATTACGTGATCATGCCTGATCATATACATTTATTGCTTTCGATTCGCGCGGACGAAAGCGGGCGACCGATGGTCGCCCGCTGTTTTTTTTTAAAACTAAAAAAAGGCGGTCACTGACCGCCCTTATAATCTTCTATAACGTATTCCCCGAAAACGTGCGCGTGGCCTCCGCATTCGAATTCCTTTGTTGTCTGCTCCGTCACTTTTGCTATCCATTCCGTGCAGATCGACAGCTTGCCGTCGTAATCCTGACAGAATATCAAAAGTTTGTCAGGCGTCACCGTGTTTTCAAGCTTGTATTCGTTTATATAATCTATGACCTGATTTGCAAGATCTTCGCGGATTTTTTTCATTTCATCCGCCGTTATACCGGTCTGATAAAACTTTTTAAATCCGTTTTCATACAGATCCCAGTGTCCTTCCGGATATTTCGGGCTCGTACTGAATCTGCATCTGCAATCGGTTTGTACTCCGCCGTAACAGAATTCAAATTCCACAGTGAAAAAACCTTCTTCCCCTATGAATGCGTATTCAAAAAGCATATCGCGCGGTATTTGTCCGAATTCGGGGTATAATTCCTTCATTTTAAGATAATACTCATCCGCTAATGCCTGCTTATCCGGTGTAAATACTGTTTTATCCGGCTTTACAAGCTCGTCACCTGACGCCGGGACAACGACCTCAAACGGATAATCCCAACACGTATTCTCGTAAGTGCCCTCGACAAACCGTCCCTTTACGGTAAACGTCAGCACAAATCTGTATAAACCTGCGGGCGCGGTCTTTAGAAATTCGTTTATATCGTTCAGCTCCTGCCGGCTGTTATACAGCCATGAGCTTACTTTCGTTTCCGTACCGGCGCTGTGCCAGACTATATCAAGGTCTGATCCGTCATAAGACAGCACGGGGACGTTTTCGGCAATGTCTGCGCCGGGGCCTTCCGCGCAAATCCAGCCTTTTATATCATCGTCATACACGGATTCTCCCACCATGTACGCGCAGGGATATACCGCGTTTTCCCCGTCAGTCACATAGAGATATACGGGATACGATCCCTCATACATACTCTTTCCGCTTACTGTTCTGAACAGGGCGGTAACATCTTTATTGTCCACCGAACCGTCGCCGTTTATATCGTAATCATCGCAGGATTTCGTCACGGCCTCGCTGCTGAGGTGCCTGAACAGCGCCACAACGTCCTTGTTGTTTACCTCTCCGTCGTTGTTTATATCACACGTGCTTTTTTCCGCATAAACGTAAGCACTTGCCGTCAATGAAAATATCATTATAAGCGATAGAATTATTACAATTATTCTTTTCATTTGTTTTTCTCCCCGTAGAACTTCAAATATTATTGAAAGCTGCCGAATGAAAGATTTGATAACCACAGTGAAGACCACACGTTAGGGGAGCCTTTTACTTCTACAAGTAAATCGTCATATACGAATATTGTGCTGTTTCTGCTGTCGTTTTTATATTCATATACCAACGCGGTAACTTCACGGTCGGCAAGGTTTAACGTCTGTTCGTAAATACTCTTATGCTGATTACCGAGATTGTTTAAATTAGGCGCGTTCGGAGAAAGTTCCTTAATTATCTCAGAAGTAGCCTTATTGTTTTGACTCGCGATTTCATCCGGTAAATATGTGATTTTTATATAGTAATTTTCGCCGGTTGATACACTCGGATGATAGAATATACACGGTAAGCCGTAAGCTTCGGATGCGAATAATGTAATGTTTGCGTATCCTTCTTCATTCCGTAATTCTATCACATTTCCGTTAAAATAAGGAATTGCGTTGTTATTTGAATCGAGCTTTTCAATAAAAGCCGTGATATTTGCAAGCTGTTTTCTTGATGCTCCCTGCTCCGCAAACTCATTTATTATATATTTTCCATTTTGGCTGATTGCTGTTTTTAAATCCGGAAACGAATCAAACTCCAGCGGATATAAGGCAGGATCGTTTTCTTTACCCGTCGTCTCATCCGTATCAAACTGCTCGTCTGTGTCAACCGTTATTATATCAGCCGTATCATAATTTTCGGCTGTGCTCTCCACCGTCTCGGTCTGCGGGTCTTTATCCGTTTCCGTATCGATTTCGACCGGCTCGGTCTGCGTTACGGTATCGATCCCCTCGGCCGTGTCTTCTTCCGGCGTTGTCTGTGTGTCCGTTATATCCTCCCCGGTCGTTTCCGTTACGGGCTCATTGCCGTTATAAGCGGTATCATCCTCCGGCGTCGTCGCAGCGTCTGTTTCCGTATCGCTTACGACGGACTGCGTGCCGGTCGTCTCCGGCGGTACGGGTATCCCGTGGTCGCTTCCGGTATTTGCTATTATAACAAATATAACAGGTATCATCACGGCAAGCGCGGCGGCCGCGGCTATCGCAGACAGACGTAAGATCCTGCCGCGGCTGCTCTTTTTATAAACGGACGCGTCTTCCACGTATTTATCGTCCGCTAACGATATTTTATCAAGTAAATCTTTTCCTCTCACAGTTCTATCCACTCCTTTTTCAGATATGAAAGCAGCTTTGCTCTGCATCTGTAAAGGACCGTTTTTACGTTATTCTCGCTCATACCGAAACCGCTTGAAATCGCGGCGACGCTGTCCCCGTAGAAATATCTGCGCATAAATACGCGGCGGTTTTCCTTTGACAGCGACGACAAAAAGCCGTTTATCGCCTCTTTTATCGCCATATCGTCAAGTTTGCACTCCGTATCATCGGGCGACGGTATACAGTTTTCAAGCTCGTCGGACAATTCCACGTATATAGCGCTTCTCTTCTGCCGGTTTTTCATGCGGCAGATATTAAGCGACAGATTTCTTATAATACGCATAAGATACGGAAAAAGGTACTGCCTCGGCTCGTGCGGCGGAATAGTGTTCCACGCTTCAAAATACGTGCTGTTTTTGCATTCCTCAGCGTCGCGCCGGTCCTCGGTTATGTTGAGCGACGCGGTAAAAAGCCGGCTGCCGTACTTTTTATCCGTTTCCGATATAGCCGTTTCGTCTCTTTGCAGATACAGATCAACAATTCTGCTGTCTTCCATGCTGTTCTCCTTTTTGTGAAGGTCCTTCAACCGTATAAGCACCGTTATTATGAAAAGGTTTCCTGATTTTTTTAAAAATTCAATTTTGTTTATTATCACCGACCTCCGTTTGCCTTCTCCTTTGGGAGAAGGTGACGCTGACAGAGTTTCCCCGACGCGAACTTGAGAGCGTTGGGGGTTCTCGTAAGCCGACGGATGACGCTCGCGCCCCCTCAATCTCATAGAGATTGTGGGAGGGGACCGAGGGGTTCCCCGAAAACGAGGAACGAGTTTTTGGGGGTTCCGGAGGACCGAGGGGTTCCCCGAAAACGACCTGTGGGAGCCGTTCTTAGAAAACATCTCGCAGAGACTGGAAAAAATAAGATCCGAGCGCGGATAAAACACAAGATCGAGGGGGTTCAGAATGAACCACCTCGACCGCTTTAATGCTATTTATTCTACTTCCGCGTCTCCGACTACGCCGGCAAACAACGGCACGTTGTTTGAGTCCGTTATTATAAACAGAAACGTGCGGTAAACGTTAAAATAATATTTTTCCGGTTCTTCTGCCGGGTCGGCGCATTCCGCCGCGTACGTAACACCCGTATACGCCGCCGCTTCCATGCCTTCGTTATCCGCTTTTACACGTGCGCCGTGCGCTACGCCGCTTATAAATAACGGCTCATCCGACAAAGGTGAAAAATCCGATGCGCTGCCGTATTTAAAAATATCGGTTATACCGCAGGCTTGAAGCGCCTCGTTCATGCTTTTGTTTGATTTCACGTCAAATTTCGGTACGGTGAGATGTACCTCAACGTTTGTTTTGGCTTTCTTTTGTTCGGAGAAGATATACTCTGACGGTCTGTCCCTTATCACGTCGTACACGGTTTTATCCTCGTTCGGCAAAAACAGCCACATAGCCCCCTGATAATCAAGAAGCGGCTTTTCGTACGCCGTGAAATCCTCTCCGATATACACGCATCCGTCGTTAACGCATTTCATATAAGTACAAGGCGCGGTATCGTTGAACAGCGTTTTATCCGACGTGTCGTAATAGAATCCGTCTTTCCATCTTGCGCTCATATACAGCGTTGATAAAAGCATCGCCCTGTCGTCGTCTCCTATTTCGATGTTCAAATTCTCGTCAAGCAGGCCGCCGGTTTTATCTGACAGCCATTTTTTCATATCCGATATATACTTTTCATCCCTGAAGCTGCCTTTTCTTATATACGCGCCGTAATCCTTCTTGAGCTTGTCAAGACATTCCCGTTTCGTATCGAACCGGTCGTCAAGCCACAGTGAATTGCCGGGCAAAACCTTAATAAACGCCTCGTCCCTGTAATATGACGCCGTGATCGATTTCGTTCTTTTGCAAAGATCGTCCGCGTCGGACGCTCCGAGCGCGTCAAGCAGCTGTTTCTGCGTGCCCTCGCCCGCGGTCTGCGTGACAAGCGACATACAGGTATAAATATTCACGGGCGATATAACCTTAAATCCGTCCTCTGTAAGTGAATTAATTATAATATCATCATAAAACTTATAGTAATCCGCGTGATCCGCACGCGTTATTTCAAAGCCGGTATCGTCCGGATTCGAATTCGCCGCCGTTTCGGTCTTTGGTATTTCATCGCTTTCCAAAGCTGTTTCCGCAGGCTTGACAGAAAGCATACAACCGTTCAAAACAACGGTCATAAGCAGTAAAACCGCTAAAATTCCCGTTTTTTTCATTTATTTCCTCCTTTTAAGTCAGCTTTCAGAGTATTGATACAGTCGGCGGCTGTTTCCGCTGTCAAAAGCTTTGACATAAACGTATCCGCGTTTTTCGGATAACCGTCAAGCATTGAATCGCCTGAAAACAAATACTCCATATCGCCGTCCCTGAAGCATACCCATAACAGTCTGCCTTCAACGTACATGTATTCAATATCGTCAATATAGCGTATACCGTCATAATTATCGCTCAACAGCCTCATATCTGAATCGTTCTCCGACGTGCTGAGCGTTTCATAACCGTTTGCGCTTTCGTGAACGGAAATATCGGTCACCGTCAGATTCACCGTAAATCCGGAGCCGTCGTCAAACAAATACCTGTATTCTGAAAAATCATCCGATAATAATATAAACGATTTGAAATCGCCTATGTCTTTCAGCGCATCGTAATCAATTATATTTACGCCGCCCTCCGTTTCGTCCAAAAAGCTGCGGTACTCGCCGTAATCAATAATGGTTTTCGTCGGTATTTCAATGACGCCCGCCGTGGTCATTTTTCCGGAGTCTGTTTCTTCGGCTGCCGTCGTTATTCCTTCACGACCTGTTTCCGCGGACTCTTTCGTTTCGGTCGGCGCACTCGTTTCATCTCCGCAAATATCGCTTTCAGGCGGAATTACGATCGCGCTCTCCGCCGTATTAGCCGACGTCGTCGCCTCGGTCTGATCCGCGTCTGTTACGATGACCGCGGATGTTCCCGGAACAACGGGTGGCAGCATTTCGTTCAGCTTTGACGCCGTTATTACCGCGGCGGCGATCAGACCGGCAGTAAGCAGAGCGGCGGCGGCTATGACCGTAAGTCTTTTGAGCGCCGGTTTATTTCCGGCTTTATTCCAGTTTTTGTCGGCTTCGTCAAGAATATCGTCGCCGCAGTATGACATAATATCTTTATTCATACGGTGATACCCTCCTCGTTAAGCTTTTTGCGCAGCTGTTCTTTCATTTTGTCAAGAGTTTTATACACCGCCTGCAAACTTATGCCGTAGCGGTTTGCGATCTTATCGACAGGGTAAGCGTAATAATATCTGTAAACAAAAATCGTCATATCGCGCGGCTTGGACAATTTTAAAAACTCGTCCAGTACTCGCCGTATTTCCGCTGATCCTCTTTCGTCCGGCGCGGCGTATTCGCCGAGCTCGTCAATGCAGAGCGTGACGCCCGCGCGTTTCTGCGCCTTTTGGCTTCTGTATTTTGATATTGCGCTGTTTCTTACGATACTGCAAAGATAACGTTTAAGCGAGACGGGCTTTTGAGGCGGGATCGTGTTCCACGCGGATAAATACGTGTCGTTTACACATTCCTCACCGTCCTGCTCGTTTTGCAGT
Source organism: Clostridiales bacterium UBA1248 (assembly GCA_002308615.1). GTDB lineage: Bacteria > Bacillota > Clostridia > Oscillospirales > CAG-272 > UBA1248. The sequence goes on from DBWC01000022.1 coordinate 18,639, forward strand.
ATGTTTTTTGCAACAGTCAAAAGGTATTTGCCGTATTTTTGATCCGCTTCCTCAATGGCGCGCCGGTCGCGGTCAAAAAACAGCTTAACTATGTATTCGTCAGCTGACATACATCATTCTCCTTTCCGTGCTGTCACATAATAAGACGCAAAATCCCGGCGGTTTTAAACCGTATTTTTAAATTATTTTTAAAAAGCGGGCGATCTCTGATCGCCCTCGCATTAAGATATTTTAAGTCCGAGTTCAAACGCTAAAAACGCTATTTTCAGCTTATCGTCTATTCTGGCAGAGCCTGAAAGACTGCGCGGCTGCCACTGCTCGTGGTCGAGATTGTCGCCGGCGTAAAAGAATTGGAAAAACTCAACACCGCGGAAATCGCACAGCGCCTGCATGCCCGCGCACTCCATTTCAACGCAGATCGCGCCCTGTTCCCGTCTTCTCTTCACTTTACCCGGCGTTTCTCTGTACGCCGCGTCGGTCGTCCACGTGATACCTTCCGTATAACCGTACCCGCATTCTTTCAGTACCTGTTTGAATTCGGGTATATATTTTTTATTCACCTTTATCAAGTCGGACGGAGGCGCGTAATGGTAACTGCATCCCTCGTCGCGTATCGCCGCGGTCGGAATTATTATGCCGCAGTCCTCAATGTTTTTATCAAGCACGCCGCAGTTGCCGAAAAGTATCAGCCGTCTGCTTCCCAGCGCTATGATATCCTCATACGTACCGACGCATAGCGGCTCACCGACAGACGCCATAAAAAACGAAAACCGTTTTCCGCCGTATTCAACTTCATATACAGGCACCCTGCCGTTTGCGCTTTTGACGCTGCCCGCTTCCCTGTGCATAAGCGACTCAAGCGTCTTTGAAAACAGCGCTTCCGAAAAGCACGCGATACTCGTCTGCGGAAAATCCGGCAAAGGCGACTTTATCATTGTCGGCTCTATTACCGCGGCTCTGTTTTCATCAAATTCTTCTAATATCATAATTTCACCGTAACTATAAATCCGCCCAGATTGTCGCCGGATACGGTAAAGTCCTTATCCTTTGGTACGAATACCGTATCGCCTCCGCAGTACCAGACGGCGTATTCATCGCGGTCCGACGTCACGTGAAGAGGATCCTCGTACGTATAGCCTTTGATCAACGTCAGATATTCTTCAAGGCATATATTATTTTCCGTTATATATACGGAATGCGGAACGCCTACGTATCTGAAGTGGTTCGATTCTCCCGATATACCCGTCAGATCGGCTTTGTTTGCGGGATAGCGCATTATAAAGCCGTAATACTTGTGATTTTCAACGATCCACTCCGCACGTTCCGTCGCGTACCTGCCGTACGGATACGACGCGCCGTCTTTGTCGTAAAGCTTGACGTCAAAGCCGAGTCCCGTGTGATGATCGGAATATCCGGGCAGCTCCACGTACGCCCTGTCAGATTCGTTTACAACGTAGCCGTCGTAATATTTTTGCTGCGCCTCAAAATCCCGGTAGCCGGAGGTGATCATAAGCGGGCAGTATCCCGAGCGGTCCGCGTACGCATCGCACATTCTGCAAAGCGCTTCGTACGCTTCCCTGTCAAGCTCCTCCGAGATAGTTGCAAGCGTGAAATTATCGTGAGGCTGATCATAAAGATTAACAAGAGACTGCGGTCCTTTTGCCGAGTAAGCCGTCTTTTTATTTACGAGCACGAGCGTGCCCTCTTTAGTGTCGAATTCAACTTTTGATATACCGCGCACCTTTATTTCGTCGTCCTCCGTCTGAGGCGTATCCAAAACGTCCGTATGCGGGACGACCGTATAAGTCTCCGTACCCTCCGGCGGATAAACTATCTGCGGATCAAGCGCCTTTGACGCTATGATCTTTATAAGAAACGCCAGAAGCGTAAGCACAAGTACGACGAGCAGGATTATTATAACTTTTACGGAAACACTGAGCGCCGTTTTCGTGCGGCGGTACGGGGATCTGTAATTCGGCACTTTCCGGCCTCCTTTCCGTTTTAAAACAGGGTGCTTTTTAAAGCACCCTTAACTGAATCCAAATTCAATTTGCTTTGGGATAATTTGATATTTCGGGAACGTTTATCTCCCTTATGTCCGCGCCCGCGGAGCGGAGCTTGCCTACTATATCGTCGTAGCCGCGCTTAATGTGGTGGATATCCTCCACAGTCGTTTTTCCATTGGCGCAGAGTCCGGCTATTATCATGGCGGCTCCGGCGCGCAGATCGACCGCGCGGATAGGCGCCGAGACGAATCTCGTATTGCCCTCTATCACCGCAGTCTTTCCGTTGACCTGTATATCAGCGCCCATTTTGCGCAGCTCCTCTATGTAGCGGAAGCGGCTGTCCCACACGCTCTCCGTCAGGTAGCTTACGCCGTCCGCAAGGCAGAGCAGCGNNAGCGTGCACATCTGCGGGTTCATATCAGTCGGAAAACCCGGATACGGCATCGTTCTTATATTGGTTTTCATCAGTTTCTGAGCCGCGGTCACGACCACAAAATCGTCGTGCTCTTCAACCTGCACGCCCATCTCCTCAAGCTTGGCGGAAATGGATTCAAGGTGCTTAGGTATAACGTTCGTTATCTTTAATTTGCTGTTCGTCGCGGCGGCGGCGATCATATACGTGCCCGCCTCTATCATATCGGGTATTATGGCGTAAGTGCAGCCGGACAGGGACGAAACGCCTTTTACCTTTATAACGTCAGTACCGGCGCCGGTTATCTTTGCGCCGCAGGAGTTCAAAAAGTTTGCAAGGTCAACGACGTGCGGTTCACGCGCGGCGTTTTCTATGACCGTGTTGCCGTCCGCGAGCGCGGCGGCTATGAGAACGTTTATAGTGGCGCCGACCGAAACGCGGTCAAAATATATATTTGCGCCGCGCAGCCTGCCTTCCGTCGCTTTTCCTTCGATATATCCGCCCTCCACGCTGACCTGCGCGCCGAGCGCTTCAAAGCCTTTTATATGCTGGTCTATCGGGCGTATGCCGAAGTCACAGCCGCCCGGACAGCCGACGCGCGTTTTACCGAATCTGCCGAGCTCCGCGCCGGCAAGATAATACGACGCGCGCATATTGCGGACCATCTCAAACGGAGCGCATCCGCCCTCTGCGTCTTTGCAGTCTATTTCAACGGTGGTTTTGTTCAGATATCTGATCTTCGCGCCCATAGCCTTTAAAATGGCAAAGGACGTGCGGACGTCGCTTATATCCGGTATGTTTTCAAGCACGCATTTTTCTTCCGTCAAAAGACACGCGAAAATAACGCCGACGGCGGCGTTTTTCATGCCGCTTACTTCTATTTCACCGGAAAGCTCGTTTCCGCCTTTTATCACAAAATATTCCATCTATATAAAATCCTTACGCGAATTTTTCAAAACTGACATAAAACGGTATGCGATCCGCACACCTCTGTTTTATTATATCATAATAAATCGAAAATGTAAATATTATTTTTATGAAATTTTCGATTTTTTGCGCTCTCATTTTTTGTAATAAGCGACGAGCAGATCCACAACGAGCCCGTAGGACTTTTCGCCCTCCTCCTCGCCGTACATTTTCAGATGATTGTCGTTTATTTTACTTGCTACGGTGGCGACGGTATTCTCTCTGTATTTTTCGAAAAACCTGTTGTACGCGCTCATCTCTTCTTTTAACACCTTCGGCACGCGCTCCGTGTAAAGCGTCGTATACATGTCTTTATTCGCGCTGTAAAGCGATGACGCGACGTATTCAAACGCGTTTGCGTAAGCGGAATATCTTATATAATCGTCGTCGCTTTCCATGCAGACGAGGAACGCTACGAAATTAGCCTCCTCCTCGCGCGCTATACCGCGCTGGTGCGCCATCTCATGCGCGGCGGTATACGGCAGGGTGTAATCGGGCAAATTTATATTTACGTTCGCCTCTCCGGTAAAGAACGAATAAACTCCGGCGATATGCGTATAAGTCCACGGCTCCGACAGCATTACCGGCTTTGCGGACGAATAAAAATCAGATAAAAACGGATATTTTTCACACGCTTTTTTATACGCCTCGTTCAGCTTTTTGTTAAGCGTATCGTGACCGTACGGCATAAGCGAGCTTCCCGAATATATGATATCCACGCCGTCTATGCATTCGTCCAGTCCGTCAAGCAGTTTTTCCGCCGTGCCGTACAGCTCCTCCGCCGACACCTTGTCGCGCTCTATATTTATGCGCTTGTCGAGCGACGTCGTATAGTACCCGGCTGAGAAATTCAGAAGAAACGTTGAAAAAATAAGCGCGGCGACGGCAAAAAGATCAAACGTGTATCTGAACGTGGATATCCACGTTTCCGTTTTTCCGTTAGAAGCTATGTGAAGCAGCACCGCGATAATGAGCGGTGAACAGATGATAACGTATTCCGCAAGTGAAAGCGGCAGAAGATTCGTCATATACGCAAGCGCCGCGCGCGGATACGACGCTATGCCGCTCTGCCAGAAATCAGCAAAAGCGCTGTTTTTTGACGCGATAAACCTCACCGCGAGTCCCAAAACGAATACCGCGGCGGACGCTATGAAAAACGGTGAAAACAAACCCTTTAAGGTTTTTTTTACTTTAGATCTCATTGTCAAATAAACTTTCAAATATTTTCGGTACAGGGGCGATAAGCCGTACGTCTTTTCCGTCCGAGGGGCGTTTTATGATAAGCGAGCCGGCGTGCAGCGCAAGACGGTGCAGATCCGCGTCGAACCCGTCTCCGTACAGACCGTCGCCGAGTATCGGCGTGCCGATATACGCCATATGCAGCCTGAGCTGATGTGTCCTGCCCGTGCGCGGCAAAAGCTTCATCAGACTTATGCTCTCGCCTTTATACGAGCCGGTTTTAAGACGTTCGTATTCCGTTATGCAGACTCTGCCTTCATTATCGTCACATACGGATCTGATTATCACGCTTTCCGCCTGACGCCGTATGTTTTTTCTTATTACGCCGCTTCTCTTTTCCGGTATTCCGTGACAGACGGCGTAATATATTTTTCGCGCGTCTTTTTTGTAAAACTGATCCGCCAGCATATAAGCCGCCATTCTGCTTTTGGCGACGACCACGACGCCGGAGGTGTGATTGTCAAGGCGGTTTGCGGCGCGGAAAACAAAATTCTTTCCTTTATAGTAATATGCGAGCGCGTTTGAGAGCGTGTCATAATGATGGTTGTGAGACGTGTGCGTCGGCATACCGGAGGGCTTGTTGACGGCTATCATGTCGTCGTCCTCGTAAATGATATCGAGCGGTATGTCGACGGGCTCCGCGTCCGTTTTGCGCTCTTGTTCAAATTCAAGACGCACGACGTCGCCTGATTGCAGTTTATACCGCACGGTCTTTTGCTCCCCGTTTACGGTTATGCCGTTTTCCGTACGTTTCAGCTCGGTCAAAATTCCGCCCGAAATACCGGGGATGCCGCGCAGAAATTCACGCAGAAGCTTCCCCTCGTATTCGGGCGGGACTTTAAATTCCATCAGCCTATGACTTTTGTCCAGCCGAACTCATCCGGCAGATTTCCCCACTGGATGCCGGTAAGAGTATCGTATAACATCTGAGAGATAGGACCTATTTCTCCGTTGTTAATAACGGCTTTTTTGTTCTCGTCGTCAAGCGATCCGATAGGCGAGATAACGGCGGCGGTACCGGTGCCGAAAGCCTCTTTCAGTTCGCCCTTGTCGTACGCTTCATAAAGCTCGTCAACGGATATCTTTCTTTCGCTGACCTTGTAGCCCTTGCTCCTGAGCAGCTCTATGCAGGAGGCTCTCGTAACGCCGGGAAGGATGCTTCCGTCGACCAGAGACGGTGTGACGACCTCGTCGCCTATGACGAAGAACACGTTCATCGCGCCGACCTCGTCGATGTATTTTCTGTAAATACCGTCAAGCCACAAAACCTGAGAATAACCGAGCTTCGCCGCTTTTTCCTGTCCTTTTAAGGACGAGGCGTAGTTTCCGCCGACCTTTGCAAAGCCGGTGCCGCCCTTGACGGCGCGGACGTAATCGCGCTCTATGAATATCTTGACGGGGTTTATGCCCTCCGCGTAGTAAGCCGCGACAGGCGATAAGATTATACAGAAAACGTATGAATGCGATGGATGGACGCCGAGATGCGGATCGGTGGCTATGATGAACGGACGGATGTATAACGACGTGCCGACCTTTGTCGGTATCCAGTCGCGGTCAAACAAAACGACCTCCGTTATAGCCTGCAGCACGTCCTCGTTCGGTATCTGCGGGATGCAGAGACGCTCGTTCGTATTATGCATACGCTCGATGTTTTTGTCCGGGCGGAAAAGCTGGATCTTTCCGTCGGCCGTCATATAAGCCTTAAGACCTTCAAACATCTCCTGCGCGTAATGGAACACCATGCAGGAAGGCTCAAGCTCAAACGGAGCGTAAGGCACTATGCGCGCGTCGTGCCAGCCCTTTCCCTCGTCATAGTTCATCAAAAACATATGGTCGGTAAAATATCTGCCGAAACCGAGATTGTCGTAATCCGGCTTTGTTTTCGGCGTTTTTGTTCTTTCTTTTCTTATATCAAGCATTTTTCTATCTCCTTCCGTAAAGGTTATGGGGTATTATATCACAAAAATATAAAAAATGCAAGTATATTTTTTGATACTTGCAATTTTTTTACAAACAGATTTTTTAGTTTTGCAGTATTTTCTCCAGCATCCTCGCCGACGCTTCAAGCTGGTATATATCCGTGAAATTCTCGCGGTAGACCTCCACAACGGCGTCGCCTTTGTAGCCGATCTCCTTAAGCCTGTCGACGATCCGCTTCATATCGAGTTTGCCCATGCACGGCGGCGTGCAGTGTCCGTCCGCCCAGTCGTTTATATGGACGTGGACGACGTGATCGCCCATCGCACGCAGCGCGGCGTACGGATCGTATCCGCCGCGGCACGCCTGCTTTGCGTCAAAAACGAATTTCATATCCGGACACGCGGCGCGCAGCTTTGAGATGCCGTCCGCGTTGCGCGCTATGCACCACGTCGTGTTCTCGTGTATGAGCTCAACGCCGAAGGTGTGCGCGCATTCGTTTACGCGCGTGAATATCTCCGCGTACTTTTCAAAGCCGCAGAATTTGTTTTTCATATTGTTTCCGTGGAATATGACGAATTTTGCGCCGAGCTTTGAGGCAAAATCAAAATAATTATTGTAATACTCAACGCCGTCTTCTATCCTTCTTTCGTATCCGGCGAAAAAGATGACGTTTTCGTATCCGGACGTGAAGGGATGTATCGAAAGGATCTTTATGCCGTTATCGTCTATACACGCTTTCAGCTCTTTATAATACTCCCCGGACATCTCGCTGTGAGTGTTTATGAATATCTCCGCAAGATGAAATCCGCCCCTGACGCATTCCTTTAAAGATTCTATTGTGTCAAGCGGGTAAAAACACGCGCTTGAAATACCTACGTTCATTTTCATATTTCCGTACCTCACGTATATATTACCACTCGTTTTTAAATTTGTCAACGCTGTGTTTATTGAATATATGGTAAAAATTTTTATTTTTTTGAAAAAAAGTCTTGATTATTTTCAAAATCTATGGTATTATACTTAATTGAAATAGTATATCGCGCCGTTGTGTCCTCTCAGACAGCGGCATAAATACATATTCGTAAATTTACAGGAGGAATAAAAAGTGCCGAATATCAAATCTGCAAAGAAGCGCGTTAAGGTAACGGAAACCAAGACCCTTCAGAATAAAATGTTCAAGTCATCGCTTAAAACGATGATCAAAAAGTATGACGCAGCTCTTACTTCCGGTGATAAGGAAGCCGCGGGCGCAGCATACAGAGCAGCGGTAAAAAAGATCGACCAGGCGGCAGCCAAGGGCATCATCAGCAAGAACGCCGCAAGCAGAAAAAAGAGCCAGTTCACGTTAAAACTTAACACCCTGGCATAAGAAACGGTAAATGAAAGCGCTTTTGGCATACGTCAAAAGCGTTTTTGCTTTATGATAATCAAAAATACTTGACTTAATAAAATTTTTATGATATAATTTATCCCATATTTTACAAAGGAAGTAATTTTATGAAGAAAGTCGCGGTCCTGGGCTTTGGCGTCATCGGCGCCGGAGTATGCAAACTGTTAACGGAGGGTACGGGCACAGCGGAGCTCAAATACATCTGCGATCTGCGCGACATACCCGGTCTGCCCTACGGCGAAAAGCATATAAAGGATTTTAGTATAATTTTAAACGACCCGGAGATCGAAGCCGTTATAGAGGTCACAGGCGCAAGACGCGCGGCGTACGAGCGCTCGCTTGAAGCCATGCAGGCTAAAAAAAGCGTCATAACCTCAAACAAAGAAGTGGTCGCGGAATACGGAGTTGAGCTTTTGCAGGCGGCGCGCGACAACGGCGTTTCGTATCTGTTCGAGGCGGCGGTCGGCGGCGCGATACCGCTTATACGCGCACTGCGCACGAGTTTAAAAACAGATGAAATAAATCAGATCTATGGTATTCTGAACGGTACGACGAATTATATCCTGACCAAAATGGCACAAAACGGCGAATCGTATGAAAACGCTCTGTGCGAGGCTCAGCGTCTCGGCTACGCGGAGCCGGACCCGACGGCGGACGTCGAGGGGCTCGACACGTGCAGAAAAACGTCGATCCTTTCCGCGTTTATTAACGGCGGACTCATTCCGCCGGAAAAAATAACCGCAAAAGGCATTTCCGGTGTAAAAGCGGAAGATCTTACTCTCGCCTCTATGCTCGGCGGCAAAATCAAACTGCTCGGCATCGCTGAGAAGACGCCGGACGGCAACGGCGTATCAGCCTGCGTCAAGCCGTGCTTCATACCATCCGGCAATATGCTTTGCGACGTTGACGACGTTTTCAACGCCATACTCGTAAAATGCAGTTATTCCGGCGACGTGCTTTTATACGGCAGAGGTGCCGGCGCGATACCGACCGCTGCGGCGTTAACGGCGGACGTGAACGAGGCGCTTTACGGCAAACCTTACGATCTGGCGTGGAAACGCACCGAAAACAGCGTAATATCCGGCGCAAAAAGAAAAGCGTTTGTAGTATCAAAAGGATGCCCGACAGGCATAAAAGAATTTTCGCCTTTATCCGAATGCAAATATAACGGATACTTCGGATTTATTATCGAGGACGCTTCCGGAATAGAAAAGCTCGGTCCTGATATAACAGCCGTATACGACGTTTTATAAAATTCATTACAAAAACAGTATCACGTCAAATAGTTTTCACATTCGGCGATTATAATACGAACGAAAGACCACGAAAGGAGACAGAAAATGATTGACGATTATAATAACAACACGGACCCGGAAGAAAACAGACCGGAATCCATAAATGATAACGCGGAAGACGCAAATAACGTCGGCACAGACCCGGAGGCACCGGTAAACGAGACTCCGGCGGAAGAAGCAAAAGAAGAGATCCCGCACACGACCATACCCGGCGGAACGCAGAACCAGGATTTTTACAGCTCGTATCAGTCGCCGGACGGCCAGTACAGGATAGTGTATAACCGCCCGCAGAACCCGGATCCTGAATCAGACCGTCAAAGAAACGGCAACGGCTGCGGATATCAAAATCCGCAGCAGCAATATCAGCAGCAACAGTATCAACAGCAGCAGTATCAGCAGCAGTATCAGCAGCAATATCAGCAGCAATATCAGCAGCAGCAGTATCAGCAGTACAGACAGCCGTATACGGCGCGTCCGGCACAGCCTCAGAAAAAAAGCGGCGGCAAGATAGTCGCCGTAATAGCCATATGCGCCGCTTTGGCGATAATATTCTCAACGGTATGTCTCGTTTTCGGCTTGATAATAGCAAAGAGAACTCAGAACAACAATAACAATCAGCCTTCCGTAACGGAAAGAGGCGATACGGAAACACAGCGTATACTGGAGGAAACAAAAGAAACGACAGCGGCTGTAACGGAATCGGCGCCTCTTACGGATCCGGATGCGAAAATAAAAACGAGCGCGTCGGGACAACAGCTTCAAATGACGGAGGCGGCGGCAATGACCGTTGATTCCGTAGTCGAGATCCGCACGGAGCAGACGGTACAGGGCTCGTTCATGCAGCAGTACGTCGTACAGGGCGGAGGCTCCGGCGTAATAATCACGGAAGACGGATATATAGCAACTAACAACCACGTTATCGAGGACGCAACGCAGATAAAGGTAACGCTCAGGAACGGAAAATCCTACATGGGCACGCTTGTGGGCGCGGACGCCACGGCTGATCTGGCTGTCGTCAAGATAGACGCGACGGGACTTCAGCCCGCTACGTTCGGAGATTCGTCAAAGCTTGTCGTCGCGGAGACCGTGTTCGCCATAGGCAACCCGCTCGGCGAGCTCGGCGGCACCGTTACGCAGGGCATAATCTCCGCGCTTGAGAGGACCATAACCATAGATAGAAAGGCTATGACGCTTCTTCAGACGACGGCGGCTATCAACCCCGGCAACTCCGGCGGCGGTCTGTTCAATTTAGCCGGCGAATGTATCGGTATAGTAAACGCGAAATCCTCCGGCAGCGGCATTGAAGGTCTGGCGTTCGCCATCCCGTCAAACACCGCGATAAAGGTCATTCAGGACATCATGCAGTACGGCTACGTTCGCGGCAGAGTTGCGCTCGGCGTAACGATGGTGGACGTTTCCGATCAGTATACGTTATACAGATATAATCTTAAAGAATACGGCGTATACGTAAGCAGGGTCACCTCCGGCTCCGACGCCGAGAAAGCCGGCATACAGAGCGTTGACAGGATAGTTTCAATAAACGGAACGAAGATGGAGACGTCCTCCCAGGTAACCAACTTCATACAGAAGTGCAGCGTGGGAGACGTGATAGAGGTCGTGATATCGAGGGACGGTATGCAGATGACGTTCAGCGTCACGCTTACGGAATACGTACCGGACAACAACCCGGCTGTATAAGTATCATAATTCAAAAAGCAAAGGGGCTGTTTGACAGCCCCTTGATTTTTTACCACGTATATTTCGTAAGCTGTCCCGCCTCGCGCAGACCGTCAAAATCACGCCGGCGCAAGACCTCGTAAACGGCGACGGCGACGGAGTTTGAGAGATTAAGCGAGCGGAGCGTGTCGCGCATGGGGATACGCACGCACTTTTCCGGATTTGCGTATAAAAGCTCCTCCGGCAGTCCTTTCGTCTCTTTTCCGAAAACTATAAACACGCGTTTGGGGTACGTCACGTCTGTATAAGCCTGTTTTCCCTTTGTGGTAAAGAAAAACATCGCCTCGTCTTTGTTTTTATACAGAAATTCGTCAAGATTTTCATAATACGTTATATCGAGCTTGTCCCAGTAATCGAGCCCGGCGCGCTTCAGTTTTCTGTCGTCTATCTCAAAGCCGAGCGGCTTGACGAGGTGAAGCGACGCGCCGACGGCGGCGCACGTTCTTGCGATATTTCCCGTATTCTGCGGGATTTCCGGCTCTATGAGCGCTATATTTATATCCATAACTTATCTTCCTTATGAAAATTTACAAAATACGGTTTTATTTAACACCGCGCTTTTTGTATAATAGCATATAATGGGTATACAGTAAATAATCTATTTTTAAATAATAATAATCGGAGAAGTTAAAAATGGGACTTATAACTAAAATATTCGGAACGTACAGCGACAGACAGGTCAAGAAAATAATACCTATCGTTGACAAAATAGAAGCGCTGGCGGAGGAATACAAGCAAAAGACGGACGCGGAGCTTCGCGCGATGACGGACAGCTTCAAAAAGCGTCTGGCGGACGGCGAGACGACGGAA
>DBWC01000022.1:30492-46912 GCA_002308615.1 Clostridiales bacterium UBA1248
GGACGTATCGCCGAGATGAAGACCGGTGAAGGTAAAACCCTCGCCGCGACGCTGCCGGCGTATCTTAACGCCCTGACCGGAAACGGCGTGCATATAGTTACCGTAAACGACTACCTTGCCACGCGTGACAGCGAGGAGATGGGCAGGATATATAACTTTTTGGGTCTGTCCTGCGGACTTATAATTTCAAACGAGCGCGACAACAGTATAAAGCGTCAGGCTTATGCCGCGGACATAACGTACGGTACGAACAACGAATTCGGCTTTGACTATCTGCGCGACAACATGGTGACGTATAAAGACAGAATGGTACAGCGCGGCCACGCTTACGCGATAGTCGACGAGGTGGACTCCATACTCATAGACGAGGCGAGGACGCCGCTTATCATATCCGGCCCCGGCGACAAGCCGACGGATCTGTACGACAGAGCCGAATCTTTCGTAAAAGGCTTGCGTATGTATAAGATGAAGGAAATAGACTCGAAAGAGGATATGGACTCGTCTTCTGTATCGGAGGAATACGATTATATAGTCGATGAAAAGGCGAAGACCTCCGTTTTAACAAAGCGCGGTATAGAACGCGCGGAGAAATTCTTCAACTTAGAAAACTACGGAGCGCCGGAAAACGCGGAGATAGCGCATCACATAAACCAGGCGATAAAAGCGCACGGCAACTATCATATTGACGACGACTACGTAGTAAAAGACGGCGAGGTCATTATAGTCGACTCCTTTACCGGACGTCTTATGTTCGGACGCCGCTATAACGAGGGCCTGCATCAGGCTATAGAGGCGAAAGAGGGCGTACAGATAGAAAAAGAGTCAAAGACGCTTGCCACCATCACGTTCCAGAACTATTTCCGTCTGTATAACAAGCTCGCCGGTATGACCGGTACGGCGCTTACAGAGGACGAGGAATTCCGCGAGATATACAACCTTGACGTCGTTGAGATACCGACGAACAAGCCTATGATAAGAATTGACCGCGAGGACGTCGTTTTCAAGACAGCCGCCTCAAAGCTTGACGCTATAATCGATCAGATAAAGGAATGCCACGAAAAGGATCAGCCGGTGCTTGTCGGTACCATTACGATAGACAAGTCCGAGATGCTTTCAAAACGGCTTAAAAAAGAGGGCATAGATCACGTAGTCTTAAACGCCAAATACCATGAAAAAGAAGCGGAGATAGTCGCTCAGGCGGGATGCCCCGGCGCTGTCACCATTTCCACCAACATGGCGGGCCGCGGCACGGACATTATGCTCGGCGGCAACCCCGAATGGCTGGCTAAAGCCGAGATGAGAAAAATGGGCTATGAGGAAGCCGTTATCGCTCAGGCTACCGGTACCTCGCAGTCCGTTGAAGAAGAAGTTTTAGCCGCGCGCGAGGTCTTCCATGAGCTTTATCAGAAGCACAGAGAAGAAATAATACCCGCGTACGAAAAAGTAAAAGCGGCGGGCGGTCTGTTCATTTTAGGTACGGAGCGCCACGAATCAAGGCGTATAGACAACCAGCTCCGCGGACGCGCCGGACGTCAGGGCGACCCGGGCGAATCGAGATTCTATATATCTTTTGAAGACGATCTTATGCGTCTGTTCGGCTCCGAGAACAGGATGAAGCGCGCGATGATGCTCACGCCCGACGGCGTGCCGATAGAGGCGAAAATTTTAACGAGCGTTATAGAAAACGCGCAGAAGCGGCTTGAGTCCATAAACTTTGAGCGCAGAAAGAACGTTTTGATGTTCGACGACGTCATGAATCAGCAGAGAAAGCAGATCTACGATCAGAGAAACGAGATCTTAAACGACGGCGATATGCGCGAGAAGATCATGGATATGATAGAGCAGACGGTCGAAGACGCTGCGGCGAGATGCACGGCGTCCGACGATCCGAACGAATGGCTCTTTGACGAGCTTCACAGTAAATACCGCGGCATCATCTTATCCGACGACGATTTCAGATATACGGCGGAGGAGCTTAAAACCGTAAAGCGCGAGGATATCGTCGAGGAGATGAAAAAGCGCGCGATGGAGCGTTACGCGGAACAGGAAAAGATCTTCGGCGACCAGATGCGCGAGATAGAACGCGTAATACTTCTGACGACGCTCGATTCACTCTGGATGGACCATATAGACGCGATGGACGACGTAAGAGACGGCATAGGTCTGCAGTCGTACGCGCAGAGGAACCCCGTGACCGAATTCAAGCTCGCCGCGTCCGACGCGTTTGATGAAATGATAGACGACATACGCGAGAACACCGTGCGCCGCATTCTCTCCGTAAGGCCGAGGATGCAGATAAAACGCACGGAGGAGCGCGAGATGACGGCGGGCGCACCCGACAAAACGGTCAAGAAAAAACCGATAGTCAAAAAAGTAAAAGTGGGACCGAACGATCCGTGCCCCTGCGGATCCGGTCTGAAATATAAAAAGTGCTGCGGCAAACCCGGCACCGGAAACTGATATGGGATTCGGAATAATATTCACAGGTTATCTTTTTACCGTATTTGACCTGGGCTTCATTGTAAATGAGGCCCTTCTGGTGTTTTTCTGCAAAATTTTATGCGTTATCGGCTACACCGTGCTCATATTCGGTCTGCGCAAATTCGCCGCGTATTCAAAATACGCAAAATACGCTATGTTCGGCGCGGTCTTACTTGACCTCGCAATGATATTTGACGCTTTGATACAGGGTTTATGGAGCTATGGCGGAATGAACGAGTCTTTAATGGTCGGTATAAGAACGTATTCTTTTACCGTAAACGCCGTGCTTTTCGCTCTGACGCAGGTGCTTTTGATGTACGCCGTGTTCGATATGGGACGGCAGACGGATTGTGAAAAGGTCAAAAAGAACGGCATACGCTCCGTCGCCGCGACCGCCGCTTTCTGCATAGTCAATATAACCGCGTCGCTTCCTGTCAAATTCGGCGACGTGTTCGACGTGATAAGATACGCGCTGTTTATAGTCGTTACGGTGATCAACGCCGTGACGCTTTACTCCGCGTACAGATATATATGCCTTGACACGGAGCTTGAAGCCGAGCAGGCCGAAGCGCTGAAAGAAAGGACCTTTAAAAAGGACAAAAAATAATGGAGCCTGACGGAATAATCTTAATAGACAAACCTAAAGGCATTACGTCGCACGACGCTGTAAACCGAATGCGGCGTCTTTTGCGTACAAAAAAGATCGGTCATACCGGAACGCTCGACCCGGACGCGACCGGTCTTCTCGTCATTCTGGCGGGACGCGCGGCAAAAGCGGCGGAATATATAACGGCGGATGAGAAAGTCTATGAAGCAATTCTTCGCCTCGGCATAACGACCGACACGCAGGACATAAGCGGAGAAATAATATCAAAATGCGACGTCACCCCGGACAGCGAAGCGGTATACGGCGCCGTGCGGTCGTTTGAGGGCGCGTATATGCAGATACCGCCGATGTATTCCGCGTTAAAGCAAAACGGCAGAAAGTTAGTCGATCTTGCAAGACGCGGCATAGAAGTTGAGCGCGAGCCGCGCGAGGTAGTTATAAAAGAAATAAAAGCGCAAAAAATAAACGGGCGTGATTACGGCATATACGTCAGATGCTCAAAGGGAACGTATATCAGAACGCTGTGCGACGATATAGGAAAAAAGCTCGGCTGCGGCGGATGTATGGCGGAACTGCGCCGCATAAAAAGCGGTAATTTTGATATAAAAGACGCCGTCACGCTGTCTGAATGTGAGAATATGACGTACGAACAGTTATGTGAGCGGCTCATGCCGACGGAAAGTCTTTTCTCTTCTCTGCCGGTCCTGAAATTAAGCGGCTTTTTCTTAAAGCTCTGCAAAAGCGGCTGTGAGATATACCAAAAAAAGATAAACACGTCGTTTGAACCCGGGCAAAGAGTGCGGTTATACGATGAGGAAGGCTTCTTTGCTTTGGGTGAAACGGGAGAATACGAGGACGGCACAGCCGTCAAAAGCGTCAAGGTGTTCAGACTATGAATTTAATAAAAGACCTTTTCCGCGCCATAGGCGAATACAAAGCGTTTGTGCAGACGCGGGATGAAATGATAAAATATGAAAAAGCCCGTCCGGTACTCGCCTCCGGGCTTTGTGACGGCGCGAAATTCGCTTTCTGCGCGTGTCTGTGCGAGGACGCCGGAAATGGCAAGCCCGCGCTGATCGTCTGCGGCGACGAAAAAGAGATGATGCGGGTATACGCGGCGCTGACAGAGCTTAAGCTTAAGTGCCTTATATATCCGGAGCGCGATTTTTCGCTTTCAAACGTCGCCTGCTCTCACGAATACGAGCAGGAGCGCATAGGCGTTCTGACCGCCGTGCTTGACGGCTCCGTCGACTGCGTCGTTACGACGCCCGGCGCCGCGCTGCAGTATACCATACCTAAAGAAAAACTTAAAAAATACAACCGCAGATATTCGGTCGAGGACGTCCTCGATCTGCCGGAGTTGTCCGATTATCTCGTGTCGTGCGGCTACAACCGCGTCACAAGCGTTGACGGCGCGGGACAGTTTGCCGTCCGCGGCGGGATCATAGACATTTTTCCGCCGTCGTCTGCCGAACCTTACCGTGCGGAGCTTTTCGGCGATATGATAGACAGCTTAGGCATTTTCGATATAATAAGCCAGCGCAGGATAGAAAACGTGCCGTCTTTTTCGATATATCCCGTACGCGAGGTCTTAGCCGACGATAAAAGCAAAGAAAAAGTAAAAGCGGTAATAAAAGCGCAGATAAAAAAAGCGTCAAGGGAAGAAACGAAAAAAGCCCTTGAAGGCGAGCTTTCTTCGCTTGAAAACACAGCCATGCCGGATTTTTTGGATAAATATATCAGCGTCGTATACGAGCAGAAGCAGACGCTTCTCGACTATTTCAAAGACGCCCTCGTCATATGCGACGCGCCGAACACGATAGCCGACAGGATAAAGGGCTCGGCTAAGGCGGACGAGCTTTCCGTGTCTTTATTGATAGAACAGGGACAGATAAACGGAAAATACGCGGAATACAGAGCGCCCGGCGCCGCGTTTGACGTTTTTGCAGAAGAGTCGGCGGCGGTATATATAGACAACTTCTCATCCGGCGGATTAAAGTACGGCGGCGTTTTCTCGTTCCGCACCTCTTCACCGCTTTCTTATAACGACAGCTTTGAGCTTTTGCGCGACGATCTGCAAAGATATATAGACGGCAAATGGGGCGTAGTGCTGCTCTGTGAAAACGAGGCGGTCGCGCGGTCGTATTCCGATATGTTATACGAAACGGGAACGGCTGCGCCGTACGTAAGCTCGGATAAGCAGACAAACGCGGAAGACGTGTATAAAACGCCGTATATCATTTATCCGTGCGGCGTGCCGGGATTTATCTCGGAGCAGTCGCGCTTTGCGGTAATTTCGCTCTGCCAAAACGGCAGTCTTTACGGCAAAGCCATGGTAAAACGCCGCGCCGCAAGAAAAAAACAGGTTTCAGCAAAGGAAAGGATCTTATCTTACGCCGATCTTACGCCCGGCGATTACGTCGTCCACGACACGCACGGCATAGGCGTTTTCGTCGGCATCAAGACGCTTGACGGTTACGACGGCTGCCGGCGTGATTTTCTGCATATAAAATACGCGGAAAACGGCGTTTTGTACGTTCCGTGCGACAGACTTGATTCTATTTCAAAATATATAGGCGCCGGCGCGGAGACCGGGACCGTGCGATTGAACAAAATGGGCTCCGCCGACTGGGAGCGCGCAAAAACAAGAGCGAAAGCCGCGGCAAAGGAAATGGCTGCGGAGCTTATAGACCTGTACGCAAAGCGTCTGCGCAGACCGGGCATAGCGTTTTCCGCAGACGACGATATGCAGGCGCAGTTCGAGGCGGCGTTTGAATACGAGGAGACGGACGGCCAGCTTGAAGCGTCAAACGACATAAAGCGCGATATGTGCTCGTCCCATCCGATGGACAGACTGCTCTGCGGCGACGTGGGCTTCGGCAAAACGGAGGTGGCGCTCCGCGCCGCGTTCAAGGCGGCGGCGGACGGATATCAGACCGCCGTGCTCGTGCCTACGACGATCTTAGCGCTGCAGCATTACCAGACTATACTGTCGCGTATGCGCGGCTTTGCCGTGACCGTCGATATGCTCTCGCGCTTCAGGACGGGAAAACAGCAGACAGAAACGCTGCGCAAACTCAAACGCGGCGATATTGATATTATAGTCGGCACGCACAGACTGCTTTCAGACGACGTGGAATTCAAGAAATTAGGGCTTATAATCGTTGACGAGGAACAGAGATTCGGCGTAGCGCACAAAGAAAAGCTCAAAAAAATGAGCGAGGTCGCGGACGTTTTAACTCTCACCGCAACGCCTATCCCGCGAACGCTGAACATGGCTATATCCGGCATACGCGATATGAGCATTTTAGACGAGGCGCCGATGGACCGCCTGCCTCCGCAGACGTACGTGCTCGAATACGACGATATGATAATAGCCGAGGCGCTTAAAAAAGAACTGCGCCGCGGCGGACAGGTATTTTATCTGCACAACGATACGGAAACTATACAGAACTGCACGGCAAAAATAAAAGAAATGTGCCCGGATGCGACGGTCGTTTACGCCCACGGCAAAATGGATAAAGAAGAGCTGTCCGACATCTGGCGCGACGTCATAAACGGAAGTATAGACATTTTAGTCTGCACCACGATAATAGAGACCGGCGTCGACGTGCCTAACGCCAACACGCTGATAATCGAAGACGCGGATAGGCTCGGTCTTTCCCAGCTTCACCAGATACGAGGCAGGATAGGCAGAAGCAACCGCCGCTCTTACGCGTATTTCACGTACAGACCGTATAAGTCGCTTACCGAGATAGCGGAAAAAAGGCTGTCCGCAATAAGAGAATACACGGAATTCGGTTCGGGCTTCAAAATTGCTCTGCGCGATCTTGAAATACGCGGCGCGGGCGATCTTTTAGGCGCGGAACAGCACGGACATATAGATTCCGTCGGCTACGATATGTATATAAAGCTTTTGAACGAAGCCGTGCTTGAGGAAAAAGGCGAGATAATACAGCCCGTAAAGGAATGTACCGTAAACGTACAGTATTCCGCTTATATACCGAAAAACTACATCGGCGCAGACGGTCTGCGTATAGAAATGTATAAGAAAATATCGCATATTACCTCGCCCGCCGATTTAGACGACGTTGCCGACGAGCTATTCGACCGCTTCGGCGAATTTCCGGGTCTCGTTGACAATCTGCTGTATGTTTCGCTTCTGCGCGCGCTCGGATGCTCGCTTGACGTGGAGCGTATAGACCAGCGCGACGGCAGGATAGTGCTTACACCGTACGAATTCGACGCGGAAAAATGGGTCGTCATAACCTCAGCCTCAAAGGGCAGACTTATGATAAGCCCCGGCAGAAAACCCGTGATCGTATTCAGGCAAAAACAGAAAGAAAACGCGCTCCATACGCTGTGCGAGATCTTATCGTATAAAGAATAATATAGGGGTCGTCGCCCCGACTATCCGTGCGCCTTACGGCGCGCTTGGGTGGGCGCGGCTGTAGGACGGGGGGCTTACTTCCGTCAAGCCCCCTCAATCTCTTCGGAGATTGTGGGAGGGGTAAGGGGGTTTGGGGGTTGGTGCGGAACGCGCCGGAGGGGTGGGAAACCCCCAAACGAAATCTGCACGGCATATCGACCCGTGCCGCAGACAATTCATATCCCCGCGGGACGCTGCATCTTAATTCTGAATTCTTAATTCTACATCAATTTGTCGCTTTTCAAGCGACCTTTTTTATTTTATCCCGGTGTATAATGAGGTCACAAAAAAGAAAGAGAGGTAAATAAAAATGAAAAACAACACAATGGAGCTCGTATTCATCTTAGACAAAAGCGGATCGATGCACGGACTTGAAGCGGACACGATAGGCGGCTTCAACTCTGTGATAGAAGAACAGAAAAAAACGGAGGGCGAGGTGCTCGTCACCACTGTGCTCTTCTCAAACGCATCCGAGACGGTACACGACCGCGTGAGCATAAGCGAAATTAAGCCGATGACGGACAAGGATTACCATACCGGCGGCTGTACCGCTCTGCTCGACGCGGTAGGCGATACTATCGGGCATATCGAAAAGATACACAAATACGTAAGAGCCGAGGACGTACCGGAAAAGACGATGTTCGTTATAACGACGGACGGAATGGAAAACGCAAGCAGAAAGTACAAAGGTGATCAGGTGCGCAAAATGGTGGAGAAAAAGAAAGAGGAAGGCTGGGAATTCATCTTTTTAGCCTCCAACATAGACGCGGCTGAGGCGGCGGAGAACTTAGGCGTCGGCGCCGCAAACTCGGCGCAGTTCGACGCCACGCCGGCGGGCAGCAGAATGATGTTCGCCAAAGCCTGCTGCGAAATATCCGAAAAAAGAAGGAAATAAAAACTCCTTCCGTCTCGCGCAAGCGCGATCCGCCTCCCTTTGAGACGGAGGCAAAAAAGGCTCCCTCTCCGAGGGAGCTGTCTGCCGGGTATTTTCCCGGCAGACTGAAGGAGTTCGTCTTCACTGTGAACAAAAAATGCGTACTTATCGTACGCATTTTTTATTGTCGATCAGATTAACCGCCGATCTTTGCGCCGTTGAGCTTTATGCCGGGGCCCATTGTAGAGGCTATGCATACGCTCTTGAGGTACTGACCTTTAGCGGCTGCCGGTTTGGCTTTGATTATCGCTCCCATAAGAGCGTCAAAGTTTTCCATGAGTTTCTCCGCGCCGAAGGAGGATTTTCCTATCGGGCAGTGGATGATGTTGGTCTTGTCAAGACGGTATTCTATCTTACCGGCTTTGGCTTCCTTTACCGCACGGGCAACGTCGGGTGTGACTGTACCGGCTTTGGGGTTAGGCATAAGTCCTTTAGGACCGAGAACCTTACCTAAGCGGCCTATAACGCCCATCATATCGGGGGAAGCGATAACTACGTCGAATTCAAACCAGTTTTCCTTGGTTATCTTCGTTACGTAATCCTCGGCGCCGACGTAATCCGCGCCTGCCGCGAGAGCCGCGTCTACCTTGTCGCCCTTTGTGAAAACGAGGGTGCGGACGGTCTTACCTGTTCCGTTCGGCAGAACGATGGCGCCTCTGACCTGCTGGTCTGCGTGACGGCTGTCAACGCCCAGTCTGATGTGAGCCTCGACGGTCTCGTCGAATTTTGCCTTTGACGTCTGTATCAGAAGCTCGAAAGCTTCCTTTTCGTCGTACTGTTTGGTGCGGTCAACGAGTTTTGCGCTGTCCTTATATTTCTTTCCTCTGAACATACCGTTTCCGCCTCCTTTCAGTCAACTACCGTGACGCCCATGCTGCGGGCGGTACCGGCGATCATGCTCATAGCCGTTTCTATTGAACCGGCATTGAGGTCGGGCATTTTTGTCTCTGCGATTTTTCTGATCTGTTCCTTCGTTATCGAAGCGACCTTCGTCTTGTTCGGAACGGCGGAGCCGGATTCGATACCGCAGGCCTTCTTTATAAGAACTGCCGCGGGCGGAGTCTTTGTGATGAACGTGAACGTACGGTCGGCATATATCGTTATAACGACGGGTATGATAAGACCGATATCGTTCTTTGTTCTCTCGTTGAACTCTTTACAGAAGTTGGGGCTCGATACTCCGTGAGGAGAAAGAGCGGGACCTACAGGGGGCGCGGGGTTCGCTTTACCCGCGGGTAACTGGAGCTTTACGTAAGCTACTATTTTCTTTGCCATTTTTATTACCTCCGTATGTGGTTATTTATCGGAAGACACGAAAAAATTTATCTTCCTCCCACGACTGCACTCGAAAAGCGGCAAATGCTTAACGGTGCGTATATGCCGGGCTTATTATAAGGGTGATACGTCCGCCGCGTCAAGCTCAACGACGGTTTCACGTCCGAACATGAACGCGGAACAGGTGATCTTCGACTCATCGGAAGAAATCTCAAGCACCTTGACCTCGGAAATACCGAGCATAACGCCTTCCTTGACCCTGACCGTGTCGCCGACCGCAAATCCGAGAGTGGATTTTTTGACGACGGGCGCGGTCTCGCCTTCCTCGGGCTCAAGACCCCATTGCGCAACCTCCGCGTCCGTAAGAGCGACGGGTTTGGATCCGGGACCGACAAAGCCGGTAACACCGCGGATATTTCTTACGATATGCCAGGTGAAATCATTCATCACCATTTTTACGAGAACGTAGCTGGGGAATAACTTTGATTCGTGGATCTTTTCTTCGTCTCCGTCCATCTCCACGGTGACCGACATGGGGATCCTCACGTCCGTTACGACGTCCTGAAGTCCTCTGTTCTCCACTATCTTTTTGATATCGTCCATGACTTTGTTCTCATATCCCGAATAAGTATGAGCTACATACCATTTAGGTTCGGGGGAGTAATCATCCATCATAGCAAGCCTCTTTCTTTATGCGAATAAATTGTACCGCATACGCCCTCGCATAACAGGCGCGCGGCTTTGCCGGATACGGTCAGCTTCCTATTTTTCCGAGCAGACCGATGATCTGAGAAAACGCTGTGTCAAGCAGAACCACTACAAGTCCCACAATGACCATGGCGGCGAGCACTATACCGGTGTTTTTAGCCGTCTGCTTTGCCGTGGGCCATGTGATCTTTTTGAGTTCGCCTTTGTAATCCTTTAAAAACCTGACTATGCGCTTCCACAAATTTTCTTTTTTCCGGGTCTCTTTGACCTCCGCTTTGTCGGAAGTTTTAAGTTCGTTCGCCATAACAGCCTCCGGTTTTTAATAAATTACTTTGTTTCCTTGTGCAGAGTGTGCTTACGGCAGAATCTGCAGTACTTGTTCATCTCAAGTCTGTCGGGGTCGTTTTTCTTGTTTTTCTTGGTGTCATAGTTCCTTTGCTTGCAGACCGTGCAGGCAAGCGTGATCTTGTCTCTCATTTGACGGCACCTCCCGTTTAGATTTGGCGAATGTCACGGAGATGGTACAGACATTGCGCCGAAGATTGTACCTCCCTCGACGGCGGATATTTTTTCGCACGAAAAAAGAACCTCCCGCAGAGGTAGAGACATCATATCACAAAATCTCCGCCTTGTCAAGAGGTTTTTTATTATTTTTTTAATATATACGGTGTTTTTTGCAAAAAATCACGCTTGTTACGTATATACAGATCAATACGGATACCGAAAGTGACATCAGAACCGTTATTTTGATTCCAAATACTTCCTATACTCAAGATTATGAAAATTCTTCTCAAACGGATGGGTTTCCCCCCACGTCTCATACCACGTGTCATATTCATCATTGCGTTTTGCAAGTTCTTCCAGGCTCAGCCATTCAAACTGACTGAAATCAATCTCATCGAGCTCCGCGTTACCGGAATGATTCACAGCAGCACCGTATCTTACGCACCACGTATTTACCGGTATGCCGTCCACGTAATAAGTATCGGTAGAATAAGATATGCTTCCTTTATTATTTGTCAACGTTACAACGTCTACCTTTTTTCCGAGAATATCGACCGTTTTCCCGTTATATTCCATTTTCCCGTTATATTCAATTGCTGAGTTATCTATGGTTATATTACCTATCTGTCTGTATTTTTCAAATTCTTCCGCATTTTTCTCCGCTCCGTTGTCGTCATCCAAACAGTACGTAAATGAATACATTATTTCCGTATCTTTAGGTATCAGTGTTATATAGCACAATTTTCGCGTCAGACAATACAGTGACACCCCGTATTCCGACATCTTTTCCGCGGGCAAAATCGGAAATTTGAATTTTTTCTCTTTGATCTCAATCAATCGTTTGCCGAGGATCGAAGGACATTCATGAAATCCACCTATTCCTGATATACTGTCAAGATCTAACATAGCCTCTTCAAACCCGTCATACGGTTTAAAGCTATTTTCATTTTCAAATCTTTCTGCGATACGGCAGAAATCTGCCGGATTTTTGATATAGATACCCCTGTTGTTAAGTTCCATATTGTCATAATATTCAGAATCATCAAAATAATCCGCTTTTCCGATTGTGCATGACGAAGCAATAACCGCTGTCAAAATGGCTAAAATTATTGAACAGATCCTCCTCATAATCCTCTCCTATTCTAATTTGTTAAATGATGATCATCTAAATGATTATTGATATATAATATACAACAGTCTGTTGTATAACCTCCCATACTACTATTATCGCAAAAGAATTCATCTGAATCAAAATATACATAACTATTTTAATATTTCTCCGGTATTATAACGTCTCCGTCTGAGCAATGAACGGTGACGTCTTTGAGCGTGCCCCATGCGCCGTTGTTCGGCTCGTAGAGCTTCTGCCATGCGGCTTTTGTACCGGCGTAATATATATCCGTCAGTTTGTCACAGCCGTAATGCTCGTCGCCGGTTATGCCGAGCGCGCCGAAGCCGAGTGTTTTAAGGCTTTCCGGCAGATATACCGTTTCCAGATTCTTACATCCGCGGAACGCGTACGCGCCGATATACGTTATACCCTCCGGTACACGGATCTCTATAAGATTCGTCGCGCGGGCAAACGCGCTCTTTCCGACCGCGGTCACGGCTTTGCCGCCGTTCTTTGTCGGTATAACGAGAAGTCCGTCTTCAAACGATCCTCTGTCGCTGACGTACAGGCCGCCGTCGGGATACGCTCTGAACGAAAGTCCGCTTGACGGCTCCGTCGGAGAGGCGTCCGCATTTCCCGGATCCGGCAGATCCGCGTCATAGTCGTACGTGTATTTGTCGCACAGCGCCTGGAATTTTGAAGTGGCTTTTCTTTTTACCATATAGTCTTCCGCGTATCTTGAAAGGAAGTCGTAAAAATGGGTCGACGATTTTTCAACGTGCGCGAACTGTTCGTCGGTAAGCGTACACGCCTCCGCGCTCTCCCAGAGCTGTTTGCACTTGTTTATGACGGTATAGTCGTTTTTGCCGTTAACCGCGGGCGCGTAGAAAACCTTCGGGTCGGTATAAACGGAGGTGTGACCGTTCCATTCCGTCAAAGGCCTTCTTGACGTGGCGTTCAGCAGATCTATATATTCGGAAATATACGGCGCGGCGTCACCGTAATAGTCCTCCATGAACTCTTTGCGGATTTTGTTATATTCCGCCTTTGTCATGTCGGGATCCCACATAAGTCTGTTTATAAGATAGTTGCGCAGCTCCGCGAACTCGCCCGTCTCCGACATGTGGTCACCTTCGAACAGCAGACCTATACAGCCGCACGCCTTGAACGCCCGGAAGTTGTCCCATAAAATATCGAGGTTGGGTCCGACGGACGATACGGTGGAAGCGAAGTTGTACGAATAGTCGTACACGGCGAATTTATCGCAGATCTTAGACCAGTTCACCATATTTTCGTACGCTTTTTTGTTGTGCTCGCAGTTCGGGTCGTTATACGCGTGGGTAAAGCAAGACGAATCCATCATGCAAAGCACTATTATCACGTTGTCCGCCGGTTTTACGTAAGACGGATCCGGCGCTATCGTCGTTTCTTTATACGCGTACGTCAGTATATCGATATTCCTGTCCGGATATTTTTCTTTTACAGCCGCGGCAATCCTGTTGATGAACACTAAAAGCGAGCCCATCGCGGTGCCGCCCGCGGCTTTGTTTTTAGCGGTACATTCCGCGCAGGAGCAGAATTTTCCGCCGTCGTTCTGATTTATATGGAAAAACGTCTTGTTAGGGCTTTTTTCTATCTGCTTGCACAGGTTTTTGAAAACCGTTTCATATACCGTCTCGTCGGACAGACACGGCTGAGCGCTCACTCCGTCGCCGGTCTTTGAAAGCGAGCCGAGGTTGTGAGAGCCGGCGTATTTTATGCTCGTGCTCTTCGTGCGCTTTGCAAATCTCTGATTGTTCGTCTCGCCCGACACGGTCCAGTTGTATCTGGCGGGGAATACGGGATTATATACCGTTCTCTGCCCCGCGGGCACGTCTTTGACGTAATCTTTTCTTATGTGTGTGAACGTGTCGGAATAGAATCTCATACCGAGATAATTCTGTAAGAAATCGTATACGCCGTTAGTCGTTCCTCTCGCTAAAACGCCGCTTATATACAGATTGCCGCCGGATTCCACAAGCGCGTATCCGTCGTCCTTGACCTCGGCTCTCGCCTCGGTTATCGCGCTGTTGTCGAGCTTGGTTTCGTGCAGGATAATGGAGTGATATGGCGCGGCGCTGTCGGATACGAGCGGCAGCTCGACTCCCGTGGCATATTCGATCAGCATTACAAGATCCGCGGCTGAATTCTTTACGCCGGACGGCGCGTCGGGCGAGATCACTACGAAAAATTCCGTCAAAAGCGTATCGCCTATTTTAACGTCGGTGGGTTCTTTCATTTCAACGACGGCCGGTAAGGTTCCGGAGCTTACGTATCTGAAAAGAGACGTAACGTCTTTATTGTTGACTTCGCCGTCTTTGTTAAAATCGCAGTTTGCCTCAACCGCTCCGGTTTTATTGCCGCTCACGAATCTGAAAAGCAAAACAACGTCCTTGTTGTCTATGTCGCCGTCGCCGTTAACGTCGCCGGGGATCGCGCTCACGGCTGAAAAAACGCCCGAAAACACGGCGGCAACGGTCAGTAAGGCAAGTATTAAAGACAGAATTTTTCTCATATGCAGCGTCTCCTTATGATTTATATAATTTTATCATATAGTTTAAGGTTTGTCAATGGTCCGGCTTGACATTAGGAAAAAAAGTGATATAATCGTGCTGTGAGGTGACTTCAATATGATAAAAAGAAATGAAAAAATAATAAATATTATTTACGAGGCGGCAAAGATACTCGACGGTACGGAAAAAGGCTGCCCGCGAGAGCAGATACACGAAAAGGGCGGAACGTTCAATTACGTCACCGAATACGACGTAAAGGTGCAGAGCTTCCTTGAAGCAGAGCTTTCCGCGCTTGTGCCCGGCGCGCATTTTTTCGCGGAAGAAGACGATGAAAACGAGCGCGTGTTATCGGACGGATATACTTTCATAATAGATCCGATAGACGGCACGAGCAATTTCATACACGGAATGGGTAACAGCGCGATCTCCGTCGCGTTGTTCAAGGATAAAGAAGCCGAATTCGGCGCGGTATATCTGCCGTACACGCGCGAGATGTTTTACGCGGAAAAAGGCTGCGGCGCGTTTTGCAGCGGCGATCCGATACGCGTAAGCGAGCTTGAGCTGAATCAGGCGCTTTCTATCTTCGGCACCTCGCCCTATATGCGCGACACGATGAGCGGCGCGGTGACGGAGCTGATGCACGGACTGCTTATCAGATCGGTAGACGTCAGACGCTTCGGCGCGGCGGCGGCAGATCTGTGCCACGTCGCTTGCGGATGCGCGGCAGCGTTCTGCGAGATGTATCTTTCGCCGTGGGACTATGCGGCGGGAAATCTGATCCTGACCGAAGCCGGCGGCATCGTGACCCGTTTCGACGGTTCCCCCGTCTCCTACACGCAGAAAAGCTCGATTTTAGCGTCAAATAAAAAAGCATACGCCGAGGTTTACGCCGTATGCAGAGAAATAGCGGAAAAATATATCGTGAAATAACTGTCGTTGTAATATGACGGATACGATTTGTTTCGTAGGGGAGGGGTCGGCCCTCCCGTTTCTTTTCCGCAAATTATACCTGTTTTTACGTATGACGGGCGATCGATGACCGCCCCTACGATCGTGGCGTCGGGGCGTCAACCCATACCGGTCTGAATTCTGAATTCTTAATCCGCACCCCCTCAATCTCTTCGTAGATTGTAGGAGGGGACAGGGGGTTTGGGGGTTGGCGAAGCGTCAGCGGAGCCGGAGGGGTGGGAACCCCCAAAATTCGTCGGCGCAGCCGACACCTCTTTTCTTCTTTATTCTTTGTTATTTATTCTTTTAATACAAAACAAGCCGGGAACGTATCCCGGCTTGTCTTATGCGTATTTTATTCGTACAGCTTGCTCATGTTGGTAAGCTTTCTGTATTTTTCCTTTGCCTGTTTTTCGGCAGCCGCGAAGAGTTCCTCCGCTCTTTCCGGGAACGCTCTGACAAGCGAGTTGTATCTCGTCTCGGTCATGATGAAGTCGCGGTATGAAAGCGACGGTTCCTTGGAGTCAAGCGTGAAGGGCTGCTCGGCGTCCGGATTGAATCTGAAGTTGAACCAGTAACCGGACTGAACGGCGAGCTTCGTCTCTTCCATAGCGGTAGCAAGACCTTTCTTGATACCGTGGTTGATACACGGAGCGTAACCGATTATGAGCGACGGTCCGTGATAAGCTTCAGCTTCCGCTATCGCCTTGACGGACTGTGCGTAGTCTGCGCCGAGCGCGATCTGCGCGGTGTAAACGTAGCCGTAGGACATCGCGATCTGTGCAAGATCCTTCTTCTTCGTGTTCTTACCTGCCGCCGCGAACTGTGCAACGGAACCGGTAGGCGTTGCCTTGGAGGCCTGTCCGCCGGT
>DBWC01000022.1:47018-47166 GCA_002308615.1 Clostridiales bacterium UBA1248
CGGATTTCTTCTCAAGCATATCGGCGGATGCAACGATCTCTTTTGCCGCGTCGGATTCGCACTTTTTCGCCGCCTCGAGCAGAGCCTTGCCGGCATCTCCCGAAAGCTTGCCGTCGTTCATAACTTCAAGCCACTTTGCGCCGGCTTC
>DBWC01000005.1 GCA_002308615.1 Clostridiales bacterium UBA1248
GGACCCCCAAAACCCGCCGTAAGGCGCACTTCACTTGCTTTAGGCAAACTTCACTTTGCTTCACGTTCCGCGTCAGCGGAATACTTCACTGAAAAAAGGGGCTGGCAAGCCCCTTTTTCACATCTCCGGCGTCCAGTAATGCTGTCCGTAAATATCGGTAAACCGGTACACCGCGCTGTATTTCGTGCCCGCCGGCAGATATACGTCGCTTATTGTCGGCGTGCCGCTTACGGTATACTGCTCGCCCAGCATATAGCTGTCCTTAAAGCTGCCGTCGTAGCCGTAGTAATCACAGAGAAAATCTATTTTGTCTCCGTCCGAAAGCGCCGTCAGTTCCTTTGCCTCCGTCTCCGTTTCACCGTCTTTGTAATCGTATCTCGCGCCGGCTATATATCCGTGCGGGTGAGCGTTGTCAAAAACCGCTATCAGGTTTGCTCTGTCGCCGTTCAGCAGCACCGGTATCCTGCCGGATATGCGGTATTCTTTGCCGTTGTCGTACGTGTCCGTGTGATAATACGCGACTATCTGACCGTCCACCGCAAGCCACGTCACGTCAATGCTCATAAGCTCGCCGTTTTTCGAAAACTCAAAAACGTTGTCAAGTCCTAAATCTATATATCCCTCTCCGTCGTCGATAAACACGTTGAATTCAAGATCCGACACGAGCTTCCACTGATCGAGAGTAAGCTCCATGACTTTTCCCTCGCCGTTTGATCTCCAGCGCAGCTTCGAGCTGTCAAACTGGTTTTTCGCTATATACGAAGACGCGGCGTTCGTGTCGAGGACCTGCAGATATTCCGAATCTCTTCCGGTGACGCTTCCGAGCAGGCTTTCAAGCAGGCTCGATATAGTATCCTGCGACTGCGTGCCGGACGAGGTGAAATTGCCGAGCAGCGAGGAAAGCGGAGACGAGCTTCCGCCGGACGCGGTCTGACCCGCCGTTTCGTATCCGGCAAACTGCTTTATGCACTCCGCGTATTCCCCGTCCATCCCTATCTGGTTATACGTTGCGACCGCGGTATCCACCTTTGACGGGCTGTTGTACGGGAAGTATATCGAAAGACCGTAGGAATTCGTCATCTCGGACGACGCGCGGTTGTATTTTACCGCGGAAAGTATCGTGTCCGCAAGCGCGCCGCCCTCGGCGGTATTCATATTCTTCGCAAGATGGACGAGGTCTACGAGATCGCGCTTTGAAGACACGGCGAATTCTCTCGTACTGCTTCTCGCATCGGATACGGCTTTATACTCGTCCGACTTTATCATCTCCGTCGTCTTCGACGCAAAATCCTTCAGGCTCTGCGGAACGGTCTCCTGCAGCTCCGCCAGGTCAACGAGCGAAAGCGTCGTTTTCTGGCCCGAGCACTGCTTTGCGCAGGTATCCGTGTAATCGTCTATTATGAGCTTGCCGAGCTGTACCGTCGGCATCGAGGTGTTGTTTGACAGCTCCGAAAGCCATCTCGTATAATACCAGCCTATTCCCGGCTCCGTCTCCTCGCTCGCTATGAGATAATCGGCGTGGCGCGTCAGCATCAGCGCGTTCTCTGCCGTTGCCATAAGACACGCGTCAAATCCGACGAAATCGAATTTAACTCCGGCGTTGCTAAGCGCCGTGTTGATCGAGCCTATGCCCATAGCGCCTTTTGAAGTATTGAGCTGATCGTAGCCGTAGCCGCCGTTCGTTCCGCCGCCGTGGTCCCAGAGGATAAGCTCGTATCTGTCCGCGGGATAATTGTTTTTGCAGTACGTTATAAACGACGTAAGCGTCGCCGGGTCGGTCATCGCGCCTTTGCCGGCGTCCGCGCTGAGCTGTCTCAGTCTGCCGTCTTCCACTTTATATATCTGATTTACGGTATTGCTTATGCCCGCCGTCTTCCAGCCGGAGCAGCCGCCGGTCATGACTATGACGTTTACCCGGTCCGAAAGCGACGCCGCCGCCATTTCCTTAAGGTCCTTGGACGCCATGCCGCTCTTTGATTCGAGATCCGTGCCGCACAGATAGACCATCAGCGTTACGACGTCTTTCCCGTCGCCCTTCAGCACGGTGTATCTGTCTCTTGCGCCGCTTGCGACGGAGGTGTTGAGCGTCGACGTGTTGTTCGTGCCGCCCGTCCATCCGCCCGATACGTTCGACGACGTGAAGCTCGACAAAAAGCTCGTAAGATCGAGCGTGCTCTGCGGAACGTCGACGACGGGGCTCTGCGTCACGTCGACGCTTCCGCCGCCTCCGCCCAGAAAGTTGGAGATAACGCCGGAAATTCCTCCGCCGCCGATGAGCACGACCGCGACCGCTATTATTATACCTATTATTTTACCGCTTCCGCCGCCGGAGCTTCTGGTCGGACCTCCGCCGCCTCCGCTCGGCGTGCCGGGTCTGCCGGGATATCCGCCCGACGAGCCCACGGGACCGCCGCCCGTGCCGGGACCGCGTCTGTACGCGCCGGTGCCCTGCCCGGTAACGTTTCTTTCTCTTCCTCGGGGTCTGTTGTTATCGGTTGCCATAATTTCGCCCTTTCATAAAAACATACGTGTTTTTCAGCTTTATTGTATACCAAAATTTTGAAAAAAGCAATAGCAATATAAAAAAACAAGTGAGCGCGTGATGAAATTTCGCATATAATGATAGAGGTGCATAGGGTAACAAGAGTTATCCGAACGAAAAATGCACCCGGAAAGGAATTATTCGTATGGCAACATTTACAAACCAGGCAACGCTTACCTACAACAACACGCAGACGCTGTCAAACGTGACGACCGGACAGCTGCTCGAGCAGCTGACGCTGCAGAAGACGTCGCTTCAGCAGACGTACACGGCGGGCGAACGGATAACCTACGTGTTATCGCTCATAAACTCCGGGACGACGGACGATCAGAACCTCACCGTAACGGACGATCTCGGCGCGTTCACGCCCACCGGGCAGACTACAGAGGTCTATCCTCTGACGTATGATACCGGATCGCTCCTCGTTCATGTAAACGGCGCGCCGCAGACGACCGCGCAGGTAACGTCGGAGGAGCCGCTGACGATAACCGGCATAACCGTGCCCGCCGGCGGAAACGTACTTATCGCGTATTCCGCGCAGGTCAACGGCAGCGCGCCGCTCGTCTCCGGCAGTACGATAGTCAACACCGTGACCGCGTCGGGTGACGGCCTTGCGGAGCCGCTCACCGCGGAAAACACGATCAACGTCAGCGAGGCGCCGTACCTGACGGTCGAAAAGACGCTTTCTCCTTTGACGGTAACGTCAAATCAGAACATAACTTATACGTTTGTTATAAGTAACTACGGCAACACAGCCGCCGATGCGAGCGCCAACGCGTCTATAACCGACGTTCTCGTCCCCGCGCTGACGGCAGTCACCGTAACGTATAACGGAGCTGCGTGGACGGAGGGCACGGAATATACGTATACCGAATCGACCGGCGTGTTCACGTCCGATCCGGGAGCGATAACCGTTCCCGCGGCGACGTTTGAAACACAGCCCGACGGAACGGTTACGACCGTTCCGGGCACGGCGACGCTCGTCCTGGAAGGAACGGTCGCTTAAGCTCTGCCGTTTCGGCAAAAATCCGCCGGAAAGAAGCCGCAAACTTCTTTCCGGCTTTTCCCGCGCCTTATAAATTTAAAAACCGTATTGACACGGAACGTGAATTGTGATATTATAAAAAGTGCAAAAAATATCATAAATGAAAGGCATCCGAATATGAAAAAAATCAGAATTGCGGCTTTTGTTTTAGCGATACTGTTCGTTTTCGCGGTCGTGGTATCCGCGGCGAACGTGCCGAAGCTCAAAGGCGAAACGTCACACACGGAAAAAACGTTATATACGGGCGTAACGCACGCCGAGATCAACACGGACTCAAGCACGCCCACGTATAACCAGCAGCATATAAACGTGGTCAGCTTTGACTTGAAGCAGCGCGACCTTTATCTTGAAACGGCGTACAATAACGACTACGCTTACGTAAACGGCAGTTCTACCGTTTCCAAGATAGTCAATTACTACAACAGCACTCATTCCGACAAAACGGCGATAGCCGCGGTAAACGGCGATATGTGGATGGTAACGTACGCTCACGCGAGAGTCGAGGGCTCGGGAACCACGTACCAGGGATATTCCGACGCGGTAGTCAAAAAAAGCCTGACGGTATCAAGATCCTTCAACATAGTTGACGGCGAGATATACACCACCGGTCAGATAGTGCAGGAAACGCCTTACGCGGGCGTTCCGTGGGCGTTCTGCATAACGGACGATTTCGTACCGAACCTCGGTCAGCCGTACGCCGATATCGTTATGAAAAACGTAACGCGCTCCAAGACCGTAAAAGTGGACGGCATAAACCGTCTGCCCGCCAACAACGCCGTGGTCATGTATACGGACAGGCTCATGGGATCGATCAACGGCTTTGCGCTTGACGACGCTTACGAGATGCTTATAGAATTTGACGAAGATTATAAGATGTGCCACGGCGCTGACGTCACCGGCACGCTCAAAGCCATATACAGCAGCTCAAGCGCCGAAAATCCGCCCAAGCTTAACAACAAGCAGATGGTAATAACCGTGCGCGGAAACAAGGTTTCATCCGTCAACACGTTCCAGATAGGCGACAAGATCAATTTCACGGCAGAAATACACGACACGCAGGGCGCGGACGATCTCTGGCAGAGAGCTCAGCACTCCATAGGCGGCAACATCGTTTACGTCAGAGACGGCGTTCTTACCGGCAACGCCATTGAAAGCGGATATCCGACGACTATGGTCGGTTACGACAGAGCCGGCAAGATCCTTCTTATAACCATGGACGGCAGAGGCTACGGCGGCGTCGGCGCGTCCACCGCGAGATACAACCAGCTTATAAAAGACCTTGATCTTTACAACGCTTTCATACTTGACGGCGGCGGCTCCATGACGATGGTCGTCGCGGACGGCACAACGTACAAGGCGGTAAGCCACGCCATAGACGGCAGCGGCACGAGCTACAGAAGCGTAAACAACGCGTTTATACTTGCACACGGTCCGCAGAGATGCGAGCAGGGCGAATTTGAGATAGACGACAGTACCGCCGAGATGACCGACCCCACGCACGTGACTTTCCCGACAAAGGCGTACGTCAAATCCTTTATAACCAACCCCAACGAGACCGTTGCGTCATGGGAGGATCGCTGTCTTAAGCTCACCGTTACGAACAAGGCAAACGACGACCCGTACGCAAGTCTGAGCTACCTTGCCGCCGATGAAAAGGCGAGCGCCAACGAATATAAATTCATAACTCTCGTTTACAAGATGCCGACGACGAACTCCACGTCAGGCTATTACACAGAGCTTTTCTGCCAGTGTGAGAACAGAGGCGCCGAGGGCGGACAGAGCGTAGGCGGATGGACGAAGGCGACGGATCAATTTGAATATATCACGCTCAACGCCGGCAGCCTTTCAAAATGGAAGGGCAGCATAACGGGTCTTCGCATAGACTATATGTCCGGCATAATAGGCACGATGAAAAACGGCGACTGCATGTATATACACGATATAATCCTGTCCAAAACAAAGGATGAGGGCGATACGAGCGGCGGCATCATAGCCAACCGGTTAAACGACCCGAACTACGTACCGCCCGAGATCGTCGAGATCCAGCCCGGAGACATAAACGAAGACGGCTTTATCGACAACAAGGACGTAGTGGCGCTGTTCAGATTCGTCAGCGCCATGAACGGCACTCCGAAAAAGACCATGGACTTCAACAACGACGGCTTCGTAAACAACAAGGACGTGGCGGCGCTGTTCCGTTACGTTTCAGGCGACAAGGAATGACGGCGGCCGTATAAACGCCGCGGCGCTGTTCCGTTACGCTTCACAAACAAAATAATCCCGTAAAGGCGGCTCACAGGATCAAGCCGCCTTTTTATTACATTTTACACTTGACATAAAATTGAATATATGCTATAATCAGGCATAAGAAGCGACTTAAGGGGTTTGTGCTGATGAGAAAAATCAACGCTTTGACGGCGGCTCTGTCCGTGTTTCTTTCCCTTTTTTTATGCGCCTGTTCCGCCGTTCCGGCATCGGTAACGGTCGAAACGGAGCCGGATGAGACGACGGACGAAACGACCTCGGCGATAACGGATACCGAAACGGAAAAGGAGACCGATGAGGAAACGACGGAAGAGCAGACTGACGAGCCCGAGCCGGGACCGGAGAATAAAGCCTTGAATTACACAGATATGAAAGCCCTGTGGATCTCACAGTTCGATATGTCGGGCGTTTACGTAAACGGCGGAAAACAAAGAAGCAAAGAGGAGTTTACAAATCTTCTGTGCAAAATGCTTGACAATACGGTAAAAAATCACTATAATACAGTTATATTCCAGGTGCGCCCGTACGCGGACAGCATGTATCCGTCCGAGGTTTGCCCGCCGTGCTATATAGTTACCGGCAGCTACGGCACGCCGCACGAATACGACCCGTTTGAAATACTTATAGAAGAAGCCCACAAAAGAGATCTGTCCGTTCAGGCGTGGATAAACCCGATGCGCGCGATGCTTGAAAAAGAGATAAAGCTCGTGTCGGACGACTATCTTATAAAACAATGGTATAACGACTCGGCTCTGCGCAGAAAATATCTGCCCGTCGTAAGCGAAAGAGTTTATTTGAACGTCGGCGAAAAGGAAGTGCGCGATCTTATCGTGGCGGGCGCCGCCGAGCTGCTTGAACGCTACGACGTCGACGGGCTCCACATGGACGACTATTTCTACCCGACGACGGATACGTCGTTTGACTCAAAAACTTATTCGGAGTATAAATCAAACGGCGGCAAAAAGAATCTCGCCGCGTTCAGAAAAGAATGTCTGTCGGAGCTTGTAAAAGCGCTGTACGATACGACGAAAGCGTCAAATCAAAGCCGCGTTTTCGGTATCAGTCCGGCGGGCAATATGCAGACGGTGCTCAATTCTCACTTTGCCGACGTCAAGACGTGGTGCAAAGAGCCGGGATACATAGACTATATCTGCCCGCAGGTATATTTCGGTTTTGAGCATAAAAGCATGGCGTTTGACAAGGTCTGCGATACGTGGCAGAGCATTATAAAAACGGACTCCGTAAAGCTGATAATCGGAATGTCGCTCGGCAAGGCTAAATCCGGCTGCGATCAGTACGCCGGCTCCGGCAAGGACGAGTGGGCAAACAACAAAGACGTGCTTCTGCGGTGTCTGCAGTACACCGAAACGCTGCCGAAATGCAGCGGCGCAGCATATTTCTGCTATCAGTATTTCTACAATCCCGTGTCCGGCGCGGAGGAAAACGCGACGAAACGGGAAAGAAACAATTTCATACCTTACCTCGAAACTATTTCATGGCAAAAAGCCTGAACATAAAAAGACAGAAAGGAAAAGAAAATGAAGAAATTTTCAAAGATCTTATGCCTCTTCGTGATCGCCTGCATGGTTTTTGCGGCGTTTGCCGGCTGTGCGGACCAACCCGCCGAAACGAAACCCGCCGAAACGAAGGCGACGACGACCGACGCGGCAACTACCGCCGCCGACGCTACCGAGGCGCAGGACGAAACGACCGAGGCGGAAGAAGTTACGACCGAGGCGGAGGAAGTCACAACGGAAGAAGAAACGACCGAAAGCGGCGAGATCGTCGTTGACGGCGATACCGTAAAGATCGGCACGCGTGAAGAACTCTTCGCGTTTGCGGAAAGCGTTCTTGACGGCGACGCAGATTACGAGGATAAAACGATACTCCTCACAGCTGATATCGACCTTGACCCGACTCTCGAAGGCGGCAAGCACTGGATACCGATCAGCACGGACGGACTTGATTACGCCACGATAGACGGCGGCGGACACGTCATAAACGGTATGACGATAGCTCCCGAAGACCTTGAAGTATCAGGAAACGACGGCAACATCTACGGCTCCGGCTTTATAGGAATAAGCAGCACGTCGCTGACGATAAAGAATATAACCTTCACAAACGCTCTGATAGACTCCAACACGAAGCACTGCGGCTGCGTCATAGGTTCTATTGAAGAGCTCGGCTCGGTCGTCGAGCTTGACAACGTCACCGTTGCCGGTCTCACGCTCAACGGCGGCGTAGGCGTTGAGGGCGACATAGAAGGCATCAGCTTCCGCGTAGGCTGTCTCGTCGGCGCCAACATCGTCGGCAACTGCGACGTCACGATCACCAACTGCAAAGCCGAAAACTGCAACATATTCGGCTTCCACAACATAGGCGGTATAATGGGATGCGTCGTATCCGGTCAGCTCACTCTCGAAAACTGCGCCGTTGACAACGTTCACCTGAACTACTCCGCCGGCTACGCCAACAACGAAAATTACAAGAACCCGGTCGTGGCAAGATACTTTGCAGACCCGTTCTACTGCGTAACGGATTACTGGGGCGAATATCATACCGACGTTGACCTCTCTCACGGCAATACTATGAAGGACGTTGATTCTTACGATATAAGAAACGATATCCACTACGCCGATCAGGAAGGCAAAGACGCAGACTATCCGGATGAAGCTTACCCGGTAGGCGGCGGCGTGATCAGACCCAAGGACGAAAGACCCGACTAATAAAAAAAGCTGCTTCGGCAGCTTTTTTAAATGGTTGTATTTCGGACGTGAAGTTTGTTTGAAAGAAAATCTTGTTTGCGCAAGCAAACATATCGGGTGCGGCGCAAGACGCACATATCGAGCAGACCGTACAGGTCTGCACATCGAATCGCGACAGCGATATATCGACAAAAGAGTCGATATGCCATACGGGAACCCCCCATTGCTCACTTTGTTCGCAACAGGGAACCCCTTCGGCTCGATATGCTT
>DBWC01000098.1:0-26564 GCA_002308615.1 Clostridiales bacterium UBA1248
GCCTTGCAAAAATCAAGAAGAGCCCCCTAAAATCATGGAGGTGGCTCGAAGCAATCATCCCCACCCGGTTTTAAAATAAATTATAAACATTGCTGTTTTATATTGACATTTTGCTTTATATATTTTATAATTAATTATAGATAATCCAAGATAAAGACGTTCTGTAATTTAAATGAGGATATTTAAATGAAAAAGTTCATTTCAGTAATTTTAGCCGTTATGACGGCGGCGGTCTTTGTAGGCACGGGAGTAAAATCAGCGGTTTTTCCAGGTGACTGCAACGGTGACGGAACGATAGACAATAAAGACGTCGTAACGCTTTTCAGATACGTGAGCGGAACGGACGTCAGCGTCGTAACGGAAAACTGCGATTATAACCGCGACGGCGAGATCGACAATAAAGACGTGGCGACTCTGTTCCGCGCCGTAAGCAGCGGCGCCGCCGCGACGCAGCAGGATACCGAAGATATGACAACCGAAATCATACTTGACGACTACGATTTCTTAAGTCAGGAAATGGACGTCAGTTATCGGTTTACGGGAATATCATCGTCACAGGGCGTGTTCGCGCTTCACAGAGACGCGGTGTCAAGCGGCGATACAGTTACTTTCCCGTCGGATACGGTTTCCGGCATTTATCCGACGTTTTCCGTATCGGAAAACACCGTGACGGAATACACGTTTGAGGTAAAAAGCGCGTCGTCAGCAAGTACTTACAGTTGGTTTACGTGTTATTTCGGATTAAGACTTGAAACCGAACAGGCCGATCCGACAAGAAGCACGGGCGTCTGGATAGCGATGAGGAGCAAACAGCTCGGTCTGCGCACTAACGCGTGGCCGGAGACGACGTATTTTAATATAGATTACGATTTTTCCAAAGGCGTTCTTATAACGGTAAAAGACGATCCGGTAAACGATATCATATATATATACGCCGGAGAGGAAAAGAAAGAAATAGCCACCGTTAAAATAGATGGCAAAAACGTAAAGCTCATCAAATCCGGCGGCGGCAGCACTATATCTACAAAAACGGACAACAACGTTATAAAAGGCGGATATGCTCACATCTGGGGACATATACCGGAGGATGATATAATGGTCAAAAATATTTCGCTCAAAACGAAAAGGATAACGGGTACGGCGGACAACGACGGTATAAAGACCGGCACAAGAGATATTTTCTCCGATACCTGGGTCGCTTTCGACGATACAGGCAGAGTAATAACGACTTCGTCAAACAAGCCGAACGGCGCAAAAGTCGGCATATTCTACTTCTTATGGCACGAGACCGAAAATAACAAAATGCCGATATACGATCACACCGCGTCATATCAGAAAGGCGGTATAAACGAGCTGTGGAAAACGATGCAGTCCGGAAACCTCGGTTTTGCACATTACTGGGCGGAGCCGTATTTCGGTTATTACGCCTCGGACGATGAATGGGTCATCCGCAAACACGGAGCCATGCTTTCGGAAGCGGGCATAGATTTCGTGTTCTTCGATACGACGAACGGGCTCCTTTATCCGAAAAACTATGAAGCCGTGCTCAGAATATGGGCAAAAATGCGCACCGAGGGGCTTAAAACCCCGGACGTGTGTTTCCTTTTGCAGGACGGAAACGCGTCTGAGCTTTCTTCGGTTTGGACAAACGTATACAGTGTGAATAAGTATGAGGATCTGTGGTTCAGATGGAACGGAAAGCCCGTCATAATGTTTACAAACAACAATAACAGCCTGACGAACGAACAGAAGAATTTCTTTACCGTCAAATATTCGTGGGCGAACGAAAACGACGGCTGGTATACGTGGAAGGGCGGCATAGACTGCTGGGCGTGGGGCACGATGTATCCGCAGAAGGGCGGATATACGAGAGTAAACGGCAAACGCACGCTTGAGCAGATGGTCGTCATGTGCGGCTTCTGGGCAAACGGCAGCTACGGTACAAACGCCGGCAGAAGCTACACGTCAAAAACAGGCGAGCCGAAAACGGACTCCGGCTGGGATATGGGTTACGCGTTGTATCCCGAAACGTGCGGCCTCGGACTCGCGTATCAGGAACAGTTTGACAAAGCGCTGTCAAGCTCGCCCAAACTGATTATGATAACCGGCTGGAACGAATGGTGGGCAGGCAGATGGGAAGGCGGAGGCGCGACCGGACAGCTCATCGCAAACGAATACAAGGTCGTAAACGATAAAACGGCAAAAGAATATAACTACTACGTTGACAATCTGAATCCCGAGTATTCAAGAGATATCGAGCCGATGAAGGACGGTTTTAAAGATAATTATTATTATCAGACCGTTATGAACGTGCGCAATTACAAGGGCACGCGTCAGGTGGAATCCGCATTCGGACAGAAAACGATAGATATCAAAGGCTCCGCGGCGCAGTGGAACACCGTAGGACCGGAATACAGAGACGTTAAAGGCGACGTATTTCACAGAAATCATCTCTCGCACGTCGGAAAAATGACGTATAAAAACGATACCGGCAGAAACGATATAATAACCGCAAAGGTATCGTCGGATGCTCAATATCTGTACTTCTACGCCGAATGCGCGGACAAAATAACTGATCCGGAAGGCGATAACTGGATGAATCTGTTTATCAAGACAGACGGCGATAATGAAAACGGCTGGTACGGATTCGATTATATAATCAACAGAAGCAGAAATAACGGTAAAGCAAGCGTTCAGCGCTTTAAAAACGGCTGGAACTTTGAAAATGCGGGAGAAGCCGAATACACACTTGACGGGAAAACGATAGTAATAAAACTAAAGAAGACGCTTATAAACACTTCAAACGGCTCGGAGTTCTATTTCAAATGGGCTGACAATTCCGTAAACGACGGAGATATAATGGGCTTCCTTGACAAAGGCGACGCCGCTCCGGACGGACGCTTCTGCTATCATTACACGACGGAAGCGACGGAGACGGTCGTACCGGACTGTCTGAGCGACGATATGGCGGTCTTCAAGGTAAACGGATATAACGCGTATATAAACGGCAGATCCGAGCACTTGTACGAAAATAATACGAGAGCCGTGCTTCTCGCGTCCGGATACGATTATTATCTGCCTGTCAAGGTGATGGAAAAGCTCGGTATCGACTGCTCCGGCGAAAAAACGTACGATCACTACGGCATACCGTACGTAAAAGCAAACGAAGCGGTAGAAAAGAGCGGGAAAGCAGTCACGATAACGCCGGACGGCCTCCTCATTATAGCAGACGGTAAGATAACGGATACGGCGACGCTCGATATTTTATACAGATCGCTGTATTGAAAAATAACATAAAGAATACATCAAAAGGAGAATCAAAATGAAAGAAAAAGTATTAGGCAGAATAATAAAACTTGTAGTATGCGTAGTCATACTCGGCATCGCAGTCGCCGTGGGATTTATAAGCGGATCTTTCGATATTCAGAACATAAATATAAAGATCGACCTCGCGGCAATACTGAAAGTGCTTATTATGGCGGCAGCGATAATATCGATTGAAGCGCTGCTGTCGATAGTCCTGTCGCTTCCTAAGCCGAAGAATCACCGCGTACGTTCCGTGCTGTCGATAACGTCAAGCCTTTTGAAATACGTCGCGTTTATAGTTATTCTGTGCTGGGGACTTGCGATACTCGGCGTCAACGTATCGACGATCGTTGCAAGCGTCGGAATTTTAGCTTTGATAGTCGGCTTTTCTGCGGAGAGCCTTATCGCCGACGTCGTCACGGGCGCGTTTATGATATTTGAAAATCAGTACAACGTCGGTGATATCGTTGAAGTGGACGGCTTCCGCGGCACGGTCACGAGCATAGGCATACGCACCACCTGCATAACCGATCCCGGCGACAACGTGAAGATAGTAAACAACTCCGCTATGAAGAACATTCTTAACCGTTCCGACAAGCTGTCAAGAAGCATAAGCGAGATAGCCGTTCCTTACGCTACGGATTTTGAAAAGCTCGAAAACGAAATACCCGCGCTCATGGACAGGATATATGAGACGCGTCAGGATATTTTCAAATCCGCGCCTAAATATCTGGGCGTGCAGGAGCTTGCTGAAAGCTCCGTGATACTGAAATTCGTCGTAAACGTGGATGAAAAAGATATTTATGCCGGCGCAAGGCTGCTCAACCGCGATCTGCTTCTCGGCTTCAGATCGCTCGGCGTAGAGTGCCCGTTCCCGCAGGTCGACGTACACCAGGATAAATAATGACGTATGAAGACTTACAGGAGAGGAGGTGACGGTCGTGATAAAAAGCATGGATGATGAATTCAAATTCGATCCGCGCAAGGAAACGTCTTATCAAAAAAGAGACGAATACAGCTATGCAGAAGAATATGATGAGCCGGACGGAGAAGACGCAAAACTGCCGGATGAGACGGTAACGGCGCCGGAGTATAACGGCAGATCGGCTGCTTTAAAAGCGGATGAAGATAAAGGCGGAAATAAAAGACGCGCGATCATAAAAAAGATAATGTTTATGCTTGTCGCGGCTTCCGTAGCGGCGCTGTCCGTCGTCTTTGCGGCTAACAGTCTCGATCCGCTCGGAGCGGATTTCCTGATGACCGGGCTCCTTGCCCCGACGTCGTCAACGCCGACGACGCCGACGACACCCACAACGCCGACGACACCCACAACGCCTACGTCGCCGTCGGGATATACCGACACGTTTCCTGCGCTGCCGAATCTCGATCCTGATTTCGCGGGCAATTACGCGTGGTCAGGCTTCGGTTCGGAGGAATACGTTTGCATTGACGGAGATTATCTGTGCGCCGGGACCGTATATACGGATTCCGGAACGCCGATAGTCACGGTAGCCGGCGCGTCTTACGACAAGACGACGAACACACTCACGCTCAATAATTTCAAAGGCACCCGTATTGATACGAACCTTATGGGAAACGGCTTTAAAATAGAACTGATCGGAGAAAACAGCGTAGAATTTTTGAGACTGTGGGGCGCCATGTACGGAGGAAGCGTCATATTCACCGGTACCGGAAGCATAAAGATCAACGAAAAGCAGACAAATACGGTAGGTCTGATGCTTGAGTGCGAAGACAGTCAGTCGTGTATCATGATTGACCGCGAGGCAACGGTAGAGGTGTTCGGAGAAAAAGCGATCGTCGTACACCGCACGACGCTTGAAGAGGCGATATTCGCGCTTCAGCCCGTAAAGATCAGCGGCGGCGCCGTATCCCGGGGCGAATTCGTTGAATACACCGTAAACATAACGGATGATAACGGAGTACCTCTGAAAGATGAAAACGGCGATTATATAACGGAAATATGGACCGTTAAGGATATATCGAAAGCACAGGGACTTACTCTGTATGATGTTTCCGTCGTAGATGAAGACGGAAAACCGTCAACTCACGTAATATTTAAGCCGGAAGAATAGTGAATTGCAGGGCGGGGGCTTGCTCCCGCCGAAAAAAAGGA
The DNA here is from genome assembly GCA_002308615.1 of Clostridiales bacterium UBA1248. GTDB lineage: Bacteria > Bacillota > Clostridia > Oscillospirales > CAG-272 > UBA1248. Next base: position 5,441 of record DBWC01000098.1, read on the forward strand.
GTCGCTGCGCGACAGTTATAGGGGCGCTGCGTTCGATTCCCCTCTATATACTATTGCACCATAAGAAAAGACGCCATTCGGCGTCTTTTCTTATGGTGGAGATGAGGGGAATCGAACCCCTGTCCGAAAAGTCATCCTCGAGACTTTCTACGGGCGTATCGCGTCTTTTATAATTCCCCTCATCAGACGCCGGCGCGCAGGCTTCCGACTCGGGTATCTTTTTTCTTTATGGCCGCTTCAAAAGAAAACCGGCGGCGCACATTTACCACTGTGTCACGCCCACATCACGGCCGTGGTGCTCCGTGAAGGGACGCTCGCGCACTCAGGCAGCGAGAGCTACTCTATTAGTGTTAGCGTTTATATTTAAATTGCGGCTTTTATAGAGGTACCGCACCTCTGCCCGCTTATCAGGATTCCGGCTCCCCGTCGAAAGCCTTTGCATCCCCGAATCAATATTTGCCGTTTGATTTCTCGGCTCTTTCGATATCGCGCGCGGCGCGCTTTTTTGCGTCGTCTTCGCGTTTATCGTAAAGCTTTTTACCTTTGCACAGCCCGAGTTCAACTTTAACAAGCGATTTTTTGAAGTAAACGGACAGCGGGATGAGCGTCAGCCCCTCCTGGTTAACTTTGCCGAAAAGCTTCATGATCTCCTTCTTATGCAAAAGCAGCTTTTTCTCTCTGTCCGGATCGCGGTTGAAAATGTTGCCCTGTTCGTAAGGCTTCACGTGAATGCCGGTGGCAAACACCTCGCCGCCTTTGATAAAGCAGTATGAATCTTTTAAATTCACGTTCCCGCCGCGTATGCTTTTTACCTCGGTCCCGAAAAGCTCGACGCCGCACTCGTACTTTTCAAGCACGAAATAGTCATGGTACGCTTTTTTGTTTGAAGCAATCAGCTTTATTCCGCCTTTATTATCCGCCACGGCGTCTCACCTCCTTTTTTAACAGGATTTACATTATACTATAAAAAAACTGATTTGTCAACATCAAATATAAAGTTTAATAGTATCTTCTATCCAGTATTCGTATCTGCATAAAGGACAAAGCTTTTCATATTCTTTCATTTTAAGATATGATCTGACTCCGTCCGACGGATCGTGCCATATATCGACGAAAACAAAATCAAATAAATGCTTTTTATAATTCTGTTCCGCGTATTCAAAAGCGTCAGCTTGTATTATTTTTATTTTATCTTTGCATGGAAACTGCGGAAGGATCACGTCGTAAAACAGTTTTATAACGCTGCCGTCCCGCTCGACTACCGTCACAGCAGAAACGTTATCTTTCATCGCCGCGGAAAAAGCGAAATAACCGAGCCCCAGACCGAACGTCAGAACTCTTCCTTCCGCGTTATTCACGTGCGGTTTTAAGGTTATCGTCTCATTCGGCATAAGCGTCATCCATTCCCGACCGCCTTCAAGTACGGCGGGATATTCAAAATCACGCTCAAAATAACCGATCTTAGGCAGTATCCTGCCGTCCGGCAGCGTTTCCGGATCTCCGCAGACAAACGCCTCGTACGCTTTGCAGCATAGATGCGTAAGGCGCCAGTCGCCGAGCGTTTTATCAGTGAACTTTACCGTTTTGTAATACGGATCGGCTTCGAATTCTGCCGGGTCGAGCTTGTGTACCATCGGTATGAAATATTTTCTGTAAAGCAGCTTGTCGTCCGCGCTGCCGACGGTATCGAGCATACATGCGGCGGCAAGAAGAGCGGAGAACGAAAGCTCGTCTCCGCCCGTCTTCTTATATAGTTTTTCGTTTATGAAATGCGGAGCGTAATTCAGATAAAAGCTCATGCATTCAAAAACGCGGTTGTTATATTTTTTATAGTCCAAAACGTTTACTGACTGATCGAGAACGCGGCGCAGGGAACACCCGCCGAGTTGCAAAGCGTGACGACTTCCGGGAAGGTGTTCGCCAGAGCGTTGTTATAAGCTACCTTTTTAATTGCTTTGGTATACGTAAGAACGACCGTGTCCGTACCGGATATACGTGCAGACGTGGGTTCGTTCCAGTAAGCGTATTTCATATTGCTTGTCGCTACCTTGAATCCCTTGAGCACGCCGCCCTGTGCAACGAGTCCTGTGCCGACGTTTCTGAATTTTACCGTAGCGGTCTTTCCGTCGTCGGAGAGGGTAAACGACTCAACTATCGGTCCTTCGCCTTCCGCCGTATCTCCTATGCCTAAGCCGTATGCGAGTATCATTTTCGTCATACGTTCCGCGATCTCCCATTTGTTGTAGGGGTGCAGGTTGTTATTGTATTCTTTATCCTTCCAGAGATCCTCGGTTGAGCATATATGAGCGTTTTTCAGCATCGTCGGTATGGAGCCCATATTCATTCTGACAGTTGCAAAATCGATATACTGGTTAGCCTGGCCTTTTGAGTTGTACTGGAAGCTCGGTGAAAGCTCTACGATATACACGGGATAATCGTGATTCGTCGTAAGGTTGTGTTCTTCTCTTATATAGTTGATGAACGCCGTAAATCTTTCGGCGTATGCGTAACAGTTGTCGTTCGCGGTCGAGCAGTCGGATTCTCCCTGATACCAGATGAAGCCGCATATCGGGAAATTCTGGAAAGCGTACATACCGTGATTATACATATAAGACGAGGGGTGCGGGTTTACGCCGGATGCGGAATAAACGCCGTTTGCGTCTTTCGTACTTACGTTTAAGCTGTCGCGCACTTCGTTAGGCAAAAAGCCGTGCAGCGCCATACCGTTTCCGTCAAACTCTATCATTCCTATCGGTACTTTATGCTCAAGCGCGTCATAAAGCTGTATCGCGGTGAAATAACCGAGAGCGGAGAACGAGGAAGCTTCAAGCTTGGGTTTTCTCCATCCGCGGGCGTTTACTACGTCTTTGCTGACGTCGTCCGTACCGACTTTTGCAACGCCGTTATAAATATCCGTCTGGTTGGTCCTGTTAAGGCGTATCAGCAGTTCGTTGCTCTTGTCAACGTTTCTGCCGGCTTCGTTCGCAAGAGGCTCACTCTTTATGTTGCTTACGGAATACGCGATATTGGACTGACCGGAGATCCAGTAAACGTCGCCTACCAGAACGCCGGTTATCTCGTTTGTAACGCCTTCGCCGGATATCGTAAGCGTCTGCTCGGTCGTGTTTTCGGGCAGCGTGCCGTTTAAAGTAAGAAGCCATTCGCCGTTTTCTATCTTGCCCTCGCCGGTGAGACCGGAGAATTCGGCTTTAACGTATTTGCCGTTCTGCGATTCGGGCGCCCAGCCCCAGACGCGTATAACTTCGTTGCGCTGGATGACCATGTTTTTGCCGAAAACCTTGGAAACGGTGAATTCCGTCGCATATTCGACCGGTTCTTCAATAATGATCTCGCCGTTGCTAACCATTCTGAAAAGCGTGACGACGTCTTTATTGTCAACAAACCCGTCGGAGTTTAAATCCGCGACGGATATATCGATCTCATCGCCGGATGATACGACTCTGAACAGAACAACGACGTCCTTGTTGTTGATCTCGCCGTCCTCGTTCAGGTCGCCGGCTCTGACCGCGGATGCGGACATACCCAAAACAGCCGCGCATACTATTGTCAAAATCAGGATAAATGATAAAAGTCTTTTCATTTTATTATATTCCCGCCTTTCTTGGAATCAATTATAATTATACACATAATAACTGATTTGTCAATAGATTAAAATTAACTTTATCTTTACATACTTACACGAGGATTTAATTTTCAGTTTTAAATTGTGTGATAAGATTTGAACAACGCCATATTCGGGGGAGTATTATGCTTAAAATCAAAGAAATAAGCAAAACCTATAAAACGGGGGATCTTATACAGCGCGCGCTTAACGGTGTGAGCCTGAATCTCCGCGATAATGAATTTGTCGCCGTGCTCGGGCCGTCCGGATCCGGCAAGACGACGCTTTTGAACGTTATCGGCGGACTTGACAGGTACGACAGCGGCGATCTGATAATCAACGGGATCTCCACGAAAAAATATAAGGACAGAGACTGGGATTCATACAGGAACCACACGGTCGGTTTTGTTTTCCAAAGCTACAATCTCATACCGCACCAGACTGTTTTATCAAACGTAGAGCTTGCTCTCACGATATCCGGCATATCAAAAAAGGAAAGAAGAAAACGCGCCGCGAAGGCGCTCAACGACGTAGGCTTGGGCGACCAGATAAATAAAAAACCAAATCAGCTCTCCGGCGGTCAGATGCAGAGAGTCGCCATAGCAAGAGCTCTCGTCAACGACCCGGAGATCCTCCTTGCCGACGAGCCGACGGGCGCTCTCGACACGGAGACGAGCGTCCAGGTAATGGACCTTTTGAAAAAGGTCGCAGAAGATCATCTCGTCGTTATGGTAACGCATAACCCCGAGCTTGCGGAAAAATACGCCACGCGCACCGTTATGCTGCGCGACGGAAAAATAACGGGCGACACAAAGCCGTATGAACCGGAGGAAAACGAAGTGCCGCCGGTACACAAAAACATGGGTAAATCCTCAATGTCGTTTTTCACGTCGCTTTCGCTCAGCTTCAACAATCTGCTGACGAAAAAAGCGAGAACGATACTGACGGCGTTCGCCGGTTCCATCGGTATTATAGGAATTGCGCTTATAATGTCGCTGTCAAACGGAGTCAACACGTATATAACGGATATACAGAAAAGCACGATGACGTCGTATCCTATAACGATAGACGCGCAGACGATAGACCTGAACAGCATCGTAAATTCAAACAAAGCTGCCGAAAACGACGAGGGCGGAGATCACGAGCTTGACGCGGTGTATTCAAACGGCAGGATGCTTCAGGCAGCGTCCGCTTTCACGTCGAGCGTGACGACGAACAACCTCTCGGATTTCAAAAAATATCTCGACGACGAAAACAGCGAGATACACAAATATATAGGAGACAGCGGTATCGTTTATATCTATGACCTCGACTTCGGAGTTTATACGTACGATCCGGAAGGCGAGCTTATAAATACTAATACCAATATCACATCGTCCGCGGGTATGTATTCTCAAATGTCGTCAAGCGGTCTTATGCCTTCGACCTACGCGCAGCTTTTGCCGTCGGCGGACGGTTACGTCAGCGACGCCGTAAAATCAAGCTACGATCTTGTGGGAGAGAGCAGATGGCCCGAGGCGTACGACGAAGCGGTCCTCGTGATGAACGAGCATAATGAGATATCTTACCAGACGCTGTACCGCCTCGGACTTATCGCCGCGTCGGAATACAACGATATCGTCGCAAAGATCACAAAAGGCGAAAACGTTGAGATACCGCAGCACAAATTCAGCTATGAGGAGATACTTAATAAAGAATTTCTGCTCGTAACGGCGTCAGATACTTACGTCAAAGACGGCGACAATTACAAAAAAATAAAGGATAAATCAGAGGCTTTCAAACAGATCCTTGAAAAAGCGCTCAAGCTTAAAATCGTCGGCATAATACGGCCCGCCGAGGGAACGACCGGAATAACGCTCACAATGAACGTTGGTTATACGAGAGCTCTTACGGATCACATAATCGACCGCACCGAAAACAGCGACGTGGTAAGAGCGCAGACCGCCGATAAGAGCGTGAACGTGCTTAACGGCTTATCGTTTGAACCCGCAAACGACGAGGTGAAAAAGGCGGACGCCGTCAAATATATAAACAACCTCGGTATAAGTGAAAAAGCAAGGCTCTGTACGGAGCTGATAATGCTGAAGAAGATAGATCTTACTTCGCTTCAGGGCATAGATCTTTCGGCGTTTGCCGGAATGAGCTCGGCTGATATGGGAGAAGCGGACCTCGCCGCGTTCCTTGATCTGTATATGCAGTCGCCGTCGGACGACGCGCTGATAACCGTATACGACAAATACGTCTCCGCCGGATCGTACAGCGACAATATGAACGCTTTCGGCGTCATATCGAAGGACGCGCCCTCGTCCGTTAACATCTACGCGGACACGTTTGAGGCAAAGGATAAAATAGCGGAATGCATAACCGCGTATAATAAGGAAACGACGGAGGAGAACAAAATAACGTATACCGACTACGTCGGACTTCTTATGTCGTCTATAACGATAATTATAAACGTAGTGTCGTACGTGCTGATCGCGTTCGTCGCCGTGTCGCTCGTCGTGTCCTCGATAATGATAGGAATTATCACGTATATCTCCGTGCTTGAGCGCACGAAAGAAATAGGCATCCTGCGTGCGATCGGCGCGTCAAAGCGCAATATCTCGCAGGTGTTCAACGCGGAGACGTTCATTATCGGTCTGTTTGCCGGACTGCTCGGTGTCGGCATAAGCGCGCTGCTTCTGATACCCGGCAACGCCCTGATCCATTACTTTGCCGGAGCAAGCGACGTGAACGCCATAATGCCCATCCCCGGTGCGGTGATACTCGTTATACTCAGCGTCGTTCTGACGTTCATAGGAGGGCTGATCCCGTCAAAGAAAGCCGCGCACAAGGATCCTGTGCTTGCACTGAGAACGGAGTAAAGAATATGAGAATAAAAAAAACGATTATCAAAATACTTGTTTTTGTTACAATCGTTATATTGACAGTCAGCGCTTCTTCATGCAACTATATAATAAATCCGTTATCGCTGTTTACAGATACGTTGACGGAATCATCGGATCCGGAATCCGTAGATGATAAAACGAGTACCGAAATAACAACAGAAGAGGAAACAACGGAGGATATATCAAAATATGAAAATAATCCAGATTATCTAACGTATAAAGCTGCTAACGAAAAATTGAATTCATTTGACGATATATATTTTTCCGCAAACACAATTCAGATAATAACGATGAAATACAGAGGTAAAACCGAAAAAACGGTGACGGAAACGATCATTCCCATAAGTGTCGTGGGACGTATAAGCGGTGACTGCAAGTGCTGTATGGATATGACATCCCGTATTACGGCAAACGGAAAGGAGCAGTCTACGAAGATCATCGTATGGGCTGACGGTGAGAAAATATACGTAAGACCCGAATCGGATGAAAGTTGTACCATTACGGACAGAAACGATAAAAGTGTTGAATTATATAATGAAATGACGTCAGTAGATAATCTGTTCTGGGATGAGCTTTCTGCGGATTATTTCACTCATACGAAAAAAACGGACTATAACGAAAGTATTGAAATTAAAGCGGTACCGTCTGAATACAGGAAGAAAAAGTCGATCGCCGAAGTAGAGGAGGCGCTCATATCTACCTATACACTAATGGGTGCGACTGACATCAAAATCGGTGAAAAAAGCATGGAGTTGGATATTGTGATCGACAATCAGGGATATTTGAGATTAAACTCAACGCTGATAAAAATCGAGATGGAAATGATGTTAGACGGATACAAAGCCAAAGTATCATCGGAAACGACGACGGCACTGTCTTGTCAAGCCTGGTGGGAATCGGTCTATGTTGAAATTCCCGAAAAATAATAAACAACGGCAGGATCTATTTCCTGCCGCGTTTGTTGTGAGAGAATCCGAATTTGCCTATGCGCTTGCCTAAGGCGAAATATTCGCCGTGGCTGTACGCGGCAAGCCCCGCTTTTTCCAAATGCAGCTTGCCTTTTTCGTCGATTATGGTTTCATCCGCGTTGACGGCGACGATATCGCATATAAACGCGTCGTGGCTGCCTAAATGAAGTACGTCCGTAACTTTACATTCAAGCGTCAGCGGACTTTCGGCTATCTGCGGACAGCCTATTTCCGTGCACGGTTCTTTTGTAAAAGACATTTTTGCAAATTTATCAACGTCGCGTCCGGAGCGCACGCCGCACCAGTCGACTTTTTTTATCATGGATGACGGGACAAGGTTAATGCAAAGCTCTTTTGTCTTTGAGATTATCCCGTGCGAATGTCTTTCCGGACGAATCGAAACGTACGTTTTAGGCGGTTGAGAGCACATTATGCCGGTCCACGCAACCGTTATTATATTGGCTTCATCGCCTTCGCCGCAAGATACGGCGACGACAGGCAGAGGTGAAAGCAAAGCAGAGCCTTTCCACGTTATTTTACTCATTTTTATCTCCCTTCAGGTATGCGCGGAGCATATTTATTTTTTTGCCCTCCGCCGCGAAATTGCGTTCGTATTCAGTCATAATGTTGTTATCCGCGTACTCGCTTGCGTGCAGATCGCGCGTAAGAACGGTTATCTCAAAGCCGGACTCTTTCAGCTCTTCTATCGAAAAATCAAAGAGATTAACGTCGTCCGTTTTTAAGAATATGCTTCCGTCCTTTGTAAGTACGGATCTATAAATATTCAGAAACGCTCTGTACGTAAGTCTGCGCTTCGCGTAGCCTTTTTTCGGCCACGGATCCGAAAAATTAAGGTAAATACGGCTTATACTGCCGGGGGTCAGCCTCTGTTCCAGATTTGCCGCGTTCATTACCGCAAGTCTTACGTTGGATATTTCCTGCGCTTTTACCTTTTCGGCGGCGAGCATAAGAACATCAGAAATACGTTCTATCGCAATAAAGTTTATATCCGGCTCCGCCTTTGCCGTCCCGCAGATAAAATCGCCTTTCCCACAGCCTATTTCAAGGCGGACGGGGCGGTCGTTGCCGAAGACAGCAAAAGGATCGACGGTACCGTCCGGCAGTATAAGCTCCTTGCACGCGGCAAGCCTTTCCGCGCCGTTTTTCTTTCTTCTCATTCTCATAATATTGTTTTCCTTATTCTCATATGAACAGATTTAAAATCTTTTTTTAAATAATATTTTAATACTGTTTTTTTTTATATTTGTGTGTTATAATACTGCAAAAGACTGAAATTGTGCGTCTTTACATATTGTACCACAAGTTTTATCTTTTTGCAATATTTTACGCAAATAAAGTTGTATCATGTTTGTAAAGGAGGCAAAGATACGTTGGATAATAGATTTGACGAGATCGCCGCAAAGCTAAAAAGCGCCGGTATGGACGATGATAGTATAGCGGCAAGCAGGGAAGCGCTGCTTGATGAATTTGCCGACGTACCCGAGGATGAGCTCGACCGGAAGATCGAGGAAATGGGAGGCGTTGACGGTATCACGGAATCCGTTCTCGAAAAGTACGAGACGGCAAAGAAAAACGCCGGAATAAGCGATGCCGAAGTGATCGATATAGATGAAGATATGTTTTCAGACGGCGAGGAACGTCCGGAAGGCGACGCGGACGAAACGGCTGCCCCGGAATTATCCGCTGACGATATTGCAGTACCCGAAAATGAAGACGACGAGGAACGTATCAGCAGCGCCGTGGCAAAAATAGACGAAGCGGATGAACCGTCCACCTCAAAAGCCGACGAATATTTCAACGACGATGAGGACGTGAAGGTAGAACCGCCGGTCAAAAACAAAGCTGAAAAGAAACCTCAGCAGCCCGTTAAAAAATCACAAAACGGAAAAACTCCCGCAAAAAAGAAAAAAATCAGCGTTAAAAATATGTCGCAGCGCGCAAAAACGGTATATATCATAGGTCTTATATTCCTTATACCGATACTGATAGCGCTCGTCGTGGCGATAACGGTCATCTTTTTAGCGCTTTACGCGGCGATAATAGCGCTTGTAATAGCCTTTTCCGTGGCGCTCGTAATTATTGCGGCGGTCGGAACGGCGCTGTCCTTGATGGCTGTCATTTTCGGCGTTATCCAGATCGTTCAGGGAGCCGCGGCGCCGATAGGCATTTACGAGATCGGACTCGGCGTGGTCGCCGGCGGAATAACGCTCGGCGTATCGATTTTGCTTTACAACTTTATCGTAAGGCTCGCGCCGTTCCTTTTCAAAAAAATGTTCGTGCTCTATAAGTTCCTTTTCAGACAGCTTACAAAGCTGCTCAGTTTTGTGAAAGGAGCGTGCAGTAAACTATGAAACCCGTATCATTGATATTTCTTATTATCGCGGTAATTATGGTTATCGTCGGTATGCTTATGTGTTCCGTAGCCTCCCTTCAGTCCAAGAGACAGGGAATAGATCTTTTCGATACGAAGGTCGTAAACGGTCAGTCCGAGGCGGAATATGATTTCTCAAACGACGTCATAGGCAAGATCCAGATAGAGGTCAGCGACTGCGACGTCAACGTGATCTGCGGATCCGACAAAAACAAAGTCGTAATGAAGAACTTCTCGTCCGCCGGCTATATCTGCGAGGTGGACAACAGAGCGCTCGTCATTGAAGACACGGTCAATATATTCGATATAACGGATATTATAGAAAACGGAAAGATCCGATTCAAAGGCTTCAGATATTATCTGCGCGACAGAAAGATAACGACCGGAAGAAAAGCGCTTGACGTTTATATTTCCGACAAGTTCGATATCAAGATAATCGATATCAAAGTCGACGGCGGCGACGTGAACATAGCAGGCTACGAGAACAACACGGATTACATCGTTGCGATAACCAAAGGCAAACTCACCGCGTCTGACATCGTGACGGCGTCCGAGGTCAGGGCGACGATAGAAAAAGGCTCCGCCGGTCTTTACAGCGTGACCGCCAAATCCGTAAACGTAACCGTGGACGAGGGCAATATAAACGGCGTTTTGTCGGCAAAGGAAATAACAGCGGACGCAAAGAAGGGCAGCGTGTTTATAGAGAGTATGAGCGATCTTTCCGGTTATAACTTCGTGCTCAAAGCTCCTGATTCCACGATCACGCTTGAAAACCTTGTAAAATCCGGCAACTATATCGCAAACGACGCGCAGCTTACAAGCTTCATACACGCATCCGCAGGCATGGGATCTGTCACCGTAAAATCGTATATCGCGCCTCCTTCCCCGATAGACAGCGGATTTACTCCGTCACAGAGCGACTCTTCCGGAACAACGTCGCAGACGTCGGAATAAAATCTTTCAAAACCGCCATAATATCATACCGGACGGGTGCGTACAGCCCCGCCGGAAAGGATGATCGGTATGGTAGTTGTAGATAAAACCGCGTTGACGCTGGCAATAATCGGTGCTCTCAACTGGGGAGGTATCGGTGTGTTCGGTTTTGACGTTGTCGCATGGATATTCGGCGGACAGGATTCGATCGGCGCAAGGATAATTTATACTGTCGTAGCGCTTGCCGGTATCTGGTGTATATCTGTTTTGTTCAGGTCGTGGCACGGTATAACGGAACGTGATACCGATGATGAAACGGCTGCATTTGACAGGCAGACAAGATAAATCGTGGGGCTGCCGCGTTTGTGGCAGCCCCAATGAATATATTATTTGGGTATAATGATGCAAAAACTCGTACAAAAGCTCGACAATGCGATAGCCGACGGCACGTTCATTCGCGCCGTATGCTCCGGCAATTTTGACAAAACGGTAAAAAAATCCGTTTTTACACCGTCAAAGCGCAAAAACGGATACGTTATTGCCGAAGAGCGTTTTATGCCGGACGGCAAGGCGCTGCATTCGTTTTGTGATCCGGATAAATTCGCCGTGTATCTGTCTGAAATATCCGCCGGATATAAACAGACGGACGTATTCTGCCAAGACTTTACGGCAACCGTTCTGAGATCGAAAAAAGGCGCGTTACATATAAGCTTCGGTCAGGGAAAACAAATGCCGGAGACGGAAAAACAGGAAAAAAACTATATTCTTGATCCGCACAAAAAGTACGATTTCCTCGTTATGCTCGGCGTTCAGGACAAAAACGGCAGAGTCTACGATAAAAAACAGAGCAAATTCCGTCAGATAAACAGATTTCTTGAAATAGTGTCGGACACGGTAAGCTCGCTTCCCGATAACGGTATGACCGTATGGGACCTCTGCTGCGGCAAAAGCTACCTTTCCTTTGCCGTATATTACTATTTCCGCCGCGTTTTAAACAAGGATATAACGATATACTGCGTTGACAGAAAAGAAGACGTTATAAAAGAATGCGCGGAGTACGCGCGACAGCTCGGCTTTGACGGTATGCGTTTTATCTGCGGGGACATTTTCAAATGTCTGCCGGATAAGCCCGCGGAGCTTGTGCTCTCGCTTCACGCCTGCGATATCGCAACGGATATGGTGCTGTCGGAAGCCGTAAAGCGCGGCGCAAAAGTTATTTTATCATCCCCGTGCTGTCAGCACGAGCTTGCTTCTCAGATAAAAAGCCCGGAGCTGAACTACATACTGCGCGAGCCGGTACTCAAACAAAAGCTTTCCGTCGTCATAACGGACGCGCTGCGGTGCAGACTGCTGTACGCCTGCGGATACAAGGTTACCACTCTTGAATTCATAGACCCGGAGGACACGCCTAAAAATCTTATGATCAGAGCGGAAAAAACGTATATACCTTTAAAGCTGCGCAGAGCCGCGCTTGATGAATATGAAATGATCTGCAAAAGCCTTAACGCAGCCCCGACTATGAGAGCGCTGCTTGACGGATTTTTAAACGAACGGATAAAAGGAGATATGATATGAAAAGCAAAAGGATCGTAGTTATAATAGCGCTGATATCCGCTGTATGTCTTACGCTGTCCGCGTGTGTTTACTGGTACCTTAACATAAAATCCATGTCAAAGCTGCTTCCGGATAACAAAGATCTGACTGAAGACGAACAGATCATAATAGATAAAGTCGGAGAGCCGGACTGGAAAACGTATCTTATCACGTATTTCCTTATGCTCTTTATGCTCATAGCCGTAATTTCGATCTGGGCGGCGGTCGTCAACCCCGGAATGAAGGGCTCCTCCGTCGCAATGCTTTCACAGATTGTTTCTCTCGGTCTGCTTGTTCTGATATATAAGGATATGAGAGCAAACGAGAGCAAGTTTTTGTATGACGGCACGCTCTTCAAGGCGAGCGTCGTATTTATGCTTTTATCGTTCGGCTCATTGATAGTTTACGCTCTTTTGCTGTTTAAAAAGAACGGGACCGGCAAGCAGAAAGAACTTGAAGATATTACAAAAGAAAGAGAAAACACAAAAATAGTCGTGCTTGATAAATGCACGCTGACCGTCGGAGATATCGATTTTTCACCGCTTGACGCTCTCGGCAAAACGGAATACTACGATATTTTATCAAAAGACGAAATAATAAAACACTGCTCCGACGCAAACGTCATACTGTGCAACAAGGCGGTCATAGATAAGGAAATAATGGAAAAATGCCCGGAACTAAAATACATAGGTCTGTTTGCAACGGGTTATAATAACATAGATATAAAATCGGCAAGCGAGCGCAATATAACCGTCTGCAACGCTCCCGACTATTCCACGGAATCCGTCGCACAGCTCGTTTTCGCGTATATACTGAACCATACGACGTCGCTTGACAAATATAACGAGTCTACGCATAACGGCGAATGGATAAAATCCCGCGCGTTCTCGTATTTCCCGTACCCGATAAACGAGCTGAAAGGCAAAACGCTCTGCATAATCGGTTACGGCGCGATAGGCAAACAGGTCGCAAAGCTGGGCGACGCGTTCGGTATGAAAATACGCATAGCAACAAGAACAAAGCCGGAAAACTGCCCGTATCCGCTGTTAACCGTTGACGAGGCGTTTGAGCAGGCGGACTATTTGACCGTCCACTGTCCTTTGACGGAGCAGACAAAGGGGCTCATAAACGAAAAGAGACTCAAAACGATGAAACCGACGGCGTACGTAATAAACACCGCGAGAGGCGCGGTAGCGGACGAACGCGCGTTAAGAGACGCGCTTGACAAGCATATTATATCGGGCGCCGCGTGCGATGTTCTGACGGTCGAGCCGATGAGGGAAAACGATCCGCTCATAGGCGCGGAAAACCTAACGCTTTCGCCTCATATCGCCTGGGCTTCGTACGAGGCGAGAGTAAGGCTTATAAAGCTCGTCGCGTCAAACTTGAAAGCGTACCAGAACGGTCTGCCGGTAAACACGGTCAAATGAACAACATAAGAACCGAAAACATCTCCGATAACGTAAGTATAGCACAGGACGGACGCGGACTGCTTCTTACTACTGACTCGTGCCTTTTGTCCGCGTTTGTAAGCAGAAACGCAAAACAGGATATATGCGAATTAGGCGCTGGCAGCGGTATAATTTCCGCCATGCTTTTGCTTGATAATAAAATAAGATCGTCCGTATGTGTCGACCGTCAGAAACAGATATGTGATATAGCGGAAAACAACGCAAAAAATAACGGGCTGTCGGATAAGATGACTGTCGTCTGCGCCGACGTGCTTGACTATAAAACGGATAAGAAATTTGACGCGGTGGTATCAAATCCGCCGTATTTCAAAGCCGGCGACGGCAAAACGAATTTATCGGAGCAAAACAGACTTTGCCGCCACGAAAGCACGGCGACGGTTACTGATTTTGCCGCCTGCGCGGGCAGGATCTTAAAGGACGGCGGTATTGCATATTTTTGTTACACTCCCGGGAGACTGTCCGAGCTTTTGTCCGCTTTATCGGCGGGNNNNAAAAAAATGATAACGGTATATCCGACAATAAATCACAAGCCCTCACTCGTTCTGGTATCGGCAAAAAAGGGCGCGAAAAGCGGTATGGAGGTCTGCCGTCCGCTTATCATATACAAAGACGAAGCCGGAAAAGAATATTCCGACGATTATATAATGTTAAAAACGGAAAACAGGATCAAGCTTTAATATGGGTGAAAAGTTTATACACGCCAAAGGTGTAAGAGTAAACAATTTAAAGAATATAGAGGTCAAGATACCGAGAGACAAGCTCGTTGTATTCACGGGCGTCTCAGGCTCGGGCAAATCGTCTTTGGCGTTCGACACGCTGTACGCGGAAGGTCACAGACGCTTCGTCGAGTCGCTTTCGGCTTACGCGCGAATGTTTTTAGGTCAGATGGACAAGCCGGATATCGATTTTATCGAGGGGCTTTCTCCGTCTATTTCAATAGACCAGAAAACGACGTCCAAAAACCCGCGTTCGACCGTGGGAACGGTAACGGAGATATACGATTATCTCCGTCTTATATTTGCGCGCATCGGCATACCGCACTGTCCCGTCTGCGGCAAAGAGATACGTATGCAGACGACCGATACTATAATTTCAAAAATACTGGAGCTTGAGACGGGCATGCGTTTTGAAGTCTGCGCGCCGGTCGTCCGCGGCAAAAAGGGTATGCACAAAAAAGTGTTTGAAGACGGCAACAAAGCCGGCTACACCCGCGTCCGCGTTGACGGCAATATGTACGACATAAACGACGACATAGATCTTGACAAGAATATAAAGCACAATATAGAAGTAATAGTCGACCGTCTTATTATGAAAGACGGTATCAGACCGCGCCTTGCTGATTCCGTTGAAAGCGCACTCAAATTAGCGGAAGGCAATCTGCTCATAAGAGTGGTAGGCGGCGACGAGCGCGTTATGACGTTTTCGCAGAACTACGCGTGCGAGGAGCACGGCATCAGCTTCGGTGAGCTTCAGCCGCGTATGTTTTCATTCAACGCCCCGTACGGCGCGTGCGAAAAGTGCGGCGGCCTCGGTATGAGCCTTACGATCTCACCGGATAAGATAATACCGAACAGAAAACTGTCTTTAAGAGAGGGCGCCATCGCCGTAAACGGCTTCAAATCGCTTGACGACGAGACGTGGTCCGGTCCTTTGTATGAGGCGGCTATGAAGCAGTTCGGCGTAGACCTCGACACGCCGATAAAAGACTACTCAAAAGAAGCGTATCACGCGCTTATGTACGGCACCGGCTCGCAGCTTTACAGGATAGACAGGTATTTTGACAAGGTCATACATCATCAGACAGTCCCGTTTCCCGGCGTCATCCCCACTATCGAGGGCAGAAGAAACAGCTATCCCGACTATTACGAACAGTTCACGGAAGAAATACCGTGCGAGGCATGCCACGGTATGCGCCTCAAGCCCGAGATTTTAAGCGTCACAGTCGGCGGAAAAAACATACACGAGATATGCTCCATGTCCGTCTCCGACTGCCTTGACTTTTTCAATGGCATAGAGTTTGATGAAACGGAATGGCAGATCGCACGCGAGATAGTAAAAGAGATTAAATCGCGTCTCGGATTTTTAAAATCCGTCGGCCTTGAATATCTTACGCTTTCACGCAAAGCCGGATCGTTATCCGGCGGCGAAGCGCAGAGGATAAGGCTTGCAACGCAGATAGGCTCGTCACTCATGGGCGTGCTGTATATCCTTGACGAGCCGAGCATAGGTCTTCACAGCCGCGACAACGGCAAACTTATAGCGACGCTTAAAAAACTGCGCGACCTCGGCAACAGCCTTATAGTCGTCGAGCATGACGAGGAGACTATGCTTGAATCCGATTATATCATAGACGTCGGCCCCGGCGCCGGCGTACACGGCGGGCAAATAGTCGCCGCCGGCACGCCCGCAGAGATAATGAAAAACGAAAATTCTCTCACCGGTCAGTATCTTTCACATAAAAAGACGATACCAACTCCGGATAAAAGAAGGCAGGGCAACGGCGGTTTCCTGCGCGTTATAGGCGCTAAAGAACATAATTTAAAAAATATAAACGTTGATTTTCCGCTCGGCTGTTTTATCTGTGTGACGGGCGTCTCCGGCTCCGGAAAATCGTCGCTTGTAAACAGTATACTCGCAAACGCCTTGCTGCGCGAGCTGAACGGCGCGTACGCGATCCCCGGCGCTCACGACGAAATAGAAGGAATGGATCAGCTTGACAAGGTCATAGTCATAGACCAAAGCCCCATAGGCAGAACGCCGCGCTCCAACCCCGCGACCTATACCGGACTTTTCACGGAGATAAGAAATCTGTTCGCAATGACTAAAGAGGCGAAGATACGCGGCTACGGCGCGGGCAGATTCTCGTTCAACGTCAAGGGCGGGCGCTGTGAGGCGTGCGAGGGCGACGGCGTGAAGAAGATAGAAATGCACTTTCTGCCGGACGTTTACGTCAAATGCGACGTCTGCCGCGGCAAACGCTACAACGCCGACACGCTTGAAGTAAAATACAAGGATAAATCCATATACGACGTGCTTGAAATGACCGTTGAGGAAGGCGTAGATTTCTTCTCGGCTGTGCCCAAGATCGCGTCAAAGCTTAAAACGCTTAACGAGGTAGGTCTCGGATATATAAAGATAGGTCAGTCGTCAACGACGTTGTCAGGCGGCGAAGCGCAGAGAGTAAAGCTTGCGACGGAGCTTTCACGCCGTCCGACAGGCAAGACCGTTTATATCCTTGACGAGCCGACGACGGGACTTCACGCGGACGACGTCAAAAAGCTGATAACCATACTGCAAAGGCTGACGGATTCAGGCAATACCGTGATAGTTATCGAACACAATCTCGACCTTATCAAAAACGCGGACTATATCATAGATTTAGGTCCCGAGGGCGGCGACAACGGCGGTACCGTCATAGCCACCGGCACGCCGGAGCAAGTCGCGGAAATCGATGCGTCGTTTACCGGTCAGTATCTTAAAAAGGTGTTAAGTAAATGAGCTCACCTGATTTGTTTTCGGTAAACGACAGATGCTTCGTCGGCAAATTGCGCGTTATGGGCATATATCAGACCGGAAAGCGCAGATTCATACGCGATAATACCGAGAAAACGGATGAGCTTGTTTTAAAGCGAGAGTATGACAACAAATACGACGAATTCGCCGTCGCCGTACACGACAGATACGGTAACAAGATCGGATATCTCGAAAAGCGTGAAAACGAGGAGACCGCGTATTATCTTGACAGCGGATTTGAATGTATAGCCGTCGTATCGGATATCGACAAAAAAAGCGCGACGGTCGGTATAATGGTCGACGTATTCTGTATTGCCGATAAAGAAACGATGAGAAATTTAAACGCAAAATATGACGAATATTTAAGATCACAAATAGAAATATAAAAGGAAATCCAATGAACAAAAAAGAAGTAAGTGAAATAAGACGCCGTTTAACTGCAGCGGAAAGCGGCGCAGACAGCATAAGGGGCTGTTACATAAGTGAAAAAAGAGAAATAATATCGGAGTTTGAGCTTCCTTTATCGACTTTTCCGGAAGACGAGTGTGAAAGATATTTCACTCTTTTTAAAAAAGTATTATCCGGCGGTATCGGCAAAAATTTAATAAACGTGGACTTTACCACAAAGCAGATGACGGACGGCGCTGAGCAGAAGCTGTTATACGGTCTGCGCGACGGTATATCGGGAGATAACGCGTACTTGCACGAGTTTTATGAAAAGATCGTCCCGTCTATCCCCGGCGACGAAAAATGCGTAATGCTATTGATGCATGAAAACTACGATATCCCGGGCAAAAACGAAGAATCAACGGAAGTTTTCCGCTACGTTTTATGCGCCGTATGTCCGGTTAAAGAAAAAGACAGCGGGTTATGCTATGAATTTGACAGCAAACAGTTCCGCACAAAAGCAAAAGAGCACACGGTCTGCCCGCCCGATTTCGGCTTTATGTACCCGAGATTCGATAACAGATGTTCCAACATTTACGGCAGTCTGTATTATACTAAAAACGCCTCCGGCAAAAACGCGTTTACGGACGCGGTATTCGCCTCGGAGCTTCCGATGCCTGCAAAAGAGCAGAAAGAGACGTTCGGAGACGTTTTGCGCGGAGCCGTGGCTGATCAGTGCAGTTTTGAGCTCGTACAGACCGTGCGCGACCACATAAGCGACGTAATAGAAACGTATAAAAAGGACAAATTCGCCGACGAGCCGCCGGTCATAACGAAAACGGATATATGCGATCTGCTCCGCGGATGCGATATAACGGAGGACCACATAACCGCGTTTTCGCAAGAATACGACGAAAGCTTCGGCAAAGGCACCGAGCTTACGCCCGGCAATCTGATGGATCTTAAAAAAATAGAATTCAAAAACGACAGCGTGGTAATAAAAATAGATCCGGACAGACCGGACCTCGTTGAAGTAAAAGTCATAGACGGCGTAAAATATATCGTTATCCGCGTTGAAGACGGCGTAACGTGCAACGGAATTGATATTAAGATAAAATGAGAGAATTTGCAGCCGCAAAAATAACGGAAAAAGCGGAGAAGACCGCGCGCTCGGGGCACCCGTGGATATACGCGGATGAAATAATATCCGTTGATAACGGATATAAAAACGGCGATATAGTCGACGTTTACAGCAAAAAGGGAAAGTATATAGGCTCCGGCTTTATCAACGACAACTCGAAAATAAGAATAAGGCTGATAAGCCGCAACGCAAACGATAAATTTGACCGTGACTTCTGGGTACGCCGCGTAAAATACGCGCTCGATTACAGAAAAACCGTAATGGCAGGCGACGATTTCAAATGCTGCCGTCTTATATTCGGAGAAGCGGACACGTTTCCCGGACTTACAGTTGACAGATTTGAAAACGTGCTTGTAACGGAGGTTTTATGCCTCGGTATAGAGCAGAGAAAAAACGTTATTTACGACGCGCTTCTGTCGGCTCTGCCGGAGATAACAGCGCTGTACGAGCGCAGCGATTCCGATATAAGAACGCTTGAAGGTATGGAAAAGCACCGCGGCTTCTATTACGGATCGGGCGACGGCTTCGTTACCATAAAAGAAAACGGCATTTTGTATAACGTCGATTACATAAACGGACAGAAGACCGGATTTTTCTTGGATCAGAAGTACAACAGAGCCGCCGTCGGAAGGATCGCATTTGGCAAAAAAGTGCTTGACTGCTTTACGCATACCGGCGCGTTTGCGTTGAACGCCGCAAATGGCGGAGCGGAGCACGTCACGGCTGTCGATATATCGGAAAAAGCCGTCGCGGACGCGTCGGATAACGCTGCCCTGAACGGCTTAGAAGATAAAATCGATTTTGTATGCGCAGACGTTTTCGATCTCTTAACAAAAATGTATAACGAAAACGACAGACGTTTTGATTTTATAATACTCGACCCGCCGGCGTTCACAAAGTCAAGAGATACGATTAAGGACGCAATGAGAGGGTATAAGGAGATAAATCTCAAAGCAATGCGGCTTTTGCCTCGCGGCGGTTACCTTGCGACGTGTTCATGCTCTCACTTTATGCGCGATTCGTTGTTTTGCCAAATGATCCACGCAGCCGCGGAGGACGCCGGAGTATCTTTACGGCAGATAGAAGCGCGTCAGCAGTCGCCCGACCATCCTATACTCTGGAACGTGCCGGAAACGGATTATCTGAAATTTTATATTTTCCAGATAGTATAATTATTTTTCAAGCGCTTCAAAATGCGGACAGATCAGAGGTATGTTCTTATTTACAGGACAGGCCCATCTGACCGCGTTTTTGATTATCCTCTGAACGTATTCGTTATGAAACGCTCTGTTCGTTTCGTGACCGGGCTGAAAATAGAATACTTTTCCGTTTCCGCGTACCCACGTACAGCCGGAGCGGAATACCTCGCCGCCGTTGAACCAGCCCATGAAAACGACCTCGTCCGGCTCTGCTACGTCAAACGGCTCGCCGTACATTTCTTCTTCATCTATAACGAACGTCTCGGGAATGCCCGCGGCAATAGGATGATTCGGCTTTATTGTCCATACGCGCTCTTTTGCGCCGTCGCGCCATTTGAGGTTGCACGTCGTTCCCATCATCCTGCGGAATATCTTTGAATGATGACCGGAGTGTAAAACTATAAGTCCCATGCCGGATAAAATATATCTCTGCACTCTGTCGACTATCTCGTCGGGCACGTCCCCGTGATTTACGTGTCCCCACCATATAAGAACGTCCGTATCGGATAAGACTTCGTCGGTAAGACCGCATTCCGGCATATCGAGCGTAGCCGTGCGGACTTCAATATCATCGGAGCGCAGAAAATCCGCGATAAATCCGTGTAATCCTCCGGGATATATTTTCATTATATTGGGATCGAGCTTCTCGTGTACGTTTTCATTCCAGACGGTAACTTTCATAATAACCTCCGTTTATCTTTTTATTTCATTTTACCATAAAAATCGGAAATTGCAATACGAAAAAGCAATTTTTTAAATTTTTTCGCTTTTTTCGGAAAAAGACTTGATTTTTTATAAAAAATGTGGTATACTACGCACGCATGTGAATAAAAGCATGGGCAAACGGCTATGGAAAGATGGCTGAGTTGGTCTAAGGCGCACGACTGGAAATCGTGTAAGCGCTAATACCGCTTCCAGGGTTCGAATCCCTGTCTTTCCGCCATAATGAAAGGGACGTAATTACGTCCCTTTCATTATGGCGTTAAGTATATAACAGGGATTCGAAGCAGCGTTAA
>DBWC01000098.1:26591-26729 GCA_002308615.1 Clostridiales bacterium UBA1248
TCCGGTGGAGCGTTTTTAGCGGTGACCGAAGGATTTTGCAAAGCACGCGGAATGAAATTTGCACTCATGCTTTGCAAAATCCAAGAAGAATCCCTGTCTTTCGTGTTCATAACATAACAGGGATTCGAAGCAGCGTTA
>DBWC01000098.1:26839-45195 GCA_002308615.1 Clostridiales bacterium UBA1248
GACGCGAAGATTTTTTCGGGCACCGCAAGCGGTTTTGCAAGTCACACAGTAACCCATCAGCACTTATGACTTGCAAAATCCAAGAAGAATCCCTGTCTTTCGTGTCTTTAGATAAAAATATTCAAAGTAGAAAAAGAGTCTCCCCTCCCGCCCAAAATTTGCACTTGCCTTGCAAAAAAACAAGAATGATCCCTGTTCTTCCCGTATAATTTGGTGTATTTCTATTATTGACTTTTATTAAATATTATGCTATAATATAATAGCATTTGTATAAAATCGTCCCCGTATACAGGCTCGGAGGCGACGAATTCGTCGCCATACTCGAGGGTGAAGATTACGAGAACAGAAATAAACTGAAAAACGATTTTAACGAAAGA
Organism: Clostridiales bacterium UBA1248; assembly: GCA_002308615.1. Lineage (GTDB taxonomy): Bacteria > Bacillota > Clostridia > Oscillospirales > CAG-272 > UBA1248. Next base: position 27,217 of record DBWC01000098.1, read on the forward strand.
ATAGAACGCAATATGAAAAACGACAGTGACGTCGTTTCCCTGGGTATAGCTGAATATATCCGCGGCAAAGACAACAGCTGCAAGCGTATCTTCCAGCGCGCCGATCAGAGTGTGTATGCGCGCAAGGATGATCTTAAACACAGAAAGGCGCGTCTTATCTAGGGTAAATGAGGTATATTTGATGATTATCTACAAAAACGCACCGCTCACGGCGGAAACGGGCGAAACGTATCTTTCCGTTGCCAAAAGAGTGCAGAATGAATACGACGCGCCGATAATCCTTGCAAAATTAGGACAGAAGATCGTTGAATTGAATAAAGAAATACCGGATCAGGCGGAGCTTTTACGCGTAGGTACGCCGGATCAGGAGCTGACGTTCATCACGACAAGAGACCGCGACGGACATAAAACGTACGAGCGCGGCGCAACGATGATGTTTTTGCGCGCCATGACGCACGTTTTCGGCAAATCCATACGCACGCTCAAAATAGAATACGCCGTGGGCGAATCGCTTTATTTCAGCATAGTCTTCAAGGACGGATCCGGCGCGGAGGCAATAACAAAAGAAAAGCTTGATGAAATAAAAAATACGATGCGGCGCTATTCGGATAACGACGAAAAATTCATCAAGACCAAGATACCTACGGATGAAGCTGTTGAGATATTCCGCCGCCACGGTATGGCGGATAAACAGCGGCTGTTCCATTACCGCCGCACGTCTACGACGAATACGTACCGCCTCGGCAATTACGTGGATTACTTTTACGGCTATATGCCGCCGTCAACGTCGTACGTTGATATATTTGATATAAAAGTATCGCATAACGGCATATTCCTCATACTCCCGTATCACAACCGTCCGACACAGCCGGGCTCAGACAAGATACCGGAAAAGCTTTTCAAAACGATGTATGATACGACCGTATGGTGCGAGAATATCGGCGTGCCTACCGTCGCCGCGTTGAACGACGCGATAACGAGGGGCGAGGGTAAGGATATCATCCTTTCGACAGAAGCGTATCAGGAGCACATGATCGGAATGATCGCAAAACAGATTAAAGACGAGGGAAGAAGGATCATAATGATCGCGGGACCGTCTTCGTCCGGCAAGACCTCGTTTTCCCACCGCCTTTCAATACAGCTCAGCAACGTCGGTCTTAAAGCTCATCCTGTCGCCTGCGATAACTATTACCTTGAGAGATCGCTTACACCGAAAGACGAAAACGGAGAATACGATTTTGAATGTCTTGAAGCGCTTGACGTTGAGCTGTTCAACAGGCAGATGACGTCGCTGTTGAAAGGCGAAAAGGTCGAAATACCGACGTTTAATTTCAAAAAAGGAATCCCCGAGTATTTAGGCAATTATCTTAATATCGGCAAAAACGAAGTGCTTATTATAGAAGGCATACACGGTCTTAACGATAAGCTGTCTTACGCGATATCAAAAGAAGATAAATTCAAAATCTATATAAGCGCCGTCACGGCTCTTAACATAGACGAGCACAACAGGATACCGACGACCGATAACAGAGAGATACGGCGTATGGTGCGCGATGCGAGAACACGCGGATTTACGGCAAGTGAAACGATAGCAAGATGGCAGTCCGTCCGTCAGGGTGAAAAGAAACACATTTTCCCGTACCAGGAGGACGCGGACGTAATGTTCAATTCCGCGTCTGTATACGAGCTTGCCGTGCTTAAAACGTTCGCCGAGCCGCTTTTGTTCGCAATACCGCACGATTCGCCGGAATATCCGGAGGCAAAGCGCCTGCTCAAATTCCTTGAGTATTTTCTCGGGCTGTCGTGTGAGGACGTACCGAGAAACAGTCTGATACGCGAATTCATAGGCGGAAGCATATTCCCGGTAGATTAAAACAGAAAGGCAAATTATGCTGGAGCTAAAAAACGTCTCTTTTTCCGTTGATATTGACGGAACCGAGAAGGAAATAATAAAGGGTATAAGTTTAAGTATTCCCGATAATAAATTAGTCGCCGTGACCGGACCGAACGGCGGCGGCAAATCATCTCTTGCGAAACTCATAGCGGGTATTTACATTCCCACCGCAGGAAAAATCATATATAACGGCGTGGATATAACGGATCTCGGTATAACCGAGAGGGCAAAGCTCGGTATCGGCTTCGCGTTTCAGCAGCCGGTAAAATTCAAAGGGCTGACAGTGTTCGATCTGTTGAAGATCGCCGCCGGAAAACGCATATCCGTTAAAGATGCGTGCGAATATCTGTCTTCAGTCGGGCTTTGCGCAAGAGATTATATAGACCGCGAGGTAAATTCAAGTCTGTCCGGCGGCGAGCTCAAACGCATTGAGATCGCAACGGTCATAGCGCGCGCTACGTCTCTTTCGCTGTTTGACGAGCCGGAAGCGGGCATAGACCTCTGGAGCTTCGGAAATCTAATAGAGGTCTTCCGCCGTATGAGAAAGCAGATAAAGGACAGCTCTGTTATAATAATCTCTCATCAGGAGAGGATCCTTGATATCGCCGATGAAATAATCGTTTTAAAAGACGGAAAGCTTGACAGGCAGGGAAGCCGTGACGAAATTCTTCCCGGTCTGATCGGCACCTCGTCCGCAATAAGCGACTGCAAAATGGGCGCGATGAAGGGAGGTGCGGCGGAATGATACAGCTTGACGAAATACAAAAAAGACTGCTGTCAGAAGTAGCAGATCTGCACACGGTTCCCGAGGGAGCGTATAATATCCGCTCAAACAGCAAGTCGGCGGGCAGACAGTCTACCGCAAATATAGAGATAACCTCAAAAGAGGACGTAAGCGGGCTTGAAATACGCATAAAGCCGGGCACTAGAAACGAAAGCGTCCACATCCCCGTCGTCATGACGGAGAGCGGACTGAAAGAAGTGGTTTATAACGATTTCTATATAGGCGATAACGCGGACGTCGTTATAATCGCCGGCTGCGGGATAGACAACTGCGGAAATCAGGATTCGCAGCACGACGGAGTTCACCGTTTCTTTGTCGGTAAAAACGCAAAGATCAAATACGTTGAAAAGCACTACGGCTCGGGCGACGGAAAGGGCAAGCGCATCTTAAATCCCTTAACGGAAGTCTACCAGGAAGAAAACAGCAGCGTAACTATGGAGATGGTGCAGATAAAAGGCGTTGACGATACGGAACGCAAAACGGTCGCAAAGCTTGACGCAAACGCAAAGCTCGTCGTAAGAGAGCGCCTTATGACGCACGGAGAACAAACGGCGATAAGCGTTTATACGGTTGAATTGAATGGAAAAGGCTCATCAGCGGATGTCGTATCGCGCTCCGTCGCAAAGGACGATTCGTATCAGAAATTCGACGCGAAGATAATTGGCAACGCGGAATGTTCGGGTCACACGGAATGTGATTCCATTATAATGGATAACGGCAGGATCTTAGCCGTTCCGGGACTTGAAGCAAACTGCGTCGACGCGTCGCTCGTGCACGAAGCCGCAATCGGAAAAATAGCCGGAGAGCAGCTTATAAAGCTCATGACGCTCGGCTTGACGGAGCAGGAAGCGGAAGAGCAGATAATAAACGGATTCCTGAGATAAAAAAATGAAAAAACCGGTCGGTTGACCGGTTTTTTTCGTTAATTGCGCTTTATTGAATCAAGATAAGCCTGTAAGATTATTTCCGCTGCGAGCTTGTCAACCGTCTCCTTGCGCTTTTTTCCGCGTACGTTTGACTCCGATAAATAGTTATGCGCCGATACAGTCGTCAATCTCTCGTCGTATAAAATGACGTTTACGCCGCATACCGCTTTAAGCGTTTCCGCAAACGCGTGCGCTTTTTCGGAACGCGGGCCTCTACTGCCGTTCATATTGACCGGATCGCCGAGCACCACGTCGGTTATATCGTATGAAACGACGTATTCCTTTATCTTTTCCGCCAGCTTCGGCGCCCATTCTTCTTTTATACAGCCTAAAGCGTTTGCAAGGATATTCGTTTCATCTGAGATCGCTATCCCCGTTCTGACGTCGCCGTAATCTACGCCGAGATAACGGCTTTTTTTATCCGTCTCAAACAGCGTGCAGCCCGTAAGCTTGAACTGCGTTATCTTGCCGTAAAGACTTTCAACGCTGACGTTGAAATGAGCGGCAAGACAGCGTATGCAGAGAAATTCCGTCGCACCGCGGTTTATCAGCTTTTTATGCAGCGCGCACTCGTCTTTCGTCAAAACCGAGCCGCAGCCGGTGCATCTTATAAAGCCGTCGTTCTGCAAAGGAATACCTTACTGTCGTGTCCGGCGAGCTTTTCTGTGCGTTTGTCGGCTATGACGAATTTTTCATTTGTGAAAACGTCTTTTACGCACAGACCGTGACCGCAGCCGGGCCACAGACCGATCTTGTCAAGATCGAGCGTTATTTCGGCTTCCCCGTCCGCAAAGTTTACGAACATAAGCGCGTATTCGTCATCGGACAGATGGCGGAAGAAAGCAAGACCTTTATTGCCGTTGTCCGCGCAGACGAAAGGCGTTCTGCATTCCTCGTCCTGATTTATGCGGAGCAGATCCTTGTGCTTGAGCAGCTCGAGCGATACGTCGTTTATGTTTCTTATATCACAGCCTATCATAAGCGGCGATGCGAACATACACCAGACGGAAAAGTGCGTTTTGTAGTCTACGTCGGTGCATCCGCCGTTTCTTACGTTGCCTCTGTTATACATTCCTACGATAAGCATATCTATGTCGTTATAGCAGCCTATACCGGAATAAGCCAACTTATCCACTTGAGAAAGAGCTATATCACGCACAGATGCGAAATTATCGTTTATATCGCCTGTTGAGCGGTACATACCGGCGCCGCAGGAACGTATCCACGTCTCAACGTGATCGGAGCCCCAGTTGCACGCGGAGAAAAGAATGTCGCGTCCGGATTCCTTCAGCGCCATGCCCATCGTGTGATAGAGCAGGGGGCCGTTAGAACCCTGCGGGACGTTACAGAAATCATATTTGAGAAAATCCACGTCGAAAGACGCAAACAGCTTCGCGTCGCGGAATTCGTTGTGGTAGCTTGACGGATAACCCGCGCACGTTTTTACGCCGGCGCACGAATACATACCGAATTTAAGACCTTTGGAATGGATGTAATCGGCTAAGTATTTCATACCGTGCGGGAATTTCTGCGGATCGGTAACTATATCGCCGTTTGCGTCTCTTTCAGGCAGAGACCAGCAGTCGTCAATGACGACATACTCGTATCCGGCGTCTTTCAATCCCTTTTCGATCATGGCATCAGCGGTCTGCATGAGCAGTTCTTCGCTTATGTCGTTGCCGAAGGTGTTCCAGGAGTTCCAGCCGAGAGGAGGTCTTTTGGTATACATATTATTTCTCCTTGTATTTTATTTTTCAAGAGCGGTAAGCATATCAACGCGTACCTGATGTCTTCCGCCTTCGAATTCTGTTTTTAAGAAAAGCTCCACCATATCTATGGCAAGTCCGAAGCCTACGACGCGTCCGCCCAAGCATAAAACGTTTGCGTCGTTATGAGCGCGCGTCATCCTTGCGGAAAACGTGTCGGAACAGCAGGCGGCGCGAATGCCCTTGTGCTTGTTCGCCGCCATACTCATACCTATGCCTGTTCCGCATACGAGTATTCCGCGGTAGCATTTGCCGCTCTGTATGGCGCGGCAGACCTTGTCCGCGTAATCCGGATAGTTAACGGATTCACCGTCGCAACCAAAGTCAATAAACTCGATATTGTTTGCCGTAAGGTAGCTTTTGATCGCCTCTTTGAGCTCATAGCCGCCGTGATCGCAGCCTATCGCAAGTATTTTCTTTTCCATTTTTATATTCTCCTTAATTGTTTTTATAATTTCTTTCCGCCTGCGACGGGCGCAGGTAAACGGGTTTGAAATTCAGGTCCGAAAACACGTTTTTATCAAACGTGTTTTCATAAATCTTAAGAGCAAGACGCGCCGCATTTGCGGCTGTGGGATAAATCAGCTGTGCCGGAGCTTGGATAAACGTGATATCCGGTATAAGTTTTTCCGCAAGCTCATATCCGTCACCGCAAATTATGACTTTAGAGTCATACGCTTTTAATTCGGCGGACAGATCTTCCGCGCTTATCGCACGGTCACAGGTCAGACGCTCGCCGTTTTTGAACAAAGCGTTGTAAAACTGACCGCGCCGCGCGTCCATAACGGGACAAATTATCTTACCTTCAAACAGCCTGTTGTTAAAAGGATACGCCGTCGTCTGCAGGGTCGATACGCCGACGCACGGCACGTTTTTACCGAACGCAAGTCCGAGCAAGATCGACGCTCCTATCCGTACGCCCGTAAACGAGCCGGGGCCGGAGGTCGCGGCAAACATAGTAACGTCCGATATTTTTTTGCCGGATACGGAAAACAGATTTTCCACCATCGGCATAAGCGTCGCGCTGTGAGTTATCTTTGCGTTTAAAAATCCGGCGGCGACGGTTTTTCCGTCCTCAACGAGAGCGCACGAGGCGGAAACGGACGAGGTGTCAAGTGAAAGTATCAGCAATTTCTATCCTCCTTCCGTCACCCTCACGGGAAATGAATATTTTTATCGCGCCGTCGGGTATCGCCTGCGGGCATTTTTCACACCATTCGCAGAAAAATATCGCGTTTTCCTCAATAATATCGTAGTATCCCGTGCTGTAAAGATCGTCGTCGTCATTTATTCTGTAAAGATCGAAATGATAAACGGGGATCTCGCCGTCGTAACGGTTAACTATCGAGTACGTCGGACTGCAGACCGGCGCGTCTTTACAGAGGACGGATACGGCGCCGCGTACGAAAGCCGTCTTGCCCGCGCCAAGATCGCCGTACAGCGCGGCAAAACTGCCGGGCTTGAGATCTTTTGCAAGCTCCGCGCCGATACGCTCAGTCTCGGACACGTCATTCGAGTGAAAAATCAAGCGCTTATCCTCCGCAGATCGTTAATAATACGGACGATACAGCCCGTTTTGTCGTATTATAACACATAATAAGAAAAAAATAAAGTCTTTTTCAAAAAAAATTTTAATTATTACTGTACAAATACGAAATTATGGTGTATAATGGAAATACGGCGTGCGACTGCATATTTCCGTAAAACCGATAATAGTATATATCAGTTTAATACGGAGGAAAAGAATATGCAGAACAGCTTTATGCCGGAAGGGTGCTTATACGGCACGGCGGAAAATACGGGATATATAAGAAATGAAGCGGGTCTGCGCCTGGCGCAGCAGACCGGCGCGGCGATCGAGGGGATAGTTACCTCGTGCGGCAGATCGCTCGATCTTAAGGTGGATCTCGGAGAATTCACGGGCATCATCCCGTATTCGGAAACGGTTTACAGCCCGCAGGGAGAGCCGGCAAAGGATATAGCGGTCATAACCCGCGTCGGCAAGCCCGTGTGCTTCAAAATAAAAGCACTTGTATGCGAGGGCGCGGAGAATACGGCGCTGTTGTCGCGGGCTGAAGCTCAACGCGAATGCATGGACGATTACGTTTCGTATCTGCTGCCCGGCGACGTTATAAAATGCCGCGTCACTCATACGGAGAAATTCGGAGCATTTATAGACGTCGGGCGCGGCGTTACGGCTCTTTTGCCTATAGACTGTATCTCGGTATCGAGGATATCTCACGCGTCTGACAGATTGAGAGTCGGCGACAGCTTGAAATGCGTAGTTTCAAGGATTGAAAACAGCCCGTTTAGACTGTTTCTGTCGTTAAAAGAACTTTTAGGCACCTGGGAGGAAAACGCCGCGGCGTTTATGCCGGGGCAGACCGTACGCGGCGTGGTCCGCGGGATAGAGCCTTACGGCGTGTTCGTGGAGCTTGCGCCAAATCTGTCCGGCTTGTCCGAATACAGGGACGACGTGGAGCCGGGCGACGAGGTCGCGGTATATATAAAAAGCATAGACCCCAAAAAGATGAAGGTGAAGCTCGTTATAGTGGGAAAACAGGGCAAGGCTTTGCCGTCGCCTCTAAAGTATCACATATCGGATAACGTAACGCATATATACAGATTTATTTATTCCACACCGTGGTCGTCTAAGCAAAGCGGGACGGATTTTACATAATAATACCGAAAGGACGTTGAAATGAAAAGAAAACCGATACTTATCGTCATACTCATTGCCGTGATATTAAACGTCAGCTCATGTGATCGGATAAACGATATAATAAACCCGCTTGTCTCGCAGACGGAGACGGAAACGGAAACGGACGACGAGACGATCGCCATATCGAGACCCGTGCTTCCGGCTTATTCGGATCCGCTTACCGGAGAGCCGACGGACTATGATTATTCCACCTCGCGCCCCGTCGCCATAGTCGTTAAAAACGACAGGATAGCCGCTCCGCAGTACGGCCTGTCAAACGCGGCGGTTCTGTACGAAGCGCTCGTTGAAGGCGGACTTACGAGATTTTTAGCGGTTTATTCCGACGTGTCGCTTACGGATAAAGTCGGTCCCGTTATAGATTCAAGATCGTATTTTTATGATTTTGCAGCAAACCACAACGCAGTTTTCGTTCAGGCGGGAACAACGACGAAGGGCAAAGAGGTACAGGTAGCGCGCGGGATCACCGCGCTTGACGCGATAGTCGGCGATATGTCGCCGGGATTTTACCGCGATCCGCTTCTGAATTCGTCAAGAGGATATGAAAACAGCATAATGACCGATTCAAACGGTTTAAAATCAAGAGCCGTTCAGTACGGCGTGTCGGTACAGACGGCAAACCTCACGTCTCCGTACAAGATCCTCGACTATCTGCAGACAAAGGAAATGAACAACGCGGCTTACTGTACGTATTTAAGCATTCCTTTTTCAACGAATATGACGGTAGAATACGCGTATTCAACGCTTACAAACAAGTACACGAGATCACAGTACGGCGGTATCCACACGGACGCCGCAACGGGCAAACCTCTTTCGTTTACGAACCTTATAATCATAATAGCGGATTATAATACCGTCGATCTGAAGACCGGGGAAATGAGCGTTTCCAACACCGGCAGCGGCAACGGCTATTATATAAGCGGCGGAAGCAGTATTATGATAAGATGGCAGAGAACCGACGGAGAGAATCCCATAAAGCTGTTTGAAACGGACGGACTGACTCCGCTTGAGATCAACTCCGGCAACACGTACGTCGCCGTCGTATCGCCCCGCCTGTCCGGAAAGATAGAATTTGAAAGGACGGAGAAGAAGTGAGAGGATACGAGATCAGAATAACCGACAAGCCGGACTGGAGAAAAGTAAAAAAAGCGAAGGTGGACCAATACGTCTGGGGCGGGGAATACAGACCAAAAACGTACGCCCAACTCGTGTTCGTACCGCGTCGGGGCTTCATCGCAAGGCTTACGACGTATGAAACAGCTCCGAGAGCCGTATATTTCAATAATATGGATCCCGTGTATACAGACAGCTGTCTTGAATTTTTCGCCCGGTATAAAAAGGGCGGTTACATAAACTGCGAGGTGAACGCAAACGGCGCGATACTCTCGGCTTACGGAGAGGGCAGAGGCGGCAGGATCCCGCTCGATAAGATCTCGGGCGAGTTTCCGAGCGTCAAAATAACAAAGAAAAAAGACAGATGGGTCGCGGAGATATCGGTAGATCTGAAAATAATAAAAGCCGTTTACGGCAAAAGCGTTTTCCGTGAAAACAGCGTGATATACGGCAATTTCTATAAATGCGGCGACAACTGCGAGCACGTTCACTACGGTTCGTTTTCGCCTGTAAAAACCGAAAAACCCGATTTTCACAGACCGGAATACTTTGCAAAAATGACGCTGAAAAAATAATAAAAAAGCACCGCGGTGCTTTTTTATTATGATTACGATATAACGTATTCGTCGTAATATATAGCTTTTGAAAGTTCGATCTCTCCGGTAAGCTCTATAAGAGAGCTCGGCGTATACGTTTCTGAAAGAGTTCTTCCGGGCGCCGCGCACGCGGCGTTTGACACGACCGTGTATTTTTTATTTCCGTATTTGTCGGCGTTGAGGATCAGTTCGGCTTCAAACGTCAGAGCGCCGCTCAAAACGTGATAATCGCTTGATACAACAGCTATCTGAGAAATATTCTGATATTCGCCGTACAGGATCTCAAGCGTAAATACCGCGTTTTTCGCCGTTGAAGTCGATCTTTCTTCTGTAATTATTCTGTCTTTGTTGATCCCGTTTTCGGTAAGCCATTTTGCCATGGCGGAAGCTTCCGTTGCGCTCGGATCGTTCGACGCGGTCCCGCCGCCGGTGCAAACAATATATGAGCATGGATATTTTTCCGCACAGGCGAGAGCGGTTTTGAGGCGGTTTATCAATTCGTCCTTCATCGTGCCGTCCGGATTGAGCTGAAAGCCTAAAACGACTATGCAGAGCTCGTCCGTATCGCACAGACCGTCGGGAAGGACGCCGTAATTGACGACAGTGTCGTTATCATATTTTTTCCAGATATCCATTATACGTTCCCATTTGTCCGCAGTATCGGCATCTATAAAGCGAAGCTCGTCAAACAAGACCGGTATCCTGTCGTTTGCCTTATCTTTGTATTTGCCGTACGTGACGGTTATATCGGCTAAAATACTGCTTGTTTCTCTTGCGACGGCGGCTTCCGTTCCGGTCGTATATTCCGGCGCGGTATCGGATACGGCGGGCGCATCGGTCTCCGTTTCGGTATCTGCTGTAATTTCCGTTTCGGTCTCCGTTAAAAATCCCGTTTCGGTCTCAGGCTCCGCTTCGGTTTGTATATCCGTAACAAGCGAGGTTTCCGCTGCGGCATCGGTCACGGTTTGCACGAAAGGAAGAGCGGAGGTGTCTTTGTCCGATACGGAATAAGACTCGGATATTGTTGCAACGTCTGCTTCCGTGTCCGTCTGAGACGGAGCTTTGCCGCACGCAAAAAGCGCCGGCAGACAAACAGCCGCCGTCACAGCCGATAAAATCCTGCACATAAAGTTACGCATCTGAACAGACCTCTGTTACGTTTTATTTGATGATACCATAAAATTGTTAAGTAATATGCAAAACATTTGATTTTTTTTGAAAAACCTCTTGACAAAAAGGATTTGTTTTGATATAATAGCACCCGCAATCGAACATTGCGGCATCGCCAAGCGGTAAGGCAACGGACTCTGACTCCGTCATCACCTAGGTTCGAATCCTAGTGCCGCAGCCATGAAAGAAACCTGATTTGTCTACCAAATCAGGTTTCTTTCAACTAAGTGTTCCGCTCACGCGGAACGTGAAGCAAGGCTGCGCCTTGTGAAGTGTGCTTCACGCGTGAAAAGGAAATCTGCATATTAGAATTCGTTAAGGAGAAACAGAGCACAATGCTTGATATTGACGGGTATCTGCAAAAGCTGATCATGATGTGTAAAAGTGTTTTCAGTGATCGATTACTGTATGTTGGACTTCAAGGCAGTTATATGCGCGGCGAAGAAACCGATAAAAGCGATATAGACGTTATGGTCATTCTTGAAGGTTTGTCAGTTGCGGATATGGATGCGTACCGGGGGATCCTTGAAAAAATCGGGCACTATGAAAAGTCTTGCGGCTTTATTTGCGGCATGGATGAAATGACGCGATGGAATCCGTTGGAAATATGTCAGCTCAAGAATACGACAAAAGATCTGTACGGGAGCTTATCCGAATATCTGCCGGACGCAGAAAGGCAGGACGAGATCAACTATGTGAAATTCAGCCTCGGAAACCTGTATCACGAATTATGCCACCGATATATACACGCCGATCGCAAAAAGAATATCGCGAAGTTCCGCATCTCCTGCAAAGGACTATTCTTTCTCATCCAAAACCTTCATTACCTTGAAAGCGGAGAATTCATCAAAGCAAAAGGCAATTTGAAAGAAACGGTATCGGAAGAGGATCGCATGGCACTGGCGTTGTCAGAGTTGCCTGATGATTATGATTTCGATAAAGCGTTTTCCTTTTTATTTACGTGGTGTCAGGCTGCGTTTCGCAGAATCAATAGTTTATAAGCGGCGGCTGCCGATTTGCAGAACCGTGCGGCGTATCATTTGGGCGTTTTTACCTCGCTTTTGTATCATTTACGCGCTTTTATACAGAAAAAACCTCGTCTTTCGACGAGGTTTTTTCAATTAGATCCGTCCTTTGGACGGGATAAATCACTTCGTGATGAAATCGCTGTGCGATGAAATCCGCACTAATTATTTCTCACTTTTTTTTATCCATACTTGAATCGTTTACAATTATGTGATAAAATATAAAAATAGATAATTATGTAAAAATAATTAATTGGAGGTAAATGTGAAAAAGCGGTGTTTGCTTTTTACCATTGCGTGTCTGCTCATACTGTCTATGATACCCGCGTTTGCGCCGGTAACGAACGCGGCTTCCTATATGAGCAACAAGACGGAGATCCCCGTTGACCTTGAGGTTTCCGGAGCGGAAGCCTTGTGTCAGACAGAGGACGGATACGTCTGGATCGCACAGTATTCCGGACTTACGCGCTACGATTCAAAGGAATTTGTAACGTACAAAAGCTTTACATACGGCGATCAGGAATACTCCGTCATAAACGTCCGCGCGCTTGCAACGAAGGAAAACGTTTTATACGTTGCAACGTCGGAATTTATCTACGCTCATAAAAACGGTTATTTTGAACCGCTCGTAACTGACGCCGGCGTCATTACGGACATAATCCTTGACGAAAAGAACGACGTTTTGTATATATCCACTCAGGATAACGGCGGAATTATATACGATATAAAAGCAAAAACGACAGATAAAATACAAGGTACGGAAGGCAAATACGTCCGCGATATCGCGCTTGATACGCAAAGGGACGAATATTACTACCAGACGGACGACGGCGTTTACGATAAAAACGGCGGCGAGATCTGCATGAGTTCAAGGATACTTGATCTGTATTCCTACGGCAGCACTCTTTTTATGGCGGAAGACAGCGGCATTATCCACAGATACGATACGGAAAGCAAAAAAATGCAGGGCGATCTCACCGTTCCGGATCAGGTCAATAAAATGCTGTATTCCGAAAAAGACAAGATCCTTTTCGTCGCCTGTGAGAAAAACGGTATATACTGCATAGACATGAGCACAGCGGAGCCGACGATAACGCTCGCCGGCGATCTTGACAACAAGAGCCAGCTCGTGGATCTGATGATAGACTATGAGGGGAACCTCTGGGTAGCCTCGCACTATATCGGCGCGTCAGGCGTTTCGATCATTACGAAAAACGCTTTGTCGGAATTGCTCTATGACGATCCGATATGGCATTCGCTCAACGCACCGCCCGCGTTTGACAGAAACGTTTACGCCGCGGAAAAATACGGCGATATACTTTATATCGTCGCCGCCGCGAGGATATACAGATACGATCTGAAAGAAAACAAGATCCTGCCCGACGACGTAATAATGCAGACGATCGACGAATACGCCGAAAGGAAAACGAACGAAGGCAAAGCGCAGGGAGACGACAAATACGTGTTTTCATACGCGCCGAAGGACGTTGAAGTGTTCAGAGACAAAGTATTTTTCGCCGTTTACAACATAGGTCTTATAGAGTACGATCCGAAAACGGATAACGTAACGATATACGACACGGACTATATAAGCAGTCACATAGATAAGCTCGTAGACGATCCGGACCTCAGCCTGGCGGGCTCCGTCCGTTCCATGCGCAGCTTTGACGATTATCTCGTATTAGGATACGCAAGAGGTATAATGCGTTTTGACGGCACGTCGTTTTCCGTTATGAATATAGGTTCAAACGTATTGTATATAAACAAAACCAAGGACGGAAAGATCCTCTTTGACAGGACGCAGGGGCTTTTCACCGTTGACGACGATTTTACAGCCGCGACGGAGATACCGACGGAAAAGGGAATAACCGGTAACTGTCTTAAATTCCTCGTTGACGGCGATTACATCTACTATACGCTTAACAGCCGTCTGTTCAGAATGAACACGGCAAGCGAAAACAGTGCGTCAGAGGAGATAACCATACCGTATATCAAGGGCTCCATTGTTGAACTTGCAAAAGTAAAATTCACGGACAATAACGGAGAACCGAAATACAAATACGTTATAGGAAGCCAGACCCAGTTATACATAACCGATTCGCTTGAAGGCGACAGACTGACGGATTACGAATCTTACGACGATACGAACGGTCTGCAGCCGATCATAGCCAACACATCCGGATATTATGACGAGTCCGAGCAGAAATACTATCTGCAGTCGACTAACGGCATATTCGTATACGATTTCAACTTAACGAGAGACGTGCCCGCTCCCGTGAAGATAGCGGTATCCACGGTCGAGCTTGACGGCGATCACTATTACGGAGAAAACATAAGCATAGATAAAGACGTATACCGTGTCTCGTTCAACTTATCGATACTCGGTTTCCGTCCGAACAAAGGATATACGATATACTATAAAATGGACGGTATAGACGACGAATTCGTGCTGTCGTCAAGCGACAACAGAAGTATGTACTATACCAACCTCTCAGGCGGAAGCTACGATTTCCAGGTCTACGTTGTTGACGAGTACGGACAGGAATCGAACCGTATAAGCATCCACCTTGAAAAAGAAAAGAAAGTCTATGAACAGTGGTGGTTCTGGACGATCATCGGCGTGATCGGCGCCGCGGCTGTATTTCTGATCGCGTCGCTGTTCGTTCGCTTGAAGACAAGACAGTCGCTGAAACGCCAGCTCGAATACAAGAATATCACAGTTGAATCCATCCAGGCCATAGCGCGCACCATAGACGCAAAGGACGAATATACAAACGGCCACTCCATACGCGTCGGATTCTATTCCAAAGTGATAGCGGAAAATATGGGAATGAACTCCGACGAAGTCGATAACATTTACTATATAGCCTTGCTTCACGATATCGGCAAGATCGCTATCCCGGACAGCATACTGAATAAACCGGGCAGACTGACAGATGAAGAATTTGCCGTTATGAAGAGCCACACGACGCGCGGCGCCGCGATACTTAAAGGCATCTCCACCATACCTCATATCATAGAAGGCGCGAAATCACACCACGAAAAATATGACGGCTCCGGTTATCCGGAAGGCATCAAGGGAGAAGATATCCCGTTCGTCGCAAGGATCATATGCTGCGCCGACTGCTTTGACGCCATGGCGTCAAAGAGAGTTTACAAAGAGCCGTTCTCGCTTGAAGTTATCACAAGCGAATTCAAACGCTGCTCCGGAACTCAGTTCGATCCAAAAATATCCAAAGTCGTCGTCGATCTTATCGCCGCAGGTAAGCTCAAGCCCTATACCGCCGAGAACACGTATCTCGGAAGCGACGGAAAGACGCACAGGATAAGAAAGAACGAAGATCAGGAAGAAAAAAACAACTGAGTAAATTCCAGATTTAAGTTAAAAAATATTCTTCATAAAAGAAAAGTCTTTTGTATCAAACAAAAGAC
Source organism: Clostridiales bacterium UBA1248 (assembly GCA_002308615.1). Lineage (GTDB taxonomy): Bacteria > Bacillota > Clostridia > Oscillospirales > CAG-272 > UBA1248. Next base: position 42,642 of record DBWC01000098.1, read on the forward strand.
TTTTCTTGCTTTTTCCGGCGCGTGTTGATAATCGCTTTATTTTTAATAATCAGTTGAAAAATTCATACTTTTTATGGATAATTGAAATAACGGAATTATACCCGGAGGATGAAGTGAAACCTGATAAACCGTTAAAGACGAACAGAATGATAATACGCTCATATACGGCAAAAGACAAACAGTTCTGCCTTTCGCTTTGGTGCGATAAGGAAAACGGTAAATATATGAGCGACCCGGAGACAGGCGACGCAGACAAAAAGTATTTATCATTGATCGATGAAATGGAAAAATGTGAAGACGGGTATTATTTCATAGCGGAGCTGAAAGATGATGCGATCCCCGTCGGCACGTGCTGTGCGTTTCCGGAAGGCAAAAACTATGATATAGGCTACTGCATATCAAAGGAATACTGGAAACAGGGACTCGGCACGGAAATGATATCCGAACTGATAAAATGGATAGCATCGCAGGGCGGGGCATCCGTTACGTGCGAGGTCGCGGACGATAACGCCGCGTCGCTTGCGTTACTTAAGAAATTCGGGTTTATAAAGGACGGAAAATCGAAATATAAAAAGCGCGGTACGGATATTTATTTTGACGCGCATTATTACAGACTTGATCTCGGAAGTGGATTATGATAGTCGGAAGCGGTTACAGAAAAAACGGATTTGACGCGTTCGCGGGAAAATATCTGCAGAAAAGCGATATGAAATATTGGATAAACAGCAAAGAGATCAAAGATCCGGAAGGGGTCTGCTTTGGACTCGGCGAGGAGATCGAAGAAGTGGAGCCGGGATTTTTCGAGATCCTGCCCACGATAGACGAGATATGGATGATGAATCCGGACTGTAAAATGAACATGACGGAGAATACGCTGAAGCTGTTTCATAAAAACAACGTTTTGATACGCGGACGGTTTGACACAGGCGCGGAAAAATTCGCGGAAGAATATCATTTAAGATTCATGCTTTTGGACACGGAGCTTGCACAAGCCGGAGAGTACGATAAATACGGCGTAGATATAATAACCCTGCGCTTTTACGGCAACGGATCGGCGTATATACACCAGGACTGCAAATGTCCCGGATCGTCCGCGGGCACCATCGGCGGAGGCGAGATAAGCTTCGATCTGCCTAAGAACTTTTACCGTAAGATGAGCGCGGAGGACATTGCCGAAAAATGCTGGGGCTCGTGTTATGAAAAAATAATCGAAAACGGCATTTTAGCGTCAATTTTAGAAAAAGCAAAAGAGAAAAACGGATTTTTGATAGATTACAGAAAGTAAAGAGATTTTAAATGAAAGAAGTAAAAAACGAAAGATTCAAAGGAGAGCGCCCTTTGTTTGCATCCGACGGATTATACGTTGAAGGATGCGAGTTTGAAGAAGGCGAATCTCCGTTGAAAGAGAGCAGCAATATAGAATTGAACAACTGCACCTTCAAGTGGAAATATCCGTTATGGTACTGTGAAAACGTTAAGGCGGAGGACTGCACGCTTGAAGAGATGGCGCGCGCCGGTATATGGTACTCAACCAAAATAGAAATGGATAACTGTATCGTAAACGCGCCCAAAACGTTCAGACGCTGCGACGGCGTCACGGTTTCAAACACGGTTTTCTTCAAAGCCGAGGAAACGCTGTGGCATTGCAATAATATAAAACTGAAAAACGTAAAAGCGAAAAACGCGTTTTATTTCGCCATGAACAGCAGCGACACGGAAGCAGAAGGGCTTCAGCTTGAAGGCAATTATTCCTTTGACGGTGCAAAAAACGTTTTAATCAAAAAGTCACGCCTTATATCAAAGGATTCTTTCTGGAACTGCGATAACGTGACTGTGTACGACACGTATATAAAAGGCGAATATCTCGGCTGGAATTCAAAAAATCTTACGTTTATAAACTGTACGATCGAAAGCCTGCAGGGAATGTGTTTTATAGACGGGCTGAAGCTGATAAACTGCGAGCTTATAAACACGACGCTCGCGTTTGAGCATTCAAACGTTGAAGCGGAGCTGAAAGGCTCTGTCGACAGTATCTTCAATCCGGCTTCCGGTACTGTAAAAGCTGAGCGTATAAAAGAGCTGATAATCGAAAAAGACAAAACAAACCCCGAAAAAATACATATAATATGCGATGCGATAGATAAAGTATCGGACAAACCGGAGTGGATATTATGAAATACGATTTTGATACGGTTTACGACAGAAGAAAAACCGACAGCGTAAAATGGGACGTTAAAGAAAACGAGCTGCCGATGTGGGTGGCGGATATGGATTTCAAGACCGCGCCCGAGATAATCAAAGTCCTTGTTGACAGGGCTGAAAACGGCATTTTCGGCTATTCCGACGTCAACGACGACTGGTATAACGCTTATATAAACTGGTGGGACAGACGCCACGGGCTTAAAATGGAAAAGTCAAATCTTATGTTCTGCACGGGCGTCGTCGCGGCTATATCAAGCATCGTAAGAAAACTGACCACGCCGAACGAGAACGTGCTCATACAGACGCCCGTCTATAACATATTCTTCAACAGCATCATAAACAACGGCTGCCG
>DBWC01000101.1 GCA_002308615.1 Clostridiales bacterium UBA1248
CTTCCTTATCACGCCGCGCCGAACGTTGCCGTCGCGTTTTTATATAAATACAACAATTTGTAAATCAAAAAATCAGTATGATTAAATATAAAACCGCGAAATATTCATAAATTTGTGGTAATATATATTGATTGATAATGATTTTAAAGGAGGATTTCAGATGAATATAGAGTATATGCATCCCGCTGACCAGCTTGTTATGTTCATGCAGCGTATATACGACAAGGGTCTTACCACCACGTCCGGCGGCAACCTGTCCATTATGGACCGCGACGGAAATATATGGATAACCCCCGCGTCGGTCGACAAAGGCACGCTGACAAGGAACGATATTGTCTGCGTCAAACCCGACGGACAGATAATAGGCAACCACAAACCCTCAAGCGAGCTCCCGTTCCATGAATCCGTTTATAAAATGCGTCCGGATATCCGTGCGGTACTTCACGCGCATCCGCCGGCACTCGTAGCTTTCTCGATAGCGCGCAAAATACCGGATCTCGATCTTATACCTACCGTCAGAAAGACCTGCAGCAAGGTCTCTATAGCAAAATACGCGGTCCCCGGCTCCGAAGAGCTCGGCAAGAACATAGGCAAGGAATTTGCAAACGGAACAGACATAGTTCTGCTTGAAAATCACGGCGTATGCATAGGCGCGGCGAATATGTTCTCCGCTTTTATGATGTTTGAAACGCTTGATTATTCCGCCAATCTTGAAATATACGCGTCAAAGCTCGGCGGTATTAAACGCCTTTCCGCGGACGATATAAAGATGACGCAGACGAATTTCCATCTTATGATGGACGACTTCGTTCCGAACAGCCACACGTCCGAGGAGCTTGAAGCCCGCCGTGAGATGATAAAGCTCATACGCCGCTCATACAGACAGGGCCTTTTCACCGCGACGCACGGCACTTATTCCGTACGTCTGTCCGACGGAAGCTTCATAATCACGCCGTTCGGACGCGACAGAGCGTATCTTGAACCGGAAGACCTCGTCCGTATCAAAAACGGAATGAAGGAGCAGGGCAAGGTCCCGTCCCGCGCCGTCCTGGTACACGACTGGATCTACAAAGAGAATCCGGATATAAACGCAATACTTCTCGCACATCCGCCGTATGCCATGGCTTTCGCCGTAACGGACGCCGTATTCGATCCGCGTACGATACCGGAAAGCTATATACTGCTGCGCGATATTGAAAAGCACCCGTTCTCCGAGTTCTACGTAGATCCGAAGAAGGTTGCGACCAGCTTTGCGCCGAACCGTCCCGCTCTCATTTTCCAGAATGACAGCGTTATAGTCACCGGCTCCACGCTGCTTCAGGCGTTTGACAGAATGGAAGTGCTTGAATCTACCGCACATTCCATACTCAATTCAACGTCTATCGGCAAGATCGTACATATATCCAAGGAAGAAGTAGACGATCTTAAAAAGGCGTTCAATCTTGTAGACTGATATCAAGGAGCATAAGAATGTCGACTAATATTTGGTTATGGTATTTTCTCTCTTTTCTCACGTTATGCTCCGACGCGTATTTCACGCCCTCTCTGATCCTATTTATCATATCCACGGTAAAGAAAAAAAACGGAGCGACCGCAGGACTTGCCGCAAAGCAGAAGACCTGGAAAATACATTTGATCATCTCGTCGGTACTGCTTGTACTCACCGTTATAACGGTAATAGTGATCCTTGTCATACAGATCGTCAATACCCCGATGGTAATAACTTTGATGTAATTAAAAAGCCTCGATTTCGAGGCTTTTATCTTTTTCCGTTTTTTATTCTTTATTCTTTATTCTTTCTGCTGCAGCAGCTTCTTCCCCGCGCTCCACGCGCCTCCGACGCGCTCGCCTATAACGTGGTAGGCGTTGTTGAACGGATCGAAGCAGACCGGCGCTGCCTTTGAAACGTCGACTTTCCCGTCTGTCATGGCGCTTTCGTCAACGGACACGTTTACTATCTCGCCTCTTAAAATGCAGTTTTTCTTGTTGTATTCTATCACCCTGCACTCGATGCAGACCGCGAGCTCATTTATGATCGGCGCGTTTACAAGCGCGCTTTTCGTCGCCGTGAAGCCGGCTCTTTTGAACTTATCCGCAACGTTATTGCCGCTCGCCATGCCGACGTAATCACAGCCGGCTATATGCGCGGCGTCCGCCATGCTTACCGTAAACGCTCCCGTTTTTTCAAAGTTTTTGCACGTTTTGTGGTTTGCGGATAAACATACCGCTATCTCGTTTTCCTCGCTTATACCGCCCCACGCGGCGTTCATCGCGTCCGGGGTGCCGTTTTCGTCATACGTCGCTATTATCCACACGGGCTGCGGATAACTGTACGGCTTTACGCCGAAATCAACTCTTGCCATAATATACCTCCTTTTATTTTGATAAAAGATACGACAGTATCAGCAGCACCGTGTTTTTGATGCCGTTCATGTGCGTGCGCTCCATTCCGTGAGACGCGTGGACGCCAGTGCCTATAAGCGCGCCGGGTATATCGTAGCCGCTTCTGTACATAGCTCCGACGTCCGAGCCGTAGTACGGGTATATATCCACGGCGTAGTCAAGTCCGTTCTCTTTTGCAAGCGACACGAGCTTGTTCGTCATCGTATAGTCGTACGGACCGCTGCTGTCTTTTGCACAGATAGATACTTTGTATTCGTCACATGCTAAGTCTTTGCCTATACATCCCATATCGACGCCGAGCATTTCCGTAATATCGGACGGCACCCACGACGCGCCGTGACCGACTTCCTCGTATATAGTGATGATCATTTTTACCGTATGCGGCAACTTTATTTTCTCTTCGTTTATGATATGCGCGGCGGTCAGAAGGCAGGCGACGGACGCTTTGTCGTCTATAAAGCGGGATTTGATGAAGCCGGACGGCGTGAATTCCGTTTTCGGATCTATGAAGATATAGTTTCCGTTTTCTATCCCGAGCTTTTCTATATCCTCGGCGCTGCCGCAGACCTCGTCAAGACGGACGTACATATTCTCCTCGTCTCTTCTTCTTGAATCGGCGTCGCCGTAAACGTGCGCCGCGGGTGAACAGGATAAAAAAGTGCCGGTGTATTTTCTGCCGTCGCGCGTAAGCACGGTGCAGTATTCTCCGTCAAGCGTGTTGAGCATCGGCCCGCCGACGCGGGTAAACGTGATATCGCCGTTATCGGCTATATGGCGCACCATGGCGCCGAGCGTATCGCAGTGCGCGGCGCAGCCGATTACGGTGTCGTCCTCGCCTTTTACGGTTATTATGCCGCAGCCCTTGCGCGTCATCTCAAATCCGCATCCTTCCGCCTCACAAAGCTTTTTTACCACGGGCATGACCTCGTGATAATAGCCGGACGGCGACGGCGTGTTCATAAGCGTGTAAAGCGTGTTTTTGTAATATTCCTCGTATTTTTTAAAATCGATCATACCCGTGACTCCTTATATTAAAATTTTATTCTTCCGTACTGAATTCCACGCGGTACAGATACGCGCGGCTGCCGCCGTTTGAGGTGACGTACATTACCCCGTCGACTATATTGACGGATTCCGATTCCGCGTCGCCTTTTAAATGCAGCGGTATCGTCGTTATAAGTTCGCCTTCCCAGTCGTATACGCGGAATTCCTGCTTATACCCGTTCTGCGACGATCTGACGAACCATACGAAGTCGTCCGCGGCAAACACGCCCTGCGAGAGCGTTCCCGGCGGATCGACCTCTTTTGTAAGCGTATGACTGCGCTCGGCATCCCAGAAATCGAGCGTTTCTCCGCCCCACCTTCCCGACGCGTAGGCTTTTCGCTCCGGGCAGTAGCTCATTGCGAAAAACGGGTACTCAAGCTCGCCTTTTTCAATTATTTCAAGATTTTCTTTATCAACTATCGTATAACCGTTCCAGCATTCCCTGACCGTTCCCTGGCAGGAGGTGACGTAATACGCGGAGAGCTCCGGCAGATACGTTATGTTGTTCGCGTGCTCAAGATAAAGCGGTCCGTCGCTGTTTTTGACGAGCTTGCCGTCTGTATCGAACTTGCATAAAAGCGTGCATTCTTCTCTGTTTTTATCAAATTTGTTGAACGCCACGACCCAGCACTCGCCGTCAAAACAGCAGCCCTGCGCCGTAGTATAACCGGACTGTGGGCATTTGAAGGTGTGGATCTTTTTGCCCTCCGCGACAAGCGCTGCGGAAAGATCGAGCGAGAACTTCGGCGCCGCTTCCGTTTCCGGCTCCGTCTCAGTCACCTCAACTTCAGAAGAGGTCTCGGCCTCGGTCTGTGTTTGTACGGTCGTTATGATCTCTGTTACGGTCGTTACGCCGACCGCGTTATTTTCTTCCGCGCACCCCGCGGATAATGTGCAGGATAAAACAAGAAGTACGGAAAAAACAGCGCATAATACTCTTTTCATTTTCTTTTCCTTATTCTTTTATCGCGCTGTACGTTTGTATTTTATCTCTCTCTTTTTTAAACAGCAAAGTAAAGCAGATCAGATGCGCCGAGGCCGTCAGAGCCCATGAAATCGGATACGACATATAAAGGGTCAAAAGCGATCTGTCAGCCGCAAACGCCGTATAGATCCATAAAATGCGGAACGCGCACGCGCCTACGAGCGCAACGATCATTGAGACCGTTGAATGACCTATGCCGCGTACGGAATACGAAAGCGTATCCATAACTCCGCACAAAAGATACATCGACGCTATGACGGACAAACGCAGCTGACCGGTCTGAATAACCTGCGGATCGGGGATCTCCGCGTTTACGTAAAGCTTCAAAATGTACGGCGAAAGTATAACCGCGACCGCACCCATGAAAGCGCCTATGCCGGCGGCGAGTGCCGCGCACTCCCTGACCGTCTTTTTTATGCGGTCAAATTTCGCCGCGCCGTAGTTTTGCGATACAAACGACATAGCCGCCTGCGCGACGGAGTTCATCGCGGTATATATAAAGCCCTCCACGTTTACCGCGGCGGTGTTGCCGTCCATGACTACAGAGCCGAACGAGTTTACCGAGGACTGTATAAGCACGTTTGAAATTGAGAAAACAGAGCCCTGGATGCCGGACGGCAGCCCGATCTTCATAATCATAACAAGCTCTTTTTTGCTGATTTTGAGCGTGCTTCTGCTTATTTTGCACGGCGCGTCCGTCTTTAACATATATACCGTGACCATGAAGGCGGACAGCGCCTGCGAGATTATCGTCGCTGTCGCGACGCCGGCGACGCCCATTTTGAAAACTATGACGAACAGTAAATTCAAAAGCACGTTTATAAGACCTGACGTAGAAAGATATATAAGCGGTCTTCTCGTATCCCCGCAGCCGCGCATGACGGCGGAGCCGAAGTTATAGATCATATTTCCGGGCAGACCTATGAAATATATCTTCATATAGATCACGGAGCGGTCTATAACGTCGTCCGGCGTTCCCATAAGGGTAAGCAGCGGACGGGCAAGGAAAAAGCCGATGACCGCTAGCGAAAAACCGCCTATTATCGATATGAGATACGCGGTATTCGACGTGCGGCAGACGCCCTCGTGATTGTTCTGTCCGTAATACCTCGCGGCTACGACACAGCCGCCGACGGAAAGTCCTATAAAGACGTTTACTATAAGATTTATAAGCGAGCTTGTCGCACCTACGGCGCCGAGAGAGCCCTGCTCGGCAAATTTGCCGACCACGACCATGTCGGACGCGTTGTATAAAAGCTGCAGCATGCCTGCAAGCACGACCGGGACGGTAAACTTGACGATCTTCGGAAAAAGCTTGCCCTCGGTCATATTTATATTGAAATCTCTCAAAACGGTACTCCGATTTAATAGTTGCCCTAATTATACTTTCAATATATGAATATTTCTATTTTTGTTTTAAAAAAATGATCTTAATCCTTTGATACGCGCCGATCCTTGTAGCCTGCGATTCAAACCACGCGCTCTCATACGGCTTCAGAGTTGACTTGTCTTTTTTAAGCCTTCTGTACCAGTAGCGGACGGCGGACGGTATGCTTACGGCAAACGGCATAAACGGCCCGAACACGCAGTTCTGCAGACCGTGTCCGTGCTCGTGCCACAGAGTTTTCGTTTTTGCGTCTTTACAAACGAACATAAATACGCCGAGCGAAAAGCCGCCCCAGCCGGACCCGACCCGGAAGCAGAAGCAGTATCCCACGCGCTCGGCGCGCAAGCCGCATACTCTCACCGCAAGCGCCGCGATACAGCCGGCAAGCGTTACCGGAAGCCCCCACGTAAACGAGAGCAGATAAAAAACAAACGCGGACATAATAAGCACCTAAAATGAATTAGCAAAAGCAAAATCCTGCAAATTTCAGCATATACGAGTCGCGCGGCGCGAAAATTTGCCGTTTTCGGGCGGCGGATTTATGTATTAATGCAGGCGTAATATTTTATATACGCATTATATCAAACAATTATGACTTTTTCAAGGCTGTGCCGGTAAAAACGGTTTTGCAAGATTGGCGGCATAAAAAATTCACGATTTTATACTATATTGTATATTGATTATATCGCCTCGCTGTGATATAATGCAAAATCGGATGGGCATTATTATCTGCATCTACATATAATGAATTAAACGAGGTCTACCGATATGAAATTTGAAAGCGAACAGTTAACCGATAACAAGTACGTGCTTGACTGGATAGAAGAGTGCGCGGAGCTTACAAATCCGGATAAGATCGTCTGGATAACCGCGGAGGAGGAACAGCTGCAGGAGCTGCGCAGACAGGCTTGCGAGACAAAGGAGCTTTACAAGCTCAACGAGGATCTTCTGCCGAACTGCTATCTGCACCGCACCGCCGTAAACGACGTTGCGAGAGTCGAGGCGCGCACGTTCATATGCACAAGGACGAAAGAAGACGCCGGCAATATAAACAACTGGATAGAGCCGCAGGAATGCTACGACAGACTTAAAAAACTGTATAAGAATTCAATGGTCGGCAGGACGATGTACGTTATCCCGTACGCAATGGGTCAGCTCGGTTCCGCTTTTGCAAAATACGGCGTTGAACTTACGGATTCGATATACGTCGTGCTCAATATGGTCATAATGACCCGCGCGGGCAAAAACGTCGGCAAATATCTTGACGAGCATTTCATAAAGGGTCTGCACTCAAAAGCGACGCTCGATCCGGATAACCGCTACATCTGCCACTTCCCCGAGGACAATACTATCTGGAGCGTAAACTCCGGCTACGGCGGAAACGTTCTGCTCGGTAAAAAGTGCTTTGCGCTGCGCATTGCGTCATACCTCGGCAGAAAAGAGGGCTGGATGGCGGAACATATGCTCATACTCGGCTTACAGTCACCCGACGGCGTGATCAGATACGTGGCGGCGGCGTTCCCGTCAGCCTGCGGCAAAACGAACCTTGCAATGCTTATACCGCCGGAATACTATAAGAAAAAAGGCTATAAGATCTGGTGCGTGGGCGACGATATCGCCTGGCTGCGCGTCGGTTCCGACGGACGTCTCTGGGCGGTCAACCCCGAAAACGGCTTCTTCGGCGTAGCGCCCGGTACGAATGAACATTCTAACCCGAACGCGTTAGCGGCAACGAAGCGCGATACGATATTCACAAACGTCTGCCACGATCTCGACAACAACACGGTATGGTGGGAAGGCTTGAACGATAACCCGCCGAAGAACGCGCTGAACTGGAAGGGCGAGCCGTGGGATTACAGAACGTACGATAAAAACGACAAGATAAACACGTCCGGCGCACATCCGAACTCACGCTTCACAGCGGTAGCGAAAAACTGTCCGTGCGTATCGCCGGAATTCGACAATCCGGACGGCGTGCCGATATCCGCGATCATATTCGGCGGCAGACGCGCGAAGACCGCTCCGCTCGTATATCAGTCCTTCGGCTGGCAGCACGGAACGTTCGTCGGCTCCATAATGGCGTCGGAAACGACGGCTGCGGCGGCGGGCGCGATAGGCGTGGTACGCCGCGACCCGATGGCAATGCGTCCGTTCGTCGGCTACGACATGGGCGATTACTGGGCGCACTGGCTTGAAATGGGCAAAAAGATACCGAATCCGCCTAAGATATTCCACGTCAACTGGTTCAGGACCGACGACGAGGGTCGCTTCATCTGGCCGGGCTTCGGTGAGAATATGCGCGTTCTGATGTGGATACTTTCGCGCTGTGAAGGCAAGGTGGACGCTAAGGAAACGCCGATAGGCTTCGTTCCCTACGCAAAGGACATCAACCTTGAAGGCTGCAGCGTATCCGAGGAAACGCTTAACGATCTGCTCTCGATAGACACGGAATCGTGGAAAGCGGATATATCAAACATCAGAGAGTTCTACGGACTCGTGGGCGACCGTGTTCCCACGGAGATGAAGATAGAGCTTGCCGCGCTGGAAAAGAGACTCGGTTAAAATCAAACAGTATAACCAAAGCCGAAGGTTTACGCCTCCGGCTTGTTTTTATTTCTCTTCTCTGTCCCGCTTCACCTGTTCTTTTTTATGTGCCGCGATCCTTAACGCTGCAAATATAACGGCGGCTCCCGCCGCGGCGGCGGTAACGGCGCACGCGATATAAAGTCCTGTGTGATACGTCTGCTTTTTCGGCGTGACGTTTACGGTGAGCTCACGGTACGAATCGTCGTATTCATTCGATCCGTCGCCGTTGAGGTCAACGCCGCGGATGACCGCTTTTATATGAGAAACTCCGGGTGATATGCCTATCAGCACGCCGTCCTCGACTCTCACGATCGGTTTGTCTCCCGTGCTTGCGTACAAAACTGTGACGCCGGATATATTATCCACCCATTCTATTTTGTCAAGCTCCGCTGTTTCGTCTACCGCGATCTTTGTTTCCGTATCCCTTATTTTATACTCTCCTTTGACTACGGTAAGAGTGCCCGGATAAAAGTCTATTATATACTCGCCCGTAACGTCTACGCCGTATTCATCCTTTACGCTTAAACGGCTGAAGCAGTTTGCAGCCGATCCGACGTACAGTTGGTACGCGCCGCCTTCATATACGAGCGTGTGACCTTTTTCAAGCGCGCCGGATAAGATCTCATATTCCGACGAGAACAGGTACTCACCGTCAAATTTCTTTACTGCGTCTGCCGATCTAACGGCAAGATACGTGTAGATCCCTCCGTTTTCTCCTTTGATCCTTATAACGTCCGGATCCTTTTGTTTTTCCGGCGTTCCGTCTTCTTTTATGCGGACGTTTTCAAACGGCAATACGTTTATTCTCTGTACCAGAACGACCTCTTTGCCGAAATTCTCGTTATAATCCGCGTATGCGAGATTCTCTCTTCCTTCCGAACCGAGATCGAACTCACACTTGAAAGAGTGATCGTTTTCCGCGGACACGCCCGTTATGGTCAGGCCGTCATCGTCAGACACCGTGACGGACAGATCGGATCTGATGTAAAAGTTAATATCGTTATCGCCGATCAGCGCGGCGACGTCTTCATCAATCAGATCTCTGAATTCCGGCAGCGAAACGGTCTGACCGACGTAAATATCGATATCCGGCAGATAGACCGTACGCGGCTTTATCTCTATCGTCGCTTCTCCGAGCTCCACTACATCATATAAGAGCGTAACGTCGTTTCCGTTTTCATCATATATCGCAAATTCACGCGCCGAACAGGACAGTATACCGGTATACTTTATCGAATCGGTTCTCGCCTTTATCACGTCGCCGTCGCGCAGGTTGCTGCCCGTATACAGCTTTACCGTATCGGAATAGGCCTCTTTGCCGTCGTAATTCTTTTTGACGGACGACATACGGAAATATATCCTGTTATAGAATATGCTTGCGCCCGTATCCGGCGGCTGAAGCTCGGACGACGACCCCGACGGGCTGACAGAGGACGCGGTGACCTCCACCGGTATCCAGCCTACGCCGTCAACAAAGACCTCTACCCAGGCGTGCGCGTCTTTTTCGTAAAAGTCCGCGGGCTGATATTTTCCGTCGGTCACAACGTAATAGCCTACCGTGTAGCGCGCGGGTATGCCGAGCGCCCTGTAAATGACCGTCGCCGCGGAGGCAAAGTGACCGCAGATGCCCTCTTTGCTCTTTGTCAAAAAGTAAACGACTCTGTCTGTATCATCCGGTATCTTTTCAAACGAACCGCTGTATTTCGCGGCGTTTTTAACGTAGTTCGCCACGTCCTGTATTACCGTGGGAGACGTTTCGTCAAGCCCGGCCTGTAAAATTATCTTTTTTATCTCGGCTTCCGTGCTTTCAGGCAGGGACAGATAGTATTTATATACGAAATCTCTGTATGAATCATCCGTATTGCCGCCGAGTGAAAGCAGAGTGGACGTGCTTACCATGGGTATCTGACTGAAATAGAACTCGCTTACCCCGTCTGCGTCATTCGGTACGGCGACGTCCGTCATTTTATAGGTCGTACCGTGCTTTGTCGTTACAGAGTAATACGGCACGGGTACAAGTCCGTCGTTTGCTCTGTAAACGACTTCCAGCTCGTTGCTTTCCGCGTATCCGTTATCAGAAAGCGTTTTGTAAGTCATAAAGAGCGGCGAGGCGTAGTTTTCCTTTTCATACAGCGCCGGCTCCGCCCAGCCGCTTCCGGTATAGTCTCCGAAGCTGCGCAGACGCAGATATACGGCGCCCGACGCAAAGCTGCTGACCGTGCCGACGGATTCCTTGCTCAATACCGGCGTATCGTCCGGCACCTCGGAATACGGGCTCGGGCTGTTGCCTATGCCGCCGCCGACGCCGCCCGATCCTATGCCGGACGGACCGTAGATCTCCTCCGCCGGTACCGGCGGCTCCGTATCGTCCGGATACGTAATATCGTCCGGGTACGTTCCTTCGCCCTGCGATTCGCCCGTTTCCGTGCCGTTTTCGCTTCCGTGCTCCTTCAGATATTCTTCCGCCGAGACTCTGAACTCTTCAAGCTCGCTTTCATCGTATTCGATCTCAAAGCTCATATCGTATGAGCCGGTGGCGTTTGACTGTGTTATAGAATTCGTTATTTTGATTTTTTGTTTTATATAGCCCTCGAACGCGTCGTAAGACACGCTTACGGGTATATACAAAACGGAATAAAGCTTGTCGTTTTCGACCGTTTCACCGGTTATTTTCGCGATATATTTCGCCCGGCTTTTATCCTTGTCCGCGTAAACTCTGACGTTAAAGACCGCCGGTCTTTTCCTTATCGTCATAGTCCCGTATTCGTACGTTATATCGTACGCGTTACGCGGCAGCTCGCCGTTATCTTTTTCAAATTTGTTTACGTGCTCTCCCGCGGCGACGGCGCTCGGATGTCCTACCGTGACTAAAGTATCAAAATCATACAATGCTCCCGAAACGATCTTGACGTCGCTTTCCGCGTAATGCGTGTATCCGTCGTATAAATACTCGGACGACTTGCTTTTCAGCGTTATTTTTCTCGCTCTGACGGTCAGCTTGCCCGCGTCGATTTTGATCTTATAAAGATCCGATATCAAAACGTCTTTTTCATCTCTTATCCTGAACGTGATGATATTATCGGATACGCCGGGATCGGTCCTTTCCGTATATTTTACCGGATAGATCCTGTGATTCGGCAAAAGCTCCGAGTACGTGATCTCGTATTCTCTGCATTCAAGCGTTTTTTTGTCGTATTCCTTCTCGCTCGATCCGGTCTTTATGACTATTTCAAGCGGCAGGACGGTAAGGCTGCCGATACGCTCGCTTACCGTGTATTTGTCCGTTACGTTTTCTCCGTTTTTGTTATATATTTTTATATACGCCCGGTTCGACGCCGTTCCCGGCAAGGTAATATAGCTGAAGAAGCTCGCTTCTATCCGATCGTCGTACGCAAGAGAGCCCTGAGTTATCTCGTATTCGTGGCACGAAAGCTCATATCCGTCGTACTTCTTTTCGGCTGAGGCCGTATCCACCGTTATTTTTCGCGGCGTTACGGTCGCGGTCGCCATACCGAACTGCAGATCGTACGACGAGGTCACGTCAACGCCGTATCTGTTCGTTATAGTTACGCTGTTTATGCTCGCCGCGGAGGTCTTTTTGAATCTGTCGTACTGTATATCCGCCGCGGTTATCACGTCGCCCTTGGCGAGGTCCGCCGACGATACCACGCCTTTTATTTCCGGATCTGAGCCGTATTCCACGCTGAAGCTGTATAAATTGATAAACGCCTGTCTTTTATAAACGGTGAGCGGCGCGCTCTGACGCCTTACCACGCCGAACGGGTTTATCGTTTCCGCCGTTATCTCGTACGAGCCGGCGCCGTACGGCAGTCCGGGCTTCTCGATTCCGTTTTCTTTGTAATAATATCTGACCCCGGACAAAAACGCGCTCGCCTGTGTTACCGTGTCTTCTCCGTACACGGCGTCGCGTACGCTCAGATCTTTCATAAAGCTTCCGGCAAAATACATGGTAAAAATGAACGCGATAAAAAGAATATCGGCAACGGCTATGATAAGGAAGCGATATTTTTTTATGAAGTTCTCCGCGCGGACAAGCTTTTTCATCCTCGCCCGCACTTTTACCGTGTATTCGTCGTACGTCATATCATTCTATCTCACAAACCTCGTACGTGCTCGCGTTCGCGCCGTTTTCATCCTCCCAGCTCACGTAGAAAATAACGGCGTCCGCGTCCGCTGTGTTCTCTTTGCCGAGCATACGCACGCCGGATCTTTCATCAAGTATTAACTGTGACGACAGAGAGCTGCTTTTTATGCATATGTCGCCGCTGTAAAGCATACATCTTACGTCTTTTACGGTCAACGCCGTATCGCCCTCGTTTATGACGAAGATCTCATAGCTTACACCGTCGTCCGTTCTTTTAAAGCTCGATACTTGTATCTGCGCGTCTGCAGACGTGTTTTCATTCACCGTTTCTATGCCGTAATCAAATTCCGGTTTTTCCGGCTCCGAAAAGACGGGAGGACCCTCGTTTTCTTTATCTGATAAGCGTGTGAACGCGCCGAAATAAGCCGCGGCGAATATCGCGGCAAGTATGAGCGCCGCCGCCGCGGCAAAGCCCGCCAGCGGTATGAGAACGTAGTTCATCCGCGCTTTTTCAAATACGTTTTTATCCCTCATATCAGATCACCGTTTGGAATTTCCTTAAATACGCGTGGCACAGCGGCGTTTTTTCGGCGCCGAAAAGCTCTGTAAGCTTGTTTTTCACGCCTTCCGCGCAGTCTCTGCACAGCGTCGGATCAAGTCCGTCCATTTTGTATAGGATCTTGCGGCAAATCAGCATATCCGCCGCTTCCTCCCAGTCCCCGCCGCACGCCATATAAACGGGTATAAACTTCTCCGTCTGTCTGCTCACGCGGTTGCCGAACGTTATGCCGAGCGAGTTTATAAGGTATTCGTCAAGCTTTGTAAGTCTGTTTTTCATCTGCTCGGACAAAGGATGCGCGGCGCACGCCTCGTCGTAAAGCTCTTTCAGCTTTTTATAAGATATATGATATCTTCCGGCGCTTTTAGCCGCAAACGGTTTGCTCCTGCTGTTCAGCTCTATAATAAACGCTCTGTCGCAGACCTTGTTGGAAATCGCAAGCGTTGAGTCGTCGTTGTTCGCGGTGCCCGTGAAAAACACGTTGTCCGGGAGCGAAAGCGTGCCGTTTTCAAACAGCGCAGGATCGCTGTCCCGGCTGTCGGCGGTAACTCTCATCCTGCGCGACGCGCCGTCCGGCAGCTCCAGCAAAGACAGAAATTCAGCGAAATAATATTCCACGCGCGCTATGTTCATCTCGTCCAGCACGACCGTGTAGATATCGTCCGATAGATTTGCCTCGTACAGGCGGCATAAAAGCTCCGTCTCCGTGTACGAATCCGTAAATTCGTTATAGTAGCCCAAAAGATCCGATCTGTCCTTCCATGAGGGCTGGACCGGCGTGACCGTGGCGTCGCTGTATATATATTTTCCGAACGCGAAAGGAAGCGACGTTTTTCCCGTACCGGAGATGCCCTGCAGTATTATAAGATGCGTGCAGGACATGGCGGCGACAAACGCTCTTATGACCGAAATATCGTAATACAGACCCATTTCCGCCGCGGCAAAATCTCTGAACCCGTCGCAGAAGCTCTTTAACTCAACTCTGTCGTTATACGGTACGTTATCCTTTTTTACGCCGCCGGCGTCGATCAGCCCAAGCTTTGAAAAGCGAGTCTTATAAGACTTCTTTTCGCTGTCCGATACGGCTTTTCTGCTCCTGGCGTCAGACACTGCGAGCAGTACCGCGAACGCGACGCAGGCCGCGTCAAGCACGATAAGCGACACGGCGACGGCTGTCACCGCGGAATCGGGAAGCATTAAAAACATATTCCAGCCCGCGCCGCCGGATCGCGCGTCAAAGCTCGACAGGCTTATGCACAAAAGCACGCCGATAAGCGTTATCACGCCCGCCGCCGCGGAAAGCAGAACGGACGTCAAAACCGTTTTTTTCATTCTTTATTCTCCCCGCCGCCGTTTCTTCTGTTTTTGTATTCCTCTTTGCGTATACGTCTTTTAGCCTTTGACCACTGTTTTTTATAATATCCGTATAACGCGTTGTATTCTTTTTCAAGCGCCAGAAAGCTTTCCTTGTCCGTAAGCTCCTCCTCGGCGTCCTTTTCTCCCGATATTATCCTGTACGCGTGCAGTCTGCCGCGCAGAAGCTCTTTTTCCGCCTGCCAGTAGGCTTTCTCGTTTTCGTAGGCCTCCGCGTGCATACGCACCGCCTGTTTCGTCTTTTCCGAATACTTTTTTTCTATCCTTGCGGCGTCGTCTCTTATACGCGCCTCCGTCTGCTGTCTCAGATTTCCCATCTGATCGTTTATCATATCGAATTCAGCTGACAGCCTTATTATCTCCCTGTTCTGTTCTCTCTCCGTCTTTTTTAACGATGATATCTCGTTTTCCGATTCCTCATACGCTTTTGTTAAGCTCGCGTTGCTTTTTTCAAGCAGGACTATGTATTCCTCTGGCGATCTTTCTCCGCGCCGCAGCTCTTCTTTTGCGGCTTCGAGCTCGCGGCGGAGCTTTTTCATAGCCTCCAGGCGTTTTTCCGCCTCCGCCTCTTCGTACGCTGCCTCGCAGTCGTCCCAGCCGCCGAATATGCCCTGATACGCGGCGAAAAACTGCAGAGCAGCTATATCGCATAAGACTCGGGACAGCCTTTCCGGTACGGCGTTTTCATTCTGCGCGTCGTTTTTTACGGTAAAACCCTCTCCCTGATACGCGGACAAATACGAATAAAGCAGATAGACCGCCGCAAAATGGACGTTGCTTTTTATAACGTTCGTTCTCACTATCGGCGGCGTCAGGGGAGGCGCCGTTGAAACGCCTTTCATAAGCGGGCTTGCAAGATAGCCGGATACGGCGTTCAAAACGGAGCGTATACGCGCCATGGTCCTGCCGTTCTGCAGATCCGCTGAATTATCCGATCCGTTCATCGTCTCTGAGATCTCAAGCTTATACGATATGCTTCTTCCCTGTTCCCTGCTGTTTCTGCTCACGCGCAGCGATACTCCGGATTCGCTTGATATGCGCATCATCTTTTCGTATCTTGTGCCGACAAACGAGTGCATATAAGAGAGCGCAAGATACAAAAATCTGTTTTCGTATACCGCGTAATCCTCGTCGTTTTCCGCTATGTATATTTCCTCAGGCGCAAGTCTTCCGTCGTCCGTTATCGTCTTTATATAATTGCTGTGACGCGCCAGATGAGTGACGGAATCCTTTGACGGCCGCTTTGCGCGGTCTATCCTTACGACCTCGCCCTCTTTTTTTATAAGGCTCCTATACTGTTCTATCGCTTCTTTTATATGCGGCAGAGCCTCCTCGCATTTTGAGAGCCACAGCTCGTCCACGGTGACGAGCTTGCGCGCGCCGGAAATATACTCGCCGTCGGAGGGCGAAGAAAACGCCTTATCAAGCGCCGCTCTTATGGGGTCTGACGACGATATATGCGATATCTCCTTCAGCGCGCCGTACTGAGCCGCGCGCCTTTTAACCTCGTTGCTGCTCATCACACACCTAAATTCTCACAAATTTTTTCATATAGAAAACGCAAAGGGGCATATTTCCCTCTCCGAAGATCTTTTCTATTTCGTATATGAGTCCCTCCGCCTCCGTGGATACGTATACGGGATTCTGTATTTCAAGCTTTCTTAAAACCTTTTTTGATAAGATCAGATCGAGCGCCTGATCCTCCGTTCCTCCGCAGGCGCGGTACACGGGGATGAATTTTTCGGTCTGTCTCATTATTCTGTTGCCGAACGTTATCTGCAGATGCTCGGACAGATACGCGTCTATCTGTTCAAGCTTTGCTCTTACGCTCTCTTCCGTGTCAAAATCGGTCAGCGCCTCGTCGTACAGCCTGCGCAGATACGTTGACGATATCGAAACCGGCTCCGTATAAGGCGAAGAAAACGGCTTTGCGCGGCTCTGCAGCTCGATCACCATCGCTCTGTCGTAAACCTTGTCGGATATGGAAAGCGTAGAGTCGTCGTTGTTCGCCGTGCCTACGAACCAGATATTGTCAGGGACTGTCAGCTTGCCTTTTTCAAGCAGCTTCGGGTCGTTGTCTTTAACGTCGGACACGACCTCTATTTTGCGCGAGGCAAGCTCCGGCAGCTCAAGCACGGACAGGAATTCGGCAAAATAGTACTCGACGCGTGAGATATTCATTTCGTCAAGCACGGTAATATATATCTCGTCGTCCGTGTTAGCTCTGTAAAGGTCGTACAAAAGGTCCGTTTCCGTAAATTTACCGGTGAATTCGTTATAGTATCCGAGCATGTCCGTCCTGTCCTTCCACGACGGCTGTACGGCAACGATGGACGCCTCGTGATTCAAAAACTTGCCGAAAGCGTAGCCGAGCGACGTTTTGCCCGTTCCGGATATGCCCTGCATTATGACAAGTCTGCTTACGGCAAGCGACGCGACGAACGCGCGCACCGTCTGCGGCTCGTAATACAGCCCCATCTGAGAAGACGCGAAATCCCGGAACTTATCGCAAAGCTCGGACAGGGTGATATTATCGTCAAACGTTTTTTTCCTGTCTTCCTTTGATATTTTGTCAAGCTCGCCGAGACGGCTGAAACGGCGTTTCTCCTTAAGCAGTTTCTTTTCCTTTTCTCTCGCCTGGGTCTCCCGCGCGCTTCTTATGATAAATAAAAGCATAAGCGCGACGACGGCGCACAAAAGCACGACGATATAAGCAAAAACCGCTTTGTGTCCCGTTATCGTCTGCCAGAACGTCGGAGCCGTGTCCGCTTCCAGAAGGATTTTTGATATCATACCGGTCATCATATTTCTCCCATTATATTACTATTCTGAATATACCATATTTTATATATTTTGTCAAGTAAATTAAGTTGTTATATTATATAAGACGTTTTGCTTTGACGTTAAGTTTCATATAAAAATAAAACTGTTTGTTAATTTTCACCGCACGCAAAAAAATCATCCTTGACTATACGGAATTTTGTGGTAAAATGGTTTTGTAAATATGATTTTTAAAGGATATTGTCATGGCTTTGAATTTTACTTTTTTAGGCACCTGCGCGGCTGATTTTTCGCCGAGACTTCAGGGCGACTGCAAGGACAGATTCGACAAGGATGCGCGCCGCGCCTCGTGCGCATTGATAAACGGCAGATATCTGATCGACTGCGGTCCGCACTGCCCGGATTCTTTCCGTATCGCCGGGTACGATACGAAAAAAGTGACGGATATAATCGTCACTCATCTGCACCCGGATCATTTTATACCGGAAAGCGTCGCTTTCATAGCAAAGGATCACCCTGTTACGCTGTGGGTACGCGAGGACGCGGTCGTTCCGGATATCGAAAACGTCACCGTCGTCAAGATGAAAAACTACGAAAAATACGAGGTGAGCGAAGAGCTGTCCGTCACCGGGCTTATCGCAAATCACGACGAAAAAGTATTCCCGCGTCATCTTCTGATCGAAATTGACGGCAAAAAGATATTCTACGGAATGGACGGCGGCTGGCTGATTTTCAGAACGTATATGCACCTCTGGAACACGCATCTCGATCTCTGCGTGCTTGACGGCACCTGCGGCGACTACGAGGGCGACTACCGCATGGGCGAGCATAACAGCATACCGATGATACGGCTTATGCTCCCGTCGCTCCGCACGGTCGGCACGGTCGACGATCGCACGCTCGTATACATATCGCATCTGGCGCCTTCTCTGCACAAATCCCACACCGAGACGGTGCAGATCTGCAAAAAGGACAATATAAACGTAGCGTACGACGGGCTTACGGTCAGACTTTAAAATTCGTTTGCCGCCCTGACTTATGTCAGGACGGCAAGCGCTTTTTTATTTATTTTCTCCATATCGCCGCTCGGCTTCTTTTTTCATTATATCTGAAAAGTTTACTTTCAGCGGCGGGTCGTTTTCGTACAGATACTGCGATACATCGGTTATCGATCCGTGCATTACGGAAATTACGATGGTTTCGCCTTTACCTTGGCTTTTTTCAAAAGAGATGCTCAGATAATCCGGATAAACCATATCGCGCTCCGGCGAAGACGGGCATTGAGTATAAATATAGCTGTTCTCAAGACAGGAATATATGAGCCTAATAAATATATCGTTTATACTTGTTTCGCTCTTTTTATTTTTCGGCGAGTTATATATTATCCCGTTCAGGTAAATATGCTGCGCGTCCCGATCTTCGGTCAGAAACCGCCGAAGCGATCCGTTTGCAAATCCGGACTGCGTTTTATAAAGCAAAACGTCGTCGTTCATACAAAGCCCGTACGCGGTACAGTAAAGCTCTTTTACAGCTTCAGATACGCTGTCGTATTCTTCGTATTTATTATCATAATGATCATCAAGTATCGATACGGTAAGTTTTTTTCTTTCAGCCGTCTTCGCCGTTTTTTTAAGCTCTTTCAGGTTTGCAGCATCATACACGGGTTCGCTTTCGGAATATTCCATATTTCCGTCAGCCGTTTCTTTTACATAGCTTACGGTCAAGCACACCTTACCGTCTTTTTCTTTCCAGCTGTATATCACGCCGTCGTTATACCGAAGATCTTCGGGCTTTACACGGAGCTTCAGAGCAAGATCGTGTAAAAGTTGATTTGTGACAGCTCTGTATCTGTCCTCCGTAAGGTATATATCGTATAGCCCGTCGAAGACGGAGGTGTTTTTTTCCGTTTTCCCGTCGCGGCGGTAAGTATACCCCGTACCGGTCTTTACACCGCCGACGTTAAAATCAAAAACAATATCGGGTTTTTCTTTAGCGACGTCGGCGCTGTATTTAAGACTGACCGTCATCATATACCTCGGATAGTTTATAAGCTCAGGGTATTTTTCGGTCAAAACGGTATACGCTTGTGTTACGATCTCCGCGTCCTTTATACCGTTTTCAGCGTACTGCGGCAAAGCCGCGTTATCGGGTATATACTCCGCCAGACCGTCGCTGATGCAAAGGCTTCCTTTCATTACGGTTTCAGGCGCGTCGTCGTGTATGACCGTGTCTTCCCGTATCTCCGTTTCGGTATGCTCCGGCGGTATAAAGCCGTTGTTTTTGTATATTACCGGAATGTAACAAATAACTGCAAATAATATCAGAGTTGCGGCGGCAAATACGCCGGGCAGAATTTTTCCTGCAGAGATCCCCGCATTCTTTTTTGCTTCGACCCCGCAGACGCGCAGTATTCTATTCTTATTTGACGACACTATATCCTCCGCCTCGGACAAAAGCAGTTTTTTTACCATTCTGTCAGTCACGTTTATCACTCTCCTTATAGTATTCTTTAAGCGTTTGCAGAGCCCTTACGTATCTTTTCTGCGTCGCGGCAGCGGACAGATTTATTTCTTTTCCTATTTCCTTGAATTTAAATCCGAAAAACACGTGATCCGTCACTATTTTTCTGTCCGTATCGGATAATCTCATAAGTGCGTCCGTCATTATGGTGCCGTCTGATACCGTATCGTCAGACGCAGCTTCCGTTTCATCAATCGGCATATCGTATTTCCGCTTTGACAAAAGCTTCAAAGACTGGTTTCTCGCCACCGCCAGAACGTACGATACGGCACCGTCGCCTCTGTATGATCGGGCGGAGCCGACAAGCTCTATCATCGTATTCTGCAGAACGTCTTCCGCGTCCTGACGGTTATTTAAAATATTGTATGCGGTTATGTATATTGCTTTGCTCATACCGTCATATATACCGGATAACGCGCTTTTGTCGCCTGCGGCAAGTCTTTTGAGCAGCTTATTCAGTTTGATTTCACCGGTTTGCAAAGAATATCACCGCCTTTCACATATATAGTACGGTTTTTTAGTGTTTTTCGGACAAACAATTTTTATTTTTTATGTAAATTTATTGACTTTACCCGAATAATTCGCAGGGCGACATTGACCGCCCGTACGAGCCTTTTTTGTGCTAACGGTATGATTACGCGCTCTCCCTCAGGCGCTTTGCGCCAGCTCCCTCCCGGAGTGAGCCTTAATCCGCTTTTCCCGTGGGAATCCCCCATATTCGTCGGCGGCAGGGGTTCCCCCGACGCGAAATTGAGAGTGTTGGGGATTCGCGTATGCCGACACCGATTTTATTCTTTATTCTTTATTATTTAACCGTACCCTTGCATATTATTTTAATTTAAATTTGCAAAATTCCTTGACTTTGCGCTTGCAAATAGTTATAATAAAGAAAATATGATCCGGAGGTTTGTCATGGATTTCAAAAACGTAGACAAAAAATACCGTCCGATACCGTTCTGGTCGTGGAACGAAAAGCTGAACACGGCTGAGACGCGGCGGCAGATAGGGTTGATGGACGACGTCGGCATAGGCGGCTTTTTCATGCACGCGCGCGGAGGGCTTCAGACCGAATACATGGGAGATGAGTGGTTCGACAACGTGGGCGCGTCGATAGATGAGGCTGAGAAGCGCGGTATGCACGCCTGGGCGTACGACGAAAACGGCTGGCCGTCCGGCTTCGGCGGCGGCAAGGTCAACGGGCTGGGGCTCAAATATCAGCAGAAATATCTGCGCATCGCGCCGCTTTCCGAGAAAAGCGAAGCGGAGCACGAGATATACCGTGACGGAAAATACATATATTACTTTGACGTAAACCCGTTCTACGTGGACACGCTTGACCGCGAGGTCATAGCCGAATTCATCCGCGTGATATACGAGCCGTATTACGAAAAATGCAAAAACACCTTTGACGGATTTTTCACGGACGAACCGCAGATAAGCAGAAACGGTATTCCGTGGAGCCTTACGCTGCCGGAAAAATACAAAAAAGAATACGGAGAAGAGCTTCTGCCGCAGTTATACAAGCTGTTTTACGAGGAGGACGATTACGCCGCGGTGCGCGTGAAATTCTGGCGCCTCGTCACGATGCTTTTCTCGGAAAATTTCATGAAGCAGATACACGACTGGTGCGTATCTCACGGTCTGAAATTCACCGGTCATATGGTGCTTGAGGAAAGACTTGACTGGCAGGTGACCTCAAACGGCGCGTGTATGCCGCATTACGAATATTTTGATATTCCCGGTATGGACTGGCTCTGCCGTCCGATCTTCCCGTGCCTTACGATACATCAGTTAGCGTCAACGGCGGCACAGACCGGCAAAAAGCAGATACTTACGGAGAGCTTCGCGCTCTGCGGACACAACGTGTCTCACGAAGAGCTGAAGCGCAACTACGAGTGGATGATGGTGCGCGGCGTCAACCTGCTCTGCCAGCATTTAGAGGGCTATTCCCTGCGCGGCATAAGAAAGCGCGACTATCCGCCGGCAATGCATTATCAGCAGCCTTGGTGGGAGTATTACAGGCAGTGGAACGACGCGGTTTCCCGCACGGGCATGATACTGTCCGAGGGCAAGCTCGACGTTGACACGCTCCTTATCCATAACATCTCTTCCGCCTGGGTCAATTTCAACTGCCGTGATAACTCGGGCATACAGGAGTATAACGACGCGATGCTTAAGCTTATCGACAAGCTTGAGAAAAAGCATATCAATTTCCATTTAGGCGACGAGATAATGATGGAGCGACACGGAAAAGTCGAGGGCGACACGCTCGTAATAGGCGAGATGAGATATAAAAAAATCATTATTCCGCCGCACGCGACTTTCTTTGAAAATACCGAAAAACTGCTCAAACAGTTCAAGGCTAACGGCGGTATGATCGTCGTTCCCGAGGAACTTGCCGCAAACGAGATTACCGATAACGGAAATATCACGTATACAAAGCGTATATTTGACGGCTTTACTATGCACTACTTTGTAAACTCGACGTCGGATCGTCAGTTTGCAAAGATAAACTGCGGCGGAAAGATGCTCGTACAGGAAACCGGAGACCTTGCCGATTTCTACGGAGAATACGATTTTGCGCCGATGTCAAGTCTTATAGTGATCGACGACGGCACGCCCCACGCACAAAAGCCAAAGACGGTGCAAAAAGAGATTCTTGATCTTTCCGGCAAATGGGATATAACCGAAAAAACGCCTAACAGCCTGACGCTTGACAAATGCACGTACTGGTTTGACGGAGTGCTTCAGCAGGAAAACGGCTACATCTTAAACGTCGCGCAGAGAGCGTACGACCTCGGCAGACCCGTTGACATCAGATGCGAATTTACGGTAAAAGCCGATTACGTGCCTGAAAAGCTCATGCTCGCGTGCGAGACGCCGGAAATATTCAGGATCAGCATAAACGGCAAGCCGTTAGAACAAAAAGAATGCGGCTGCTTCCGCGATTCCGCGTTCCGTTTGCTTGACGTATCCGGACTTTTCACCGTCGGCGAAAACAAAATAACGCTTGATACGCATTTCGTACAGTCGCCCGAGGTGTACGAGAACATGGAAAAGGCGAAGGTCTTTGAATCCGAGAAAAACAAGTTGACGTACGATATGGAAATAGAGTCGATGTACCTTGTCGGAGATTTCGGCGTAAGGCTGCAGGGCGAATTTGAGCGCATACCGAACGACGCGTATTTCTTCGGCGGCGATATCGTGATAGAAAAACCGACGGAGAAAGTCGGTCTTCACAGACTCGATCTTCAGGGCTTCCCGTTCTTCTCCGGCAAGCTGACGTTTAAAAAGAATATCGTATCTGACGGCAAGCCGACTTTGATCCGCTTTGACAAAAAGGGCGTAAACGCCATACACGTAAAGATAAACGGGGCAGACGTCAAAACTCTTATGTTTACCCCGTACGAGCTTGATATAACGGAATATCTTAAACCGGGCGAAAACGAGATAGAGCTTACGATGGCGAACAACTTGAGAAACCTGCTCGGCCCGCACCACAATACCGGCGGCGAACTCTTTGCCGTCTCTCCGCAGAGCTTCTACTACGAATCCTGCATCTGGAGCTACAACAGACCGTGGCCCTATGAAGAAAGGTATTGCCTGGTAGAAACTTCGCTGATTTGAATTTTGTAGGGGAGGGGTCTCCCCTCACGAATTATGAATTAAGAATTCAGAAGCGTTTGCCTTCTCCGATATGAGAAGCCGAAAAATCTTGCGCGAAGCGCATATCGAGTGCGTAAGCACAGATCGAGCAGACCGTACAGGTCTGCACATCGAATCGCGTAAGCGATATATCGACAAAAAAGTCGATATGCCTTTGGCTCGATATGTCTGTCGACTCGATGTGCCATGCGGGAACCCCCATTGCTCACACAGTTCGCAACGGGGAACCCCTTTGGCTCGATATGTCCCTTGCGGGACAAGAAGCCTCATCCGTCACGCTTGCGCGTGCCACCTTCTCCCACGGAGAAGGCTTTTACCTTGCCTCCCTCTGTGAGGGAGGTGGCTCACGCCTTTCGCGAGACGGAAGGAGTTTTTAAAGCAAACATTTATAAAAAGAGGCGATAGACTAACCCCTATCGCCTCTTAATTCTTATTCTCCGCTTCTATTCAGCTATTCTTTTTCTTTTTTAATATGATCGCGACAACAACGGCGGCTATGACCGATACGGTGGCGACGGAACACATGACAACGACAAGGACAGTATTTGAGCTTTTCTTTCCGGGCTCGTCCTCACCTGCGGTCGTTTGCTCCGCGTCTGTCTGTTCCTCATCGGTCGGCTGCCCGGCTTCGGTCTTTGTTTCCGTAACGTCTGTTTCAGTCACGACGGCCTCCGTTTCGGTCTCCGTTTCGTTCTCCGTTTCTTCTGCGGTTTCCTCAGCTTCCGTCTTTACTGATACGGATCTGAAATAGAATACCGTATCCTCCGAACCGTATCTGTCCGGGTCTATGCGTATAGAACGTACCTGATCATACCAGTTGCCGTATTCGTCCTCAAGCATATTGACTTCAAGCTCGGCGTAGTCCTCCGTCGCATCCATATAATAGAAAATATGGTTTTTCTGAATATCGGTACGCGATTCCGTTGACGTATAGAATATCTCGCCTTCGCAGTCTTCTTCCGTTTTGTAAGATATAACGACCGTTGTATATCTGTCCGCGTTGAAATATTTTGACATATTCATGGGAAGATAGAAGAACGGGTCACCTCCCGTAACGGTTATCTTCATACACCCTTCAACTTCGTCGTATTCAAGTGTGCAGTCGTTTCCGGTCCCCATCATTTTCGCAACGACCGCGGGATCGGTGAAATCGGCAATCATAAGCGAGCTTGCCGTTTCGTCAAGCGGGGTATAGCCGCGTTCCGTCGGAGGAGTCGCGTTTTCCGCGTGAGCTACAGTCACGTTCGTAAACGTACTGTTCGTTATCTTTGAGCATATTCCGTAGCCCGCTCCGGTCAGAGGATCGCTTTTGTCCGTCCATTCAAGGAACGGCTCTATTTCCGTCATAACGCTGCCGTCTTCTGCTATATCGGATATGTATATTTCAAAGTGCGCGTTTTCCGGATCGTATATGAGCCAGAGTCCGACCTTGTCGCCGGCGCGGAAGCCCGTGGAACGGTCTATAGCCGCCCAGTCTCCCCATTTTCCGACGTTCTTTTCAATGCCTATAAAACCGCCGTCCGTACTGCTTGCCACATCTATAAGGTAGTATTCGTCAGAACCTTCCTCTATCACGCCGTTGCCGTTGACGTCAGTTACGCCGACAAGAAATCCGGAATCTCCGCCAAGCTCATCCGGTTCGGATTTTTTATCGGAAACCGTCAACTCCATATAAAGTCTCAGCTTTTCCGACGTGTTTCCGAGAGAGTAAAAACCGAAATCCGGCCACTTTATACGTTCTTTGCAGACGTAAGTCGTTCCGTTTATCTGCCAATCTCCGCCGTAGTCAGTATTTTCACTGATCAGCCCCTCGCTTGCGGATGCGGCGCACGTTATCGCCGCCGCGATCATAAAGACGACCGTCAGTAAAGAGACCTTTATTTTCAAAATAAATTTCCTCCGGTTATATCTGTTTTTTCGTTTCCAGTCTGTCAAACGCGGCGGAGTTTTTCTTTGTTTTTACAAAGTTTATTATATAGAATACTGCCGCCAGACCGCTGAAGCATACGCAGAATACGATCATTCCGACGGAGCTGCAGCGTTTTCTCGCTATGGAAATATCCGTGTCTGTCGTGCTCTGGTAGTACTCCACTTTCTTTAACATCGCAAAATCGATTATCGCCCCGGGCAGAAAAACGAAAAACGCGGGGAAAAGATACGCGCCGCCCATAACGAAAAACATGTAGATCGCCGCAAAGTTCTTTTCATACGAGTTGAGATTCGCCTGCGATACGGCAAAACCGGATAACGATATTATTGTAACCGCCGCGACGATGAAGGTAACGCACGCCGCAAGCATCATAAATCCGCTCAGCTTCCAGCCGAAATGCTCTAAACCGAGGAATTTTTTCATGTTTTTTAAAACTATGGCGTCACGCTCTTCCGTGCTTGAACCGTTTTGTACGTTGTCCATACTTCCGCTCCTTTTTGATTGATATTTAAAGCTTTTGTCCGGCCTCGACTCTGTCGAGTATCGCGGCGTTGTTTTTGGTCTTAATAAAATTGATTATAATGAATATCAAGGCGATCTTATTGAAAAAGAATCCGAAAACTATCATGCCGACAGAGGTGCAGCGCCTGCGTGCCGCCGGCAGATCCGTATATACCGCTTCCTGATAACAGCTTACCTTGTTGATCATGATAAGGTTTATTATTCCCACGGGAAGGAAAGAAAACAACGCGAGTGCGATATACGTGATCCCGACCGTCATCATTGCAAAGACCGACGGCATGGGAACGTATCCGGTATTTGACTGATCCGTATATAATATGCCGACCGTGAAAACGAAGAGACCTGCCAATGCAAACAGTACGGAATATATTATAAATACTATACCCGCTATCTTCCACGCTCTCTTTTCCCAGCGCAGATAACGCGACATCTCGGATAACGCTTTTTCTTCCAGCGTTACTCTTTGGGCGGCACCGTCATCAAATCCACTCATGCTTTTCTCCTTTTCAGCCGATTATTTCCTTTGCGGAGTCTGCGATAATTTTAAGACCCTTTTCAAGCTCTTCTTTCGTTATAACGAGCGGCGGTAAGATCTTTAATACCGTGTCGTTTCTGCCGGAGCGCTCTATTATAAGTCCTTTTTCAAAGCATTTCTTAGAGATCTTGGCCGCAAGCGCGCCGGACGGATCGAGCGCGGTAAAATCAATACCGTAAATAAGTCCGCGGCCGCGGTATTCTATGCGGCTGTCTATCGGCAGTATATTCTCTTTTATGTAATTTATTACGACCTGCTCCATTTCCTTTACGTGATCGAGCAGTTTTGTATCTTCAAGCACGTCCAGCGCGGCCTTCGCTCCGACGAAAGCGAGCTGATTGCCGCGGAACGTGCCGTTGTGCTCCGCCGGTCCCCATATATCGAGCTCCGGCTTCATCAGTAGCAGCGCCATGGGCAGACCTATGCCGCCGATAGACTTTGAAAGCGTGACCATATCCGGCACCACGCCCGCCGCCTCGAACGAGAAGAATTCGCCCGTTCTGCCGCAGCCTATCTGAATATCGTCTATTATGAGCAATATGCCGTGCTTGTCGCAGAGCTTGCGCAGCCGTCTCAGCCATTCGGCGTCTACCGGTATTATACCGCCTTCCGCCTGTACGGTCTCCGCGACTATCGCGGCGGGGAGCTCTATACCGGAATGATCGTCCTCTATCACGTTTTCTATATAGCCTATCGTATCGAAGCTCTTGTTGAAGCCGAACGGATAAGGCATGAACGTTATGCCGAGCAGGGGCGTGCCGGAGGCGGCTCTCGGATACGCGTGGCTCGTCGCCGCAAGAGCGCCGAGCGACATACCGTGGAACGCGCCCTGGAACGCGAATATGTTCTGTCTGCCTTTGACTTTTCTTGCAAGCTTGAACGCGGATTCAACGGCGTTGGTGCCCGTGGGCGCCGGGAACATCACTTTATAATCAAGTCCTCTCGGCTTTAAAATACGGTTTTCAAAATCCTCCAGGAATTTGCGTTTTGCGACCGTGTTCATATCAAGCGCGTGCAAAATCCCGCCGTGCGCCAGATATTCCGTCATTTTATTTATTATATAAGGGTTGTTGTGACCGTAGTTCAGGGCGCCGGCTCCCGAAAAGAAATCGAGGAACGCGTTTCCCTGCTCGTCATACATATAACAGCCCTGCGATCTGTCAAAAACCACCGGGAAAGAGCGGCAGTAAGACCTTACTTCGGATTCAACTTCTTCAAATATTGACATAAAAAAACCATCCTGTATTTTTACTCTGTTAAGTATATCACACAGGTGTGTATTTTTCAAGTGTTTTTGTAAAAAATCATATAATATTTATATGTCAGCCGGAAAGAAAAAAAGACGGGATATGCCCGTCTTTTTGAAATCACAGTTCATTAACGCATCCAACGAACAGCGGTACGCCTCTGTTTTCAACGACGAATACGAACGGTTTGTCAAGGTTGAAATCGTATTTTTCTTTTTCCGTCGGCATGGCGTTGCCGCAGAGCTCCATTATTGTATACGCCGCGCCTTCAACGCCTTCCTTATCCGCTTTGAAACGCGCCGCGTGGATCATATCGCCGACGTACAGGTTATTTTCAGTCATTGCGGAAAAGTCCGCTTTATTTATATCCATACATTCTTTTATGCCGAGTTTTGCTATTTCATCTTTTATGCTTTCGTTATAGTCAACATCAAAATCCGGCATCCTTGCGGTCACGTCGTACTGCTTGTAATCCTTTCCCGCGCCGTTTATATAAGATATAACGCCGGAGCTCAGCACATCGGCTGCCGTTTTGCCTTCGTTTGGCAAAAAGAACCACATTGTATTTCCGTCCGATAACTGATCGGCGTACGCGGTAAAGCCGTCTCCTTTGTATATAAGACCGCCCTCATCCGTTTTTACGTTGAAAACGCAGTCAACTCCTTCAAACTTTCCGTTTTCCGTCTTATAGTATTCGTAATACCACCTTGCTTTGTAATAAAGCGTGGAAGCTAAAACGGCTAAGGTTTCCGGCGGTATTTCAAGGTCGTTTATACAGTTGTCAAGCAAGCCGTTCGTCATATCGGAAAGCCACTGCTTCATTGCGTTCACGTACGCGGGGTCGTCAAAGTCTCCGTTGAAAGCGGACGCGAAATGGTCGTTTTTAAGATATTCCGCGCACTGATCCTTGACAGGAAGCTCGCCGTCTATCCATACGGAATTTGCAAGGATCGATTTTCCGTGCTCATCGTCGCAGCTGTTATAAGCCCAGATCAGTTTTGACTGTTCCCTTAACTGCTCAATGTTTTCCACGCCTATGACGTCAAGTATTTCTTTTCTTGAATTGCCGCCGGTACATTCCGCTAAAAGCGAAAGCGCCATATAGATATTCACCGGCGAAACAACGCCGCTTTTGTCACCGTCCAACAGATTTTCATAAAGCGTATCAAAAAACGTCGCGAGCTTTTCGCCGTGTTCACAATACTCTATAATTCTGTTTTTGTATTCTTTTTTGACGGCGTTGACGGCTTCCGCGGACAGATCTGCCAAACTTACATATTTCGCGCCGCTGTAATCGCCTGTCGATCCGGTGAAGCTGTTTTTTTTATCGCCGGACCCGTTCTGATCCGTCGTTTGCGCCGGAGCGCTTCCGCCCTGCTCCGCAGAAGACGTCGCTTCTCTTCTGCTCATGACGGATATGACCGGCACGGCGGCTATGATAAGCGCAAGCGCCGCGGCTATAAGCGCGATCTTAAGCGCCCGTCTATTTTTAGGCGGGTTTTGCGCCTGCGCTATATATTTATCGTCTATATTGTCAAACGCCTCGTTTAATTTGTTTTTCATTTCATTACCCCTTTTTCAACCAAATGCTTATACAGCCGTTTTTTCATCCGGTCAAGCCTTAAATACACGGACGCGTCCGTCATATCAATACGCTTTGCAATATCGGTAACGCTGTCAAAATACCAGTATTTTCTCATGAAGATATAAAGGTTAGTCTTATCAAGCGACGAAAGAAAACCGTTTATTATCTCCGTAAGTTCAGAGTTTTCTGTTCCGTCCGATATATCGGAGTTGTCGGGCAAAACGTCCGCTATTTCTTCTAAACTGATATTCTGTCTTTCATCGCGCATCTGCGCGGTGTTTTTGCGATAGCGTTTTATCGCGATATTACGGATGATCTTATGTACGAAAGCGGACAGCGGTGACGGCCTTGCGGGCGGGATCGCACGCCAGATGCCTAAATACGCGTCGTTTAAACATTCTTGTGCATCCTCACTGTTTTTAAGTATATTTTTTGCAACTTTTATCATGGACATTCCGTATTTTCTGTCAAGCTCCATGACAGCGTCGTTTGACCTTGCAAAAAACAACTCTATTATTTTTTCGTCTTCCACTTTATCACCGCCTTCACTTATATACTACGGTCAAAAGCGCGTTTTTTATCGGGTTAATGAAAAATTTTGCGGCAAAAAGCCGCGCGCGCCGGCAATTCACACTCGTCCGGCGCGCTTATTGAAATTCAAAGTATATTCATCCGCCTCGCTTCTGCTTTTAAATATTATTATTTCTTTTTCATTATACTTTTCAAGCAGCGACAGAGTTACCGGTCGCTGGTCCGTGTCATATTCGCGTATCCATTTTTCAAATTCGGGATCGAATTTTTCCTCCGTCCACGGAAGATCGGGATGTACGATACCTACGCGGGCGACGGCGCCGTCAAGTCTGTCCTTAAGCGGTATATCAAAAAAGAATATGGTATCCGCCGCCGCTATGCGCCGCTCGATGGTCCTGCCGTATTCTCCGTCTATGATAAATCTTTTATAGCCTAAAATGACGTCAAGCCGGCGGTCGAAAACCTCCCGGCTGACGTGCGTTTTATCCTCGTTCCAGAATACGTTGTCAAGATGATAAAGCGGCAGACCCGTCACGTCGCGCAGCTTGCGCGCAAACGTGCTTTTGCCGCTTCCGGAACCTCCGATAACAATGACTTTATTCATATACAATGACTTTATTCATATTTATTCTTTCTTTTTTATTCTTTATTATATTATTTTGACGGGAGGGTTGACCCCTCCCCTGCGTTATCCCTGCCTTACTCTGAACAACAGCGCGCGTCCTTCGGCAACGGTTATTTCAGCCGTTTTGCCTTTTACCGGCTCGTTGCTTATGCCGAGCGGAAAATCCGTCGTAAGCTCCGCGTCGTCAAGCGGGTAAAGCGCGTTTTTCACCGTTACGCCGCGGCATACTCCCGTAATATTCAGAATTGAAAAATAAAGAAAATCGTCCGTTACGTACGCCGGCTGATCGGATATTATTTCCGCCTCGGAAAAATCGTCGGCTATCATGCCGCGGCATCCCGCGGACGCAAGCATATTCAGTATCGCTATATTGCCGAGCGTGTGATCCATTCTCCCACCAATCACACCGATAAGCAGAAAATCGGAAAATCCGCGCCTTATCGCTTCTTTTGCCGCAAAGACCGTATCCGTATCGTCCTTTTCATGCGGGAGAACTATCGTCTCGGTATCTCTGTGCGGATCGTCCGCGGAGTCAAAATCACCGATTATCAGATCCGCTTCATATCCGAGCTCTTTTTCGTGTTTTAACCCGGCGTCGCAGTATATGAAAAAATCGTCCGGCTTAAGATATCCGCGTATCAGATCGTATCTGTTTATATCCGCCGCGCCTACTATCACGCATCTTTTATTCTCCATAGCCGAGCCTGCCGATCTCCGATATATGGATCGCGACAAACCCCGCCGCTCTCGCCGCCTTTACGTATTCTCTGTCGTCCTCAACGACGAGAGTCTCGGACGGCTTGCAGCCGAGCATCTCCGCCGCGCGTACGAAAACAGCCGCGTCGTCCTTGCCGCAGCCCGTCTCGTCGCACGTTACGATATGCGTAAAATAACGGCGCAGTCCCGTGCTGCGAAGAGCGCGGCAGATCAGCTTTCTGTCGTTTGACGTGGCGACCGCCATCGGAACGTCGTTATCGAGAAGCCGTTTCAGAAGCCCGGGGATCCCGTTTGTGACCTCGATCTCGTTTTCATATTTTTTCATTACGATCTTTTTGATTTCCTCCGATATCGCTTCCTCGGGCTCGTTCAGGCCGTAATGTCTTTTTACGTAAGCGATGCTTTCCGCAAACGTCATCTTAATGAATTTCCGGTACGTATCCGGGTCAAGACGCCTGCCCTTTGACTTTAAATATTCCTCGTCCGCACTCATCCATACTCCGAGAGAATCTATAAGCGTTCCGTCGGCGTCAAATACTGCGCATTTTATCATATTATCCTCCGTATTTTTGCAAAAAGAGCCTTCACTTTATGTAAAGGCTCTTTTCCTGATCTTTACTCGGCGGCTGTTTCTTCGTCAACACCGGGGTCAACGGGTCTTTCTTCTTTTTCTCCGCCTTCACGTTCGGTCCTGAACGGCTTTCTCGGAAGCGCGGCTTTACGTGAGAAGTTCACTCTTCCCTTGTCGTCGGTGCCGAGGCACTTTACCGTCACAACGTCGCCTATCTTAACGACGTCTTCCACGTTTTCCGTTCTCTTGTATTCAAGATCGCGTACGTGTACGAAACCGAGGTAACCGGGAACGATCTCGACTCTGCAGCCTATCGGAAGTATCTCAACGACCTTTCCGGTGTAGTTCGCGCCCTTGACCGGCTCGAACACGATGCCTTCAATGATCGCCTTTGCGGCGTAGCAGGCGTTCTTGTCGACCGCGGAGATGAATACGGAACCGTCGTCCTCAATATCTATCTTGGCGCCCGTGTCGGCGACTATCTTCTGGATGACCTTGCCGCCCGTACCTATGACCTCGCGGATCTTGTCCGGATGGATCTGCATGCTTATCATCTTCGGCGCAAATTCGGATACCTCGTCACGCGGACGGTCGATAGCCTTTAATATTATCTCGTCTATGATATAATCTCTGCCCTTGTGAGTAGTTTCAAGCGCATTTTTAATGATTTCCGGCGTAAGACCGTCTATCTTAAGGTCCATCTGGATGGACGTGATGCCCTTGTGCGTACCTGCGACCTTGAAGTCCATATCGCCGTAGAAGTCCTCAAGTCCCTGAATGTCGACCATCGTCATCCAGCGCTCGCCCTCGGTGATAAGACCGCAGGAGATACCGGCGACCGGCGCCTTTATCGGAACGCCCGCGTCCATCAACGCAAGCGTGGAGCCGCAGACGGAAGCCTGGGAGGTGGAGCCGTTGGAGGAAATGACCTCGGATACGAGACGTATCGCGTACGGGAATTCTTCAACGGAAGGAAGTACCGGAACAAGCGATCTTTCCGCAAGAGCGCCGTGTCCTATCTCGCGGCGGCCGGGGGATCTGGACGATTTTGCCTCGCCCGTGGAGTAACCCGGCATATTGTAGTGGTGCATATATCTCTTTTCTTCTTCCTGATCTATACCGTCAAGCTCCTGCGTGTCGGATATGGAACCGAGCGTCGCTATCGTCATGACCTGCGTCTGTCCTCTCGTGAACAGGCCCGAGCCGTGCGTTCTGCGGAAAAGTCCGACCTCTGCCGCAAGCGGTCTGATCTGGTCAAGTCTTCTGCCGTCAACGCGCTTGCCCTGGAGCAGCCATTCGCGGACGATGACCTTCTGCAGCTTGTATATGATCTCTTCCATCATAGGATGGGAATCGGGATATTCCTCATCGTATTCTTCGTAGATCTTGCCTCTGATAACGTCTATCGCGGCGTCGCGGACGGTCTTGTCGTCAGTGTCGAGAGCAAGCTTTACGTCTTCGGTAAACTCGGCGGCGATCTTGTCGTACAGATCGTGGTCAACGTCATGATGCTCATACTCGAATTTCGGCTTGCCTATTTCAGCCTGGATGGATTTGATGAACGCGACGATGTTCTTTATCTCTTCGTGAGCGAACATTATGGCGTTGAACATATCTTCGTCGGTGACTTCTTTCGCGCCGGCTTCGATCATAACGACCTTTTCGGCTGTACCGGCGACGGTCAGTTCAAGATCGCTTCTCTCTCTCTGCTCCGCGTTCGGGTTGATGATGAATTTGCCGTCCACCATACCTACGAAAACGCCGCCTATCGGTCCGTTCCACGGAATATCCGATATGGATATCGCGATGGATGCGCCTATCATGGCCGCGATCTCGGGGCTGTTGTCATGATCGACCGCCAAAACGGTCATGCTCAGGTTGATGTCGTTGCGCAGATCCTTCGGGAAAAGCGGGCGGATAGGTCTGTCTATCACGCGGGAGGTGAGTATGGCCTTCTCCGTCGGCTTGCCTTCGCGGCGGAAGTAACCGCCGGGGATGCGGCCTACGGAATAAAGTCTTTCCTCAAAGTCAACGGACAGCGGCATGTAGTCGATGCCGTCTCTCGGTCTTGCGGACGCCGTGGCGCAGGCAAGTATGCAGGTGTCGCCGTAGCGGACGAGGCAGGAGCCGTTTGCGAGTCCCGCCATTTTGCCGGTCTCGATCGTTAAAGGTCTGCCGGCAAGTTCGTAATTGAATACCTTGTAGTTTTCGAACATTTTTCTGTCTCCTTTTTATTTTTTACGGAGATACTTAGGTATAACACTTACTTTCAAGTCGGAACATTCCGGCGCAAAAGTAACTGCTACACTTAAGATTCTCCGTTATTTTCGTAAAAATCGGAGAACTTCCGATCTTTCGGAAGCCCTCCGAATCCGTCCGTCTTCCCGGTATGAAAGAAAGACGGACATATAAATTACTTTCTGAGTCCCAGTTTGTCTATTATCGCTCTGTAACGCTCGATATCCTTTTCTTTCAGGTATCCGAGGAGGTTGCGGCGATGACCGACCATTTTAAGAAGACCGCGTCTGCTGTGGTGGTCCTGCTTGTTGGTCTTTAAGTGCTCCGTCAGTTCGTTGATACGGGTAGTAAGAATAGCTATCTGTACCTCGGGCGAACCTGTGTCGCTCTCATGAGTTTTGTAAGCGGCGATTATTTCCTGCTTTTTCTCTTTGGTCATTTTGATTTCACCTTTCATAAAATTATTCCGTATACCGAGCTATCGGCGGGTGATCGCGTATCCGAAAACCAAGCGTACGGTAAAAACTCATACCGGGAATGTATTATACACTAAAATTCCGGTTTTGTAAAGAGGGTAATAAAAATATTTTTAAATATTTTGTAAATTATGCGGATTCAGCCGCGAGCCTCGCATTCGGGCGCTGAAGGGGGGGAGCGCCGAATGCGACGTTCCGACAGGGTCGGAACGTAAGTACTTTATTTTATTTGTTATAAACTATTTCCGATATTCTGTTTATTTTCGACTCTCCCTGCAGCGTTATGACGTCGTATATGAGCGGTATGCTGCTCTCCTCTTCCGGCAGGTCGGGGCGGAATTTGCCGTTATTATCTTTTATAATAAACGATACCTTATACTGCTCGTATATCATCGTGCCTTCAACAGTGTTTTCCGTCCTCGACGCACCGAGCTTTTTCACGTGGATATAATATATCTTCTGCATCGGGAATCTGTCGGGATATTTTTTGATCGGCGTGCCGTAGTTTTCAAAATATTCGTCCGTGA
Organism: Clostridiales bacterium UBA1248; assembly: GCA_002308615.1. GTDB lineage: Bacteria > Bacillota > Clostridia > Oscillospirales > CAG-272 > UBA1248. The sequence goes on from DBWC01000101.1 coordinate 34,916, forward strand.
AAAGCGTGTTCAGTGTCTTTCCGTCGCCGTGTATCGCGGCGTTGAAATAGTCTATGAACAGCTTGCCCTGATACGACGCGTCTTCTCTGTCTTCGGGAAGAAAATACTCTTCCGTATTTCCGTCGTCAAACCATACGCCTATATCCTTGTCGGCGTAGATCTCGTCTTCAAAAATATCATAGTCGAGCGACTGCTCAAAAAATCCCTCTCCGTGATCCTCCGCCAAAGGATCGTATGAATACGACGGCTTTTCGCCGGAGCCGGAGCAGTTTTTCAGTACGAGCCACAAAGCCGTCAGGATAACGAGCGCGGCGACGACCCATATAATTATCTTTATCAGTACTCTTTTGCGCTTTTTCGCGTCAAGAGCGCGGACTATCGCCTCCTGCTCCGCGTCGCGTCTTTTTATTTCGTCGTTGTTGTTCATCAAAACATCCCCCAGAATCTCTTAACGTTTTCAAGCCCGAGCTTAAGTCCGGTCAGGTTGTCCTCCATGCCTTCAAATTCAACGGATATCCAGCCGTCGTAACCGGATCTTTTAAGTATCCCCAGGCTCTGCGCCGCGTGCGCGTCTCCGTGACCTATTATCGTGCCTTTCAGATAATTGCCCGCGCGTGATCTGAACCAGCCCGCGCCCGGATCTGTCTCGACCCCGGATTTTACGTAAAAATCCTTTGCGTGGACGTGGCGCGCGTAGCCGCACATAACGCCTACGGCAAAGTTCGGATCCTCGTCCGCGCACATGAAATTGCCTATATCCACAAGCGCGCCGAAATTATCGCAGCCGACAGCGTTTATAAGCTTTTCGACGCGGGCGCTGTCCTGCGAGAAAAAGCCGTGATTTTCCGTACAGGTGACGACGCCGATACTTTCCGCGTATTCGCTTACCGCGCGGCATACCGGGGCGATCTTTACTATCGCGTCGTCGTAGCTTCTGTGCGTTTTTTCACCGCGGAATCCATAGCAGACGTCGTGACGCATCACGGAAGCGCCGTAAGCGGCGGTCGCGTCGGCAAGCGCGTAGAGGCGTTTTGTCTGTTCGTCCGGGTCGCCGTATAAAAGATCTGCGCCGGTGCAGAGCGAGGCGACGGCAAGTCCTTTTGCCTCGCATTTTGCTCTTACGGCTTTCGCCGTATATATATCAGCCGAGCCTTCAAACGTGCCTTCAACTATCTCAATGCCGTCAAATCCGAGCTCCGCGGCTTTGTCTATCATAAAATCTATGCCGTTTTTGCCGTAATGACCGAAGCTGTAGGTACTTGCGCATATTTTCATAACAATCACTCCCGTATATTTTCTGAATATAGGATATCACTAAAATATGTATTTGTCAAGCATATCGGATTTTTTACGGTATGCTCACATTTTTTTTGAAAAAACACTTGACAAATCAGAAAAAATATGTATAATAATATCCGCCGCTGACGAAAGCGGCATAACATGCGAGAGTGGCGGAACTGGCAGACGCGCACGTTTGAGGGGCGTGTGGATTACACCGTACGGGTTCAAGTCCCGTTTCTCGCACCAGAAAACCCGATGCGAAAGCATCGGGTTTTCAACTAAATCCGTCCTTACGGACGGGTGAAATCACTTCGTGATGAAATCGCTTCGCGATGAAATCCGCACTGACGTGCGGGATAAAGAGGACGGATTTAATTTCATCTGTCGCCGTAGCGACAGATTTCATCCGGGCTATGCCCGGATTTCACCGCGGCGTCGCCGCGATTTCATTTTTTGTTATTTCAAGCGTTTATGTTTATCGCTGAATATCAAACTCAACAAATTCAAAATTTATATGCATTTTTCGCTTTTGCGATTTCGGGCGTTAAGCACAAAAATCCGAGTTTTCCAACTCGGATTTTTCTTTGCTCAAAATACCCGAAACCCCAGTAATTATGCGGGATTCCGGGCTTTTTTTGCTGTCAAAATCCAAATGAGAGGAGGATAACTATTTGAAGAAAGAACAAAAGAAACACCAGACCGGAATATATTTCCCATCTGTCGGCGCGGTTTCGTTGTTTTCATTGTCCGGTGTGCAGGCGGTCAGAGAGAAAGTCAGCATAATAAACGCCAACACGGCGCAAAGGATGCGTTTGGATTTCATAATTTACCTCGTTGACGGGGGAATCTTTGAACGTCAATTCCCGTAGTTGAATTTTTTGATTTAACGGACAAGCAAAGCTGCGTTTTGAAATGAATCGGAGCGGAACGGAAAAAAGGTGAAATCGCGGCAAAGACGCCCCCGTTCCTCAATCAGCTCCGCAGGAGCGTCTTCATCAGCGAAAGCGTCTTCATTTCTTCATTAGCCCCGATAGGGGCGACTTCATTGAAAAATCCTCGCCGAAGCGAGGATTTTTCTGGTCGGAGTGAGAAGATTTGAACTTCCGGCCTCTTGGTCCCGAACCAAGCGCTCTACCAAACTGAGCCACACCCCGATTTTTGGTGCGTGATGCATTATATCACACAATCGGGGATTTGTCAAGAGTTATTTTGAAAAAGAACGCAGATTCAAAAAGGATTTTTCTACATGGAAAAGTCAAACCGGCACGTTTCATGATCGGCAAGCGCGTATTTGTCACTTTCGTTTTTCAAAAGCACGCCCTCGGATACAAGCTCGTCCATAAGCGAACGCAGATATTCCGCACCGAGCAGACCGCCCTCGTAAAACGACGCGCCGACCCATATACGCTCCGTTTTTCCGCGCTGTTCCACCGTAATGCGGTCGATGACGCGGCGCTTCTGATAATACCGCGCGGTGCGGCTTTTTTCAGGCGCTTTGAGCCCGTTTTCGGCGCAGAATCCCGATATAAGCTCGTACGCCGCGCGCGCCTCCGGCTGTCCCCAAAGCCCAATGACACAGTTATATTCGGGTATTTCAAAGTCAAGCGAACCGACCTTTTTCTGCAGTTGTTCCGTATTTATTCCGTTCCGCTTCATCTCCTTCAGCTCTTCAAATCCGCGGTAAAATTCCGCATACTTTTTTATCTGATGCAAATGCGGCAGAATAAGTCTGTAAAACTGCGAGCGCGTTATCGGAAAGGGTATGCCGTCTTCCGGCTCCGGCTCGTTTATAAGCGCTTCAAGCGCGGCGATCGCGCCGTCGGCGCGGCTCGATACGCTCTTATGATCATAGTTTTTTAAGATATAACCGGGCTCCGTCCACCAGTAGCTGTCCCAGCCGTCTCCGCTGCGCGCGTCGCGTATCAGCTCGGCGACCTTTAACAGCCGGCTCTCGTTTTCCGCGTTATTACCGGTGACGGCGCGCACGGAATCGCGTAAAAGTTTATCCGGGTCTTCGTCCGGATCCGTGAGCAGATGCCCCGCGGCGTACAGTGAGAAAAAGTTAAGTATATGGTAAGAATCGATCTCGCTCCAGTAGCACGGCGTCATAACGCTGTCCGCCTGTGTCCGCGTTTGGTTGAAAACGTCCTTTAAGACGCGGTTGTTTACCGTCATCAAAGCGAGCTGATCTATTTCCATATCCGCGGTATACCAGCCCCACGAGCCGAGCCTGCAGCCGAGCTTTTTCACGCCCTCTCTGAAGGCGGCGCGCTTTCCGGGCTGACGCCATACCGGCAGAAACGGCAGCTCCATGAGCATAACGCCGTCCATACCGGCGTCCACGAGCGCCTGCGGGTATCCCTCCGGGCACCCCCACGTATCGACGGCTATTTTCACGTCCGGATTTTTCTGCCGGAATTTCGCGGAAAGCAGCTTGACGAAATATATTATGCTTTCCATATCCGTAAGATTCCCGGGATCGAAAAAGTGCGCTATGACGCGGTCCGCGTACGGCGCAAGATCCGCGTAAATATCGTAATATTTATTAAAAGTCTTTAAAACTCTTTCGTCCTCGCAGGCAGGCTTTGACGGATCCGCGTTTTTATACGCTGCTTCGGGATCGGTAAAGCCGTGACCGGAAAATTCCGCCGCCCAGCACCATACCGTAAAATTCAGTCCGATCGTTCGGCAGGCGTCCGACAGCGCCTTGAATTTATCGTGTACGTTCTCCCACGATCCGGCGGCGCGCCACGCGGCGCAGATATCCATAACCTGTACGCCGGTAAATCCACACTCTTTTATCATCAAAGCGTAGTTTTTAAGCTGTCTTTTTGACAGACACATAAAATCGTTTATAAGAGAAACGGACATATTGCTTACGTATCCGCGGTTATAATCGAATTTCCAGGTACATACCGTCGCCTCGCGCTCAGCTATCCACGGGTTTTCCTTTGAGTACATTCCACATCTCCGTTTTTTTCTTGGATTATACCACAAAAACGCGCGGATGTCAACGGGATCGGCGGTGTGTAATTATTCAGTTTTCTGTATAAAATTTATTCAGTTTATCTAACCGTATTGACAAATAAATTTTATTATGTTAAAATTAAAAAAAATGCGAGGAGTTCTGTTATGAAAAGAGCCATTTCACTGCTTTTATCGCTCGTAATGATCACGTCCGTGTTAGTTTTATCCGGCACGGTCACGGCGGGTCTTGCGGGCGACTGCAACGGCGACGGAAACGTGAACACCAAGGATCTCACCCTCCTGCGGCAGTATCTCGTAGACTGGCCGGTNNGATAACTGCGATTACAACGGCGACGGCGAGATAAACAACAAGGACGTTACGTCTTTGTTCAGAGCCGTCAGCTCCGGCTCACATCAACAGGAGGATGACGAAGAATTCATTATCACGCCAGACTCGACGGCAACTCTCGAGATGCCGCGCGTGTTCGGCAACAATATGGTCGTACAGCGCGACGCAGATATAAAGGTCTGGGGCACTTCGAACAAAAACGGCGCTAAAATACGCGGCACGTTTATGGGCGAGGAGGCGCGCGGCACCGTAAAAGGCGGTAAATGGGAAATAACGTTCTCCGCAAAAGAAGCGACGACGGAAAATCAGGTCTTGACCGTTGAGGACAGCTGCGGGAACAAGCTTGAGATATCAAACGTTCTTGTGGGCGACGTATGGATAGTAAGCGGTCAGTCGAACGCCAAGAGGACTATAAGCGAATCAAGAATAAGCATAACGGTCGACAAAAATATCCCGCTGCGTGTGTTCCAGCAGGATGAAACGGACGTTACGGGCAGCAATGAATCAAAAACCGCCTCGCTTGAACCCTGCGACGATATCCTCAACATCAACACGAAACGCGGCTGGAAAGCCGGAAGCAAGATATCGGCGCAGAGCTTCTCCGCCATCGGCTGGTTCGCAGGCACCGAGCTTGCAAAGAAAACGGGCGTTCCGCAGGGCTTTATCTGCACGGCGGCGGGCGCGGCGAACATAGCCGAGCTTATGCCTAAGGAAACGGCGGACAAGTACAATTATACGAAAGGTATATTCGCAAGTCCCGGAAGCTACTATAACGCGCTTACGCATCCGTTCTTAAAAATGAAGATCAAGGGTATGATATTCTTCCAGGGCGAAGCGGAGGGCGGCACGAATTCGGTCCCGTCGTCCAAGGATTACGCGCGTGATTTCGAGGCTCTTATGACAGAGCTGCGCAGCAGATGGGGCGTGGATTTCCCGGTTTACAACGTACAGTTGTCAAACTACGTGGGAGACGAGGCGGATATTAACTGGACTCACGTCGGAGAAGTAAGGGCACAGCAGTACGAGGCGTATAAAACGATGTCCGGCGTAAAGCTCATACCGTCCTATGACTTAGGCTCAAAAACAACGGATCCGGACGGCGTACATTCGCCGTATAAGGAAGCCCTTGCAAACAGGATATCGGCGCTTATACTTGCGGATCTGTACGGCGTAGGCTCGGCCGATAAGGCGCTTGCTCCAGAGCCGGCGCAAATAACAAAAGTAAGCTCAAACGACGGCGAGAAAACGATAGAGATCAAGTTTATAAACGTCGGCGAAGGTCTGATCTCAACAGGCGGATCGGACTCCGTATCCGGTTTTTACTGCGGAACAAACGAGCATCCGTATGACTATTATCTTACGGCGGTCACGGCGAAGATAGTATCAAAAGATACCGTGCGTCTGACTGTACCGGCTTCGTGCGGATATATAGGCTACGCCTGTACGAAGCGCGTTGATACAAACGACGTGCTGAACACGCAGCTTTACAGCTCCAATGAACTGCCGGCGCTGGCGTTCTATCTGGAGCTTGAGTAATACGTTAACCTAATTAAAGGTCAAAAGAGGTCGGAATATGAAAAGGATCGTTTCTTTGGTTTTATCGTTTTTAATGATAACGGCGGTTTTCGCCGCCTCCGGAGTTTTTAACGCCGGTTTGGCGGGCGACTGCAACGGCGACGGATACGTTGACAACAAAGACGTTGTCGTGCTGTTCCGTTTCGTCAGCGGAAACAAAGACGGCGCGATAGAAGATAACTGCGATTACAACGGCGACGGCGAGATAAACAATAAAGACGTGACCGCTTTGTTCAGAGCGATAAGCGGCTCCGGCTCGGATAACAAAGAGTTCAATATAACGCCGGACAATACCGCGGAGCTTGCGGTATCCCGCGTTTTCGGCAAATATATGGTGCTGCAGCGCAATAAACCCATAAAGGTATGGGGCACGTCCAATAAAAACGGCGCGAAGATACGCGGCACGTTCATGGGTGAGGAGAAGCGCGGCACGGTCAAGGACGGAAAATGGGAGATAACGTTCTCCGCTAAAAAGGCAACGGCCGACGCCCGGACGATGAAAATAGAGGACAGCTGCGGCAACGTAATAGAATTTACGGACGTTCTCGTGGGCGACGTATGGCTTATAGGCGGACAGTCCAACGCCGAGGCGATAGCCGGCCAGCTGCCCGAAGCCGCCGCGGATATAGTCGCGGACGCCAAAAAGCCTCTGCGCCTGTTCCATCAGAGCGCTGACGACGTTATACACAACAGGAGCATAGCCAAACAGCCGTGCGAGGACGTCATAGTGGAAAAGCGCAAGTGGATGAAATCCAACAGACAGGGCGCCACGTCCATCTCACTTCTCGGCTGGTTCGTCGGCGACAAGCTTTCTTCTGAGTCCGGCGTTCCGATAGGCATCATATCCGTCGCGGCAAGCGGCGCGAATCTTAAGGAGCTTATGCCGAAAGAGGTCGCGGACAGCTTCGGCTACACGACCGGCGGCACGGTAGGCGTTTCGGAATATTACAACGGTCTTATACATCCGTTTTTGAAGCTGCAGTTCACGGGCATGGTATTCTTCCAGGGTGAAAGCGATGGCGGTAAAGGCTCAAACTCCTACACAAACAATTACGCGCGCAACTTTGAAGCGCTGATGACGGAGCTGAGGCACAGATGGGGATTCGATTTCCCGATATATAACATACAGCTGTCCGATTATACGAGCCAGTCCGTAAGCGGATTCCCGCTTATCGGCGCCGTCAGAGCGCAGCAGTACAAAGCGTACAAGAATATGACAGGCATAAGACTTATCCCGTCGTACGATCTCGGCTCGGAAGAGGGCTGTGCAAACTATCTGCACCCCGCCCGTAAAAAAGACCTCGGATACAGGGTAGCGGATCTCATCCTTGCCGATATGTACGGCAAAGGCAGCGCGGAAGCCGCGCTTGCGCCGGAGCCGGTGTCAGTCAAGGTGGTAAGCCGCAGCAACGATCAGAAAACGGTCGAGATAAAATTCACAAACGTTGGAGACGGACTTGTATCCGAGACCGGCGGTAAAACGTTCAACGGCTGCGTATACGGGCTCAACTCCGACTGCAGCTCCGTAACGAAGGTAAGCGGCAAAATAACGTCAAAAGACACGGTACAGATAACCGTCTCCGGCAAAGCGACGTACGCGGGCTACGCCTGCGCGGCGCACGTTGCGGACGGCGACGTTCAGCTTATCAATTCCTACGGTCTGCCGGCTCTTGCGTTCTATCTGCCGATCCAGTAAACGACTTCACGTACTTGCGAAAAAACAAAGTGAGGGCCAGTATGAAAAAAATAGTATCCGTATTCGCGGCGCTCGTCATAACGGCGGCGGCGATAATGGGCACGGGCGTCATTGCGTCCGGCATACGCGGAGACTGCAACGGTGATAACACGGTGGACAACAAGGACGTCGTCATCCTTTTCAGATACGTCAGCGGCGGTCCCGAAGAAAACGTAGCCGTATCTAACTGCGACTATAACGGAGACGGCGAGATAAACAACAAAGACGTCGCTTCTCTTTTCAGAGATATAAGCAGCGGCTCGGTCGTTCTGACTCCGGTCGAAGGACCGGACGAGTTTGAAGAGGGCTGGGAATACAGCATCAGGACCGCGAACGCGCTTGCAAACGGCGTGCAGGGCAAATTCGCGGACGCCGGCAGAAACAAATTCCTGATTTCAAACAAACAGACTTCGGTTCTATATAACCTTACGTCAAGAGGCGCAAAAAAGGTCGAGGGTATTTACAGCGCGGAGGGCAAGCCGTATTTTTCGGAAACGGACGTCTATATAGTCAATTCCTCCGGCGCCGAATACAGATCGTCCTATTCGTCGCCTGACGGAAGGATGAACAGCAACCGCATAGGCTATTACTATTACGATTTCCATTTCCGCGATCAGAGATTCGCAAAGTCGGCGGGCTCGTCCGACGCTCTGCCGCTCGCGTTCGAGCACACGTTCCACACGTATCCCGATAAGATGCACGAGGAGCTGCGCGTCGTTGCGACCGGAAATTACACCGGAGGCGGCGTGCTTGAAACGAGAACGGTCATAGCGGCCGATTCCGTTGCCAAGATAGAACTCAAAAACGCAAAAGGCGAGTCGTCGTCCTTAAACGGCTTTGACTTTTCAAGCGTTGAATACGCGGCGTTCGATATAAAGGGCGTCGGAATATACGGCGTGATAATGCCGTCGCTCGATAATAACGGTTATCTTAAAGTCGAGCTGAAAGACGGAAATTACGTATTGAACCGCGGGATCGGACTGCCGTCGATAAGCACGGGAGAAGATTTCAAATTCGGTCACAGGATCTATACGTCACTGTCACATGAATTCGACGATATAAGAAAAGAAGCGTACATTGAAAGAAATCCGCTTACGGATATCTCCGTCGGCATAGGCGACAACGCAAAATACACAGGCTACGACGCTCTGTCCGGGTCTTACAAATTCACCGTAAACGCGTGCGAATTCGATACTGCGATGTACAGAACGCCTAACAAGCATTACCGCGTAAGAGTGCTCAAATTGAGCGGAGACGGCGTATATGACAGAAAGATATACGTGCAGACGGCGGAGGACAGCACCGGCAGAGGCAGACTTGAATGCGCCGCGGTACTTGACGAAAACAACCGTATGCTCCCTATACCGCTTGAAGTCGGCAAAAACTTCGACGGTGAAAACGAGGAAGAGATATATTATCCGGAAAAAGCCACGGGCGCGGCGGCGTACGGAGAGGTATATATGCCCCTGACCGTAGGCAAAAACGAAAGCAAGCGCTTTACAATGCTTCATCTGTATCAGAACTGGGGCAATTATCCGTTGAAGCAGCTTTCGTTCATAGCGTTCCACATACCGTATTACCACCTTTCCGTAGGCGTTACGGAAACAAACTGCATAACGCCGTATTTCGTTTACGACAAGGACGGCTGGATGCTTCCGGACTGCCGCGCCAACTCCGCAGAGCTCTGGAACAACGGAACGGGCACGCAGCACACGTGCGCGGGAAGACTGTTTTTCTTACAGTATAAAGACGCGTCCGGCAATTCGTATATGACCGAATCTCAGTCCGCAAAGATATCGTCAGCCGGTCCTATATACGCGGATATCGACATGGAATATCTGTCCGACGACGGAAAGATAAAAGCGACGTACAGACATACGGAAATGGCGCAGACGGACGAGACGAGGACGTTTTACAGCATAAGGCTCGAGGTTTTGGACGATATAACGATAAACAAATTCAGAGACAATTTCTCTTTCTTCAAGGTGGACAGCAGATCGTTCGTTTACTCGAAGATCGGTTATCTTGACGAAAACGATCAGCCTCAGATCGCCTCCTGCACGAACAGCGGTTTCTTCCCGTCGACAAAATACTATACGCTCGGCAAAGAATACCCGTATTTCGATTATTTCAAGGGAAGAAACAAAAACGCTTCAAGCGAGCCGAACAACGGCGAATACGACACCGTGAACATAGGCGTGATAGTAAGAAAGAGCGATATCACGATAGGCGGTCAGAAATACGACGGCAATTTCGTGTTTGCCGACAAATACAGCTACAGCTTGTTCAGCAGTCCGTATAAAGAACTCAACACAGGCTGGCTTTCGCTCGATATAGCGGATACCGTAACGCTCAAAAAGGGCGACGTTATGGAGCTTGAGCTGATAATTCTGCCGTGGGGCGACTACAGCAGCGAAAGCGACGTTAACGTAAGAAACGTAAGGCAGGACAGCTGCGTGAGCCCGTACGTGATAACGGCGGTGGAAGGCGAGCCTTACGAGGACAGCTTCATACCGTCCGTACGCGCGAAAAACAACAAGGCAACCTTCAGGATAAGCGGCGGCGCCGGCACGGCGGCGGTAAGAGTTTACGGATTTACCGACTACAAAGCGCCGGAGGTGACGTTCAAGGCCGACGGGAAAGCGACCGATATAAAGCTTTCAAACGGCTCGCGCACGTACGACGGCTACCAGGTCTATCTTGACGGCGACGGCACGTATTCGTTTGCCTTCAACGTGGATATGGACAAAGCAAACGAGTATGAAATAACGGTAAAGCAATAAAACAAAAAAATCTACGGGAGGGCAGACCCCTCCCGTACGTGATCAAAAAATAAAATAACGGGATGTTAATATGAAAAAAACCATTTCTCTGCTTCTCTTATTATCGATCTTTGTTTCGCTATTGGCGGGCATGGGCGTGTCCGCCGCAAGACTTCCGGGCGACGCCAACGGCGACGGTCTTTTAGACAATAAAGACGTGGTCGTGCTGTTCAGGTTCGTGAGCGGAGACCCGGGGGACGCCATAGCGGAAAACTGCGACTACAACGGCGACAAAGAAACGGACAACAAGGACGTCGTCGCGCTTTTCAGGTTTTTAAGCGGCGGCGGTGAACAGCCGCCCGTCCCGCAGTTTGAAGACGGCTGGGAATACACGATATCTAACGCTGCCGCGCTTGCAAACGGCGTGCAGGGCAAATTCACGGACGCGGGACGTCACAAATTCCTTATTTCGAACACGAACGCCTCCCTGCTCTACGATCTGACGACGCCCGGCGCAAAGGGCGTGTCCGCGATATACAGCGCAAACGGAACGCCTTATTTTGACAGCGTGTCCGACGTGCGCGTCGTGCTTGACGACGGCGTTTACAGCGCCGCGGGATCTATGAACAGCGGGCGTATGAACAGCCACAGGTTGGGTTATTATTACTACGATTTCCGTTTCTGCGATCAGGCGTTCATATCCGAGGACGCGACGGCGCAGATGTCGGAGGGCGAAAACTGCTATGATATTATCGCAAGATCGGGCTCCTGGGCGACGCACGATACAAGCAGCGTGACAAAGAAAAACGGCGTTATGTCCTATACCGTTTCAAACAGCTACGATCCTTATATTTACACCTCTGTCAATTTCAGCGCAAACGACTATGACGCGATACAGATAACGCTTAAGACCGAGTACGCTCAGTCCGGCAATTTCTACATCATCGCCGGATCGCACAAGAACTACAGCGAGGATCAGAATATAGGCTTCAGATTCAATTCGGGAGACTGGGTGACCTGCGTGGTACCGCTTTCGACAGCCCAGGATTATACCGGCAGCGTGACCGGCTTCAGGATAGACATGGGCGCGGAAGCGGGCGAGCTTGTACAGATAAAAGAACTTAAAGCCATAAAACGCGGCAGCGCGTCCGTACCGCTCAGTCTGGAACGCGTTTTTCATACTTATTCCGACAAGCTGCACGAGGTCGTAAGAGTCGTCGCTTCGTCCGAATACGCGTTCGGCGGACGCTTTGAATCGCGCATAGTGATCCCCGAAAACACCGTGTCAAAGCTGATCTTGAAAAACAAAGACGGCGAGTCAATAACACTGTCCGGATTTGATTTTTCAAGCACGGAATACGTGGGCTTCGATATAAAAGGCGCCGGAGTTTTCGGCTTAATAATGCCGTCGCTTGACGATAACGGCGACCTTAAAGTGGAATTAAAAGACGGAAACTATATAATAACGCACGGCAAAACGATAAATAAAACGATCGCGGTCAAAGGCGACTCGTATTTCGGCCACAGGATATATACGTCCGACTCTCACCGGTTCGACGAGTTAAAGAACGAGGCGTATATCGAGCGCAATCCGCTTACGGACGTAAAAATAAGCAAAAGAACCGACAACGCAAAATATGCAGGCTACAACGCTTTGACGGGCTGTTACCGCTTCACCGTGAACGCGTCGGATTTCAACAAGGCTTATTACAGAGAGCCCGACAAGCATTACAAAATAAACACGGTGATAAAAGGCGACGGCAAGACGGACAGAACGGTATATATCCAGACCGCGGAGACGGGCGGAATGCTTGAATGCGCGGCGATGCTTGACGAAAACGACCGCATGCTTCCGATACCGCTCGAGGTCGGCAAAAACTTCAAGGGAGAATACGAAGAGCCGTTATACGACCCCGCGGACACAGCCTACGGCGAGGTATACGTGCCGCTGACCGTCGGCAGAAACGAGACCAAACAGTACACGATGCTCCATCTGTATCAGAACTGGGGCAATTACCCGCTGAAACAGCTCTCGTTCATAGCGTTCCACATCTGCTATTATCATTTATCCGTAGGAGTTACGGAAACGAACTGCATAGCTCCGTATTTCGTATACGGCAAGGACGGCTGGACGCTGCCGGATTTCAGAGCGAATTCGGCGCCGTTGTGGTCGGGTCAGCCTCAGCACACGAGCGCGGGCAGACTGTACTTCTTACAGTATAAGGACAGCGACGGAAACGTCTGTAAATCGGAGTCGCAGAGCGCCGATATAGCGTCGTCAGGACCCGTTTACGCCGATATAAGCATGGAATATCTGTCGGACGACGGAAAGATAAAGGCGACGTACAGACACGCCGAAATGCCGCAGACCGACGAGAACAGAACCTATTACAACATAAAGCTCGAGGTGCTTGAGGACGTTAAAATAAAAGATTTCAAAAACGATTTCTCGTTCTTCACGTTCGACGGGCGCTCGGTAGGCTATTCAAAGGTCGGTTATCTTGATTCAAGCGGTCAGATGATAACGGAAAACGTCAAAAACGGCAGCCGCATAATAAAGCTCGGAAAAGAATATCCGTATTACGACTATTACGGCGGAAACGTTACGGATTCCGTAAACTTTGCGCTTATCGTGCTTGACAGCGATATGACCGTCGGCGGCAGAAAATACGACGGAAACCTCGTTTTCCGCGATAAATACGACGGAAATCTCAACTACGGCTCGCTCTCGCTCGATCTCGGTGAAACGACGCTGAAAGCCGGAGACGTTATGGAGCTGCGGATAATCCTTCTGCCGTGGGGTTATTCGACAAGCACAAGCGATTCAAACGTGAAAGACGTGCGCCGGGACAGCTGTATGGATCCGTACAAACTCACCGTTATAAACGGCGAAGCCGTTGAAGATGATTTCATCCCGTCCGTAAAAGCGGTAAACGGCACGGCGAAATTCACCCTTGAAGGCGGCAAAAACAACGCGGCAGTAAGAGTTTACGGCTTTGAGGATTACACTCTGCCGGAAATAACCGTCAAAGCGGACGGGGCCGACGCACAGTTTAAGGTAAACGGCGCCGCGGGCTACGACGGATATCAGGTATATCTTGACTCCGACGGCACGTATTCATTCTCGTTCGTTTTAGATATGGACAAAGCCGGTCTGTACGAGGTAACGGTCAGTCAGTAATACAAAAACCGGCGCAAGCCGGTTTTTGTATACGCTGATTTTATATTGACAAATACGATCTGATATGATAAAATAAAACAAATCAAATTAAGGGAGTCTTTCATGAAAAAAGCAGTATCGTTTATTCTCTTCATCGTGATGATAACGGCGGTGTTCGCCGGAGCAGGCGTGTCAGCCGCAAAAACTCCGGGCGACTGCAACGGCGACGGATTTATAGACAACAAGGACGTCGTTATGCTTTTCAGATTCGTGAGCGGCGCCGGATCGGGCGCGGCGGAAGAAAACTGCGACTATAACGAAGACGGCGAAACGAACAACAAGGACGTGACCGCTTTGTTCAGATCCGTCACAAGCGGCGACGTGCCGGTATATCTCAAAGTGATGCAGTTCAACGTGCAGACGGAAAACGGCAACGCCGCGCCCTTTACCGTAAGAGCGGAAATGTACCGCAAGCTCGTACAAGAGCTGAAACCGGACGTCGTAGGTATGCAGGAGGTGACCGTAACGTGGCGCAAGTGGCTTGATTCCACCGTTTTCAAGGACTTGTACGAAAGCGTGGGCGAAGCTCGCTCGACTATAGCGAGCGAGGGCCTTGAAGCAAACCCGATCTATTACAGAAAAGATAAATTCGAGCTTGTGGACGGCGGCACGTTCTGGCTGTCCGACACGCCGGAAGCAGTCGGATCAAAGACGACGGCTGAGGCGGACGGCGTCAAATACACGGCTAACTATCCGAGGATATGCACCTGGGCGCTGCTGAAAGACAAAACTACGGGCATGCAGTTCGTACATTTGAACACGCATCTCGATCACAACGGAGACAACTCCTCCACGGGCGGCAACGCCATACGCAAGCAGCAGATGGGCGTTATAATCAAATTTGCGCAGAGATTCAACGATATACCGGTGTTCCTTACGGGCGACCTGAACAACCGCAGAACGACCGGCGAGGGCAAAACTTACGCGCTTATCAAATACATCCAGGGAGATTCGCAGTTTAAAGACGCGGACGGAAACAAATACAGTCTGTCGCTGCGCGACGCGCGTCTCAACGCCCCCGAAACGGTCGATGAAAACCACACGGCGACGATGACGAAGAATTACGACAAAACGAATTCGTCGTACGATCCCACGCGCGAGCCGATAGATTACGTTTTCTACGATCCGGCAGCTGCCGAGCCTCTTTCGTACGAAACGTTTCTGATATCCGAAAACAACCAGTGGATATCCGACCATCTCCCCGTGTTCACCGTGTTCCGCTTAAAAACGGCTGAATAACAGCAAAAAAGGCGCGATCTGAACAGAACCGTTAAAAACGGACATTGAAAAAAAGAGCCTCCTATGGTATAATGAAGAAAATACCATAGGAGGTTTT
>DBWC01000019.1 GCA_002308615.1 Clostridiales bacterium UBA1248
TGCCACCTCCCTCGGTGAGGGAGGCAGGTGAGTTTCAAATTATTAAGAAAAATTAAGAATTATTAAATCGTCTTAATAAAACTTGACTTGCTTTGTTTTATGAGTTATAATATTGAAAACAAAAGGAGCACGTATATGAACGGACTTGAATTCAAAAAAGCAGAGCCGGAAGACGCGGAGAAGATCTATTGCCTGTTCAAAGAAACTGTAGATAAATACGAGGATATATCGTCGATTCCGTATGAGTATGATGAGATAATGAACTGGGCGCGCCGAAAGATAAATAAATTTATAGGTGAATATGCCCGCATATATAAAGACGGCGCGCTTTGCGGATATTACAGGTTTCATTTGGACAAAGACGAATACGAGCTTGACGATTTTTATCTGTTTGAAGGATACAGAGGACAGGGCATTGGCTCCGCGGTGCTTGAAAAATGCCTGAATGAAGCGGATAAACCGGTTTATCTGTACGTTTTCAAGCAAAACGAAGGCGCGGTAAGGCTTTATAATAAATTCGGATTTGAAGTAAGGGAAGATCTGGGAACGAGATATATAATGGAAAGGAGACTTTGATATGAGCGATTATTTCAACGACGATTCATGGCTTAACGAATATCTTGAGAAAGATGAATACGTAAAGTGGACGGGCAAATCGGAGAAAAACGCAGGATTCAATCCCTTGTATCTGTTTTTGGTACCTTTTATGACAGTTTGGTGCGGCGGCGTCATATTTGCTACGTTCAGTATCATATTACAGATACTATATGACGATACGTCAGTCTTTTTCCTTATTTTCATGATACCGTTCTGGGCGGGCGGCACTTTTTTCGTGTATACGTTATTCATATTGCCGTATATGCTGAAAAAATATACGGTATACGCCGTAACAAATAAAAAAGCGATACAGTATTACCGCGGAAAAGTCAAATTTATAAATCTTGACCCGCTTCCGCTCATACAGATGTCCGTAATAAACAGATACGGCTACGGCTCAATATCCATAGGCGGAACGTACAACGTCAGCGATCATTCAAACTTTTTCCCCATGATACCGGGGCAGAATCAGGGAAGTATAGTTATTTCAAACATAAAAGATCCCGCAGCGGTCTACAGATTGATAACCGAGAAGGACGAAAAAAATTAACAGAAAAAAAGCCGAGGATATCAAGCCTCGGTTATTTTGTGAATTGTCGCTTCTGTGACATGCATCGGGGGCTGATGAACAGCCCCCATAATTCTATTTCTCTATGTATTTTTTCATCACGTCGGTGACGCTTTCGGTTGCAATAGACGCGGTCATTATAATATCAAGTCCCTCTCTCTGCGCGACGAGCTTTGCGCATTCCTCGAGGAAAACGTCAAACTCATCATTATTGTTTTTGCAGATCTTCAGCGCGGAATCGATAAATAAATGCGTTATATCGTGATCGCTCGCAAGTATGCCGGCAACAAAGCCGTACAGAGCCTGACCGTCTTCTATATAATACTCGCTCGTATCTATAAGTCTTACCTGATGCTTTACGTCGTATCTTAATTTATTGCCTTTTTCAAGACATACGACGCTGCCGTTGGAAGCGGCGAGAGCCTTGTTTGTAAGATCGATCAGATGCTTTGTTTTGCCTGTGCCTTTGACACCTACGATAAGTGATAACATATTGTGAACCTCCGTTTTGTTACTGTGGTCATTATACCGCATTATTTTGAAAAATGCAAGAGATTTTGATGATTTTTAAGTGGAATTTACCTAAAATTCATCAGCCGTTTATACGTTTTCTAAGCTCGGCGCCCATTTCCTCAAAGCCGGGTTTTCCGAGCAGAGCATACATATTCTTTTTGTATGCTTCAACGCCGGGCTGATCAAAGGGATTTACGCCGAGGATGTAGCCGGATACGCCGCAAGCGTATTCAAAGAAGTATACCGCGTAACCGAAATTGTAAGCGTCCTTTTTGTCAAATTCAAGTACGACGTTGGGAACGCCTCCGTCGTTGTGCGCGATGATCGTAGCCGCTTCGGCGTTAGCGTTGACGTCGTATAAGGTTTTGCCGTATAAGAAGTTGAGACCGTCCGCGTTTTCCTCATCGTACGGTATTTTTACGTCGACATTCGGCACGTTGAATCTGATGACCGTTTCAAATATGTTTCTCAAGCCCTGCTGGATATACTGGCCGAGTGAATGAAGGTCGGTTGAGAATATTACTGATGCGGGGAATATGCCCTTGTTGTCTTTGCCTTCGCTTTCACCGTAGAGTTGTTTCCACCATTCGTTCATCATGGCGTATCCGGCGTCGTAGCATGCCATTATCTCCGTGGTCTTGCCGGATCTGTAAAGCAGGTTTCTGTACGCGGCGTATTTCATCGCGTCGTTATCTTCAAACGGCGCTTTTCTGAATTTTTCTGCAGCGTCAAACGCGCCTTTCAGCATAGCGTCGGTATCTATACCGGCAACGCATATCGGAAGAAGACCGACAGCGGTAAGAACGGAATATCTGCCGCCTATATCGTCCGGTACGACAAACGTTTCGCAGCCTTCGGCGTCTGCCAGTTTCTTTAAAGCTCCGCGCGCTTTGTCGGTCGTTATATACGTGCGTTCGTTCGCTTCCTTTTTGCCGTATTTCTTGATAAGAAGCTCGCGGAATATGCGGAAAGCGACGGCGGGCTCGGTAGTAGTTCCGGATTTGCTTATGACGTTTAAGCAGATATCCTTGCCTTCGCATATCTGTAAAAGCTCGGACATCGCGGACGGGCTTATGCTGTTGCCGGCAAAGTAAATGTCGGGCGTGTCTTTTTTAAGAGTGTTGTAAAGCGGGCTTTTACAGAATTCAACAGCCGCGCGCGCTCCGAGATACGAGCCGCCTATGCCTATGACTATAAATACGTCGCAGCTTTTTTTGATCTTTTCCGCGGCAGCCTTTATCCTCTTATATTCTTCCTTGTCGTAATCGTAGGGAAGACGTACCCAGCCGGTAAACGAAGATCCGGCGCCGGTACCGTTTTCAAGCGTTTTTCTCGCCTCCTCGGCTTCTTTTCCCATGCTTTCAAAATCGGATAATTTGATAAAATCCTTACAGTAATCGTCTTTTAATCTAACAGCCATTTTCTTTAACCTCTATAGTTTTTTTCTTTATTGTATAATCATTGCGTCCCATTTACAAGTCATATTTTTTTAATTTTTCTTTATCATTAAAAATTTGGACAGCAGTTTTATAAACATATCCTTAAAGCCTATCTTCGGCGCGTCGTCTCCTGCCGTTATATCGGTCTGACCGATCGGCTTGCCGTTTGAGAAAAACTCGATCTTTCCGATAACGTCGCCTTTTTTCAAAGGAGCCGAAACGTATTCCGGCAGTTCTGTTTCATAAGTTACGGATTTTATATCCGTTACCGGCAAAAGCGCGGAAAAATCACCGTGCTCTGCGGTTATTTCCTTATTTATTCCGCCTTTGAGTTTTACCGGCGTAAGAGCCGCGGAATCAACTTTATATATACCGTAATTTGCAAATCCGTAATCAAGCAGTCTCGACGCCGCGGAGTTTCTTACGTCACGGCTCGGCGCGCCCATGATAACGGCTATAAGCTGCATACCGCCGCGTTTTGCAGCCGCGGATATGCAGAAGCCCGCCTTTGCAGTCATACCCGTTTTAAGACCGTTTGCGCCTTTGTAAAAGCGTATCAGCCTGTTAGTGTTCGTAAGTCCGAAAGCGCCGCCGCGTATAGTGTCCATCCATATAGTGGTGTAATCAAAAATGTATTCGTGCTTCATAAGCTCCGCGGACATTATCGCTATATCGCGGGCGGAGGTTACGTGATTTTTCGTCGTGTCGTCAAGACCGGTCACGTTTTCAAAATTGGTGTTTTCCATACCGAGCTGTTTCGCCCGTTCGTTCATCTGCAAGACAAAGGCTTCTTCGCTGCCGGAAATATGCTCGGCAAGCGCCACGGCGCAGTCGTTTGCACTTGCGACCGCTACGGATTTTATCATATCGGACACGCTCATCTGCTCGCCGGCTTTAAGATATACCTGCGAGCCGCCCATTTTCGACGCGTTATCAGACGTGGTCACAACGTCGGATAAAGACGTTTTTCCGCTGTCTATCGCCTCGCATACCAAAAGCAGAGTCATGATTTTGGTGACAGAAGCGGGGGGATACGGCGTATCAGCGTTTTTTTCGTATAATACCGTCATCGTTGACGCCTCTATCAGTATCGCGGAGCTGCAGTCAAGATCCGCCGTGAAATCGCCCGCACGGGCAAAAACGCAGAAGACGCCGCACAGAAAAATAACGGAAAGAAATAAAGAAAAGACCTTTTTCATTATCATACTCCTTAAACAAAGTTTTCCGTATAATATATGAAAAAGGTCTTGTTCAATATTCTTGTAATCAGGCTAAAAAGCGCTGCAGATCCTTTAAAGCCGCGTCCGGATCGTCTCCGAATATCTCAAGGTTAAGAGGCTGTGTAAGATCGAGAGCAAATATGCCCATTATGCTTTTTGCGTTTACTCTGTAACGTCCGCTGACTATATCTATATCGCCGTCATAAGCCGTTACCGCCGCTACGAAATCGTATACGTCCCTGATCTCTTTTAATTTGACAACTGCGGTTTTCATATAATACCTCCTGTATGTTTTTCTGCAAATATTTTAATCTTTTATAATAAGAAAATCAACCGTGTAAATATCAAAGTTTGGTGGATTTTTTATTAACTTGATCTATGACAGCGTAAACGCCTTAAGATAAAACGCGTCTCCTTCGCTGCAGAAATCGAAGTAATCGAATCTTAAGGAATGAATCTCTCCTTTCCAGTATGACAAAGACGAGAGGTCTACCTGCAGAGTATGGAATTCGCCGTCGCATAAAAGCGACTGACGGTATCTCTTGTTTCCGTCCGGATCGAGCGTTTCGCCGGTACAGGGGAACAGATCAAAGACGTAAGATGAGGAGCCGTTTTCTTCCGGTATCATATACTCTATCGTAAGCGTCTTATAATCCTCCGCGTAAAGCAGTTCGTCAGCCTCGTAATTCACGGATACGTGCGGATCGCAGTTGTCTGATCTGACCGTAATTTTAACAGCGCCGTATTCTTCGCTGTACGAGACTTCGGAATTGTAGACGTTAGACAGCATGGAAACGCTCTCGGCGCCGTCAAATCTGCCTTCCGTAAGCGCTTCGGAGGAGCCGAAGACGCGTTCCGATATGTAATTTTTATGCAAAGATTCGTTATCCGCAAAATCCCTGCTTGATTTAAACGTCGCTCTTATCTGTTCCACCGACCCGGTCGTTATCAGATAACTGTATTCGATCGGTTCAAAAGAGATCATTTTGATCGTGTTTACGGGCGCAACGTAATTCGTCGCGTCGTCGGACGCGCTTTTTGAATTGTTGAAATTATATTTGCCGGCTTTTAATACGTCGACGTTCGGCACGTAAAGCCCTATACCGAAATCGGATTGGGGAGAAGTCCACGCGCACCACGTTTCCGTGTTGCCCGTCTTTAAGTATTTGCTGCACTGTTTTACGTACTGACTGTCGCCCCAGAAATTAAGATCGTCGTCATAAGACAGCGTATCGCCTGTCCACGGCTTCGTTCCGTTGTACCAGGTAAAGCGCGACAGATAGCTTACCGTGTAGAACGCGGGAAGCTCCTGCCCGTGATACGGATGCTCCCAGCCGGAAAAGTCGATAAATCTGTTGTCAACTCTTATCGTATCACCGTTCAGCGTGTACGTGTTTTCCATATAGCTCGGCGTCAGTTTATTGTTAAGCGACCAGTCCTGCGGCTGAGATTTTATATATACGGAATTATCGGTGATTTTTAAATCTATGAGTCTGCTTGAATTGCCGAACTGGTCGCCGCCCTGAACGGGGTTATACGTCCATTTCGTGTTGAATGACGTGCCGGGCTGATATTCGTCGTTTCCGCTCGTGCCGTAATAAGACTGCTGAACGAGACGGCCCGTATCGTGACTGTTTATAAGGTTCGTCAGGTTTTTTACCGTGCAGGTCTTGTCTTCAATATAATTTATACCGCCGCCCCAGCCGAGCTTTACGCCGACTTTGAAGCGGTCGTTTTCAATATAATAAGTTGACCGGTCGATAAGCTGATAATCTTCTGTTTTTATATCATCAATTAAAAAGTCTGCTTCTTCGCCAAGACACATATCAGCCTTGAAAGATTTAAGCTCAGTCGCATGACTGCCGTCAAGATATGAACTGATAAGACAGCTGAAACCGCCGTCGGGCGTCGCTTCAACGTAATACATATCTGTTTTTTCTTTTGAATCCTGAATATACGTCACATACAGCTTAAAATTTTCGCTTGCCGTGTAATGGAATGAGAGCCGGTTGAAATCTCCTTTGACAGTATTATCAAATACGGCTTCAAAACCGGTTTTTATGCGGAAGATCCCGCTGCCCGCGCTTTCGTATCCCGTTGCGGCGTATGAAATACCGGACGGTAACGTAACGTTTGCCTTGCCGTCTGATTCTGTTATTGACACGTAATCCGATGTATTTGTTTCTTCCGGCTCTGTTTCGGAAACGGTTTCATCCGCAGCCGCGGTCCGGTCGGCTGTTGTCGTATCATCACCCGTTTGCTGCGTGCAGGAAAAAAGCTGAAGCAGCATAAAAGCGGCAATCAAAAAGGAAATAATACTTACGTTTTTTTTCATAATATCTCTCCCGAGTGCAAATTACTGAATAGAATTTATCATAAAACACTTCGAATGTCAAGAGAATAAAAGAAAAAAAGCGCCGTTTGCGTATAATTTCAGCATATCGGAATATAAATGTATCAAAAAGGAAATAACGGAGGAAGATCATGAACGGCAGCGAAATTTACAAGGATATAGCCAAGAGGACGGACGGGCAGATATATATAGGAGTGGTCGGACCGGTGAGGACCGGCAAGTCCACGTTTATAAAACGCTTTATGGAAACGCTCGTTTTGCCTAATATCGACGGAGAATACGAAAGACAGAGGGCAAGAGACGAATTGCCGCAGAGCGCTCAGGGAAAAACGGTTATGACCACGGAACCGAAATTCATACCGGAAAAAGCCGTCACGGTATCTCTTGACGACTCGTCCGGCTTTGACGTGCGTATGATAGACTGCGTGGGCTTTATCGTGCCCGGCGCGGAGGGAACGGAGGAGAACGGACAACCGAGAATGGTACATACTCCGTGGTCCGACGAGCCGATGTGCTTCGACGACGCGGCTGAAACAGGCACGAGAAAAGTCATATCCGAGCATTGTACCATAGCGATGCTCGTTACGACCGACGGATCGATCGGAGAGATACCGAGGGAAAACTACGTATCTGCCGAAGAAAAGACGGTATACGAGCTGAAAGAAAGCGGAAAGCCGTTCGTCATCATAGTAAACTGCACGGATACGAGAAACGAGAAAAGCGTGGAGCTTGCATACGAGCTTGAAGAAAAATACGGCGCTCCGGCGGCGCTCGTAAACTGTATGCAATTAGACGGAGAGGATATAGTAAAGATACTTGAACAGATACTGTTTGAATTCCCGGTAAAACAGGTGGATTTCGATCTGCCGAAGTATCTGAAGGCGCTCGGACCCGATCACGGCGTAAACAGATCCATAACGGAAACGGCGCTCAGCCTTGCCGAAAAAGCCGAGAAAATAAAGGACGCAAAAGAGATATTCGCTGAAATGACCGATAATGAAAACGTAGCGGGCTCGACGATAACGGATATCGATTTCGGCACCGGTATCATAAAGGTAAAAACAGAGCTCGATCCGGATCTGTATTACGCGTCGATATCCGAAATATCGGGCTGTGATATCAAGAACGACGAGGAGCTTTTTGACGCCGTGCGGCAGATGAAAAACAGTGAAAAAGCTTACGGCAAATACGTAAAAGCGATAAACGAGACGGAAGAGAAGGGATATGGAGTCGTCACCCCGTCTTTGTCCGATATGAAGCTCGATATGCCGGAAATAGTAAAGCAGCCCGGCGGTTACGGCGTAAGGCTCAAGGTCGCGGCGCATATGACGCATATGATCGGAATAGACGTCATGACGGAGATAAATCCCGTAGTCGGCACGGAACAGCAGTCAAACGATCTTTTGAGATATCTGACAAACGAGTTCGATCATGATCCCGAAAGTCTGTGGAATACCAACATGTTCGGCAAAACGTTAAAGGAGCTTGCGGATGAGGGACTTAAGGAAAAGTCGGATCATCTGACGGACAGATCAAAAGAGAAGTTCGCGGAAACGCTGCAGAGAGTTATAAACGAGGGATCTAACGGCATGATATGCATCATACTCTGAATTCGCAATTTGCGAACAAGATAAAACGCGTTATGCAAAATGACCAAGCGTCAGAATAAATATACAAAGTACTAAAAATTAAATAAAATATATTGAAATCGGCATTTATTTGTAGTATTATATTTACAGGTATATGCCGATATTTTGATATGTAAAGGACTTTTATGAACGATCTTAAAAAGTATCTTGCTGAAAATGATATAAGGTTTACGGAAAACAAAAAAGCTTCCGAATTCACCACTTTCAGAATAGGAGGGGAATGCTTTACCGTATACCCGAAAAACGTAAAAGAACTTACGGACGCGACCCGGTTTTGTGATACAAACGGGATAAAGTGCGTTATCATAGGCTGCGGCTCAAACGTTTTGTTTGCCGATAAAGGCTATGACGGAGCCGTTATAATGACGCAGGGTATAAACGCAGTTGAAACTGACGGCGACTTTATCACCGCCGGCTGCGGAGCGACGCTTATTTCAGTATGCAAAGCCGCGCTTGACAGATGCCTTTCCGGCGTTGAGTTTGCGTACGGCATTCCCGGGTCCGTCGGCGGCGCAGTGTTTATGAACGCCGGCGCGTACGGCGGCGAAATGAAAGACGTCGTCGAATACGTGAAGGCATATTCGAGAAAAGACGGAAAAATAATAAAGTTAAATAACGCAGAATGCGGGTTTGACTACAGAAAAAGCGTGTTTTCGGATGGAGAGTACGTCATATTATCGACAAAATTGAAACTAAAACCGGGCGATAAAAAGGAGATAAAAGCCGTAATGGACGATCTGCTCGGCAGAAGAAAAGATAAACAGCCGCTCAATTATCCGAGCGCGGGCTCGGTTTTCAAGCGTTATCCCGGCAGATATACGGGTCAGATGATTGAAGCCGCGGGTCTGAAGGGATATACGGTTGGCGGCGCGCAGGTCTCCGAAAAGCACGCGGGATTTATTATAAACAAAGGCGGCGCTTCTGCGGATGACGTTTTGACGCTTATAGATCATATAAAAACCGTGATAAAGGAACGCGAAGGCGTTATAATAGAACCGGAAATAAGGGTGATTGACTGATGTCGTTTTCAAGCTCTGCAAAATGCTCTTTACTTGAAGAACTGCCGACCAGAACGTGCTGTAAAAAGGCGCTTCTGATGGGCCTTTTGACGTATTCTTCGATATTCAGCCGCGAAAAGATAAAGCTCGTTACCGAGATAAAACCCGCGTCCGACGTGGTTATATCCCTGCTTGACGAGCTGTACGGTATCAAAAGCAATTTATACGTAATGGAAAGAAAACACAGCCGTGAGGATTCGGAGTCGACGGAAGCCGTAAGCAGTTACAAAATCACGGTTGCGGGCAAAAAAGAAATAAGCAAGATGAACGCTGACTTGAAGAAAAACAGCGTATCTTTATACCGCGTAAACAAGGATATCTTCGATAAAAAATGCAACAGGTGCGCCTCCATGTTTTTGCGCGGCGCATTTATCGCGTCCGGTACGGTAAGCAAACCGGAAAGCTCGTTCCATCTTGAAATATCAACGCCCTTCAAAAATCTCGCGTCTGATACCGTAGAGCTTTGCCGCGAGTCCGGATTTTCGCCAAGGATAGCTCTGCGCGGCTCAAACAACGTTATTTATTTGAAGAAATGCGACGATATCGCCGATTTTCTCGCGTTTATCGGCGCAAATACGGCAAGCTTCGATTACATAAACGAATCGATAGTAAGAGAAAGCAGAGGACTTGCAAACAGAGCCGTAAACTGTGATACGGCGAATATAAAGAAGACGGTAAACGCCGCAAACGAGGCTATGACAGCCATAAAATATCTGAAAGACAACAAGCTTATGGAAAAGCTGCCGGAGGATCTGAGAAAAACCGCGGAATTAAGATATGATAATCCGCAGGCGTCGCTTCTTGAGCTTGCGGAAATGTCAACTCCGCCGCTTACGAAATCCGGCGTCAATCACAGATTGAAAAAGATAATAAACGTGTACGATAAATATAATCGGGGGATAACGGATTGAGCTTTGTTCATCTTCACGTCCACAGCGAATACAGTCTGCTTGACGGAGCCTGCCGCGTAAAGGATATTCCCAAAGCGGTAAAAGCTTTAGGCCAGGATTCTGTCGCAATAACCGACCACGGCGCAATGTTCGGCGCCGCGGAGTTTTACCTCGCCTGTAAGGAAGAAGGGATAAAGCCGATCATAGGGTGCGAGGTCTACGTCGCGCCTGAAACGAGATTTGATAAAAAACGCGACAACGCCTATAACCACATGATCCTGCTCTGCAAAAACGAAACGGGATATAAAAATCTCATTTACCTCGTTTCAAAGGCGTATACGGAGGGATTTTACGTAAAACCGAGGATAGACAACGAGCTTTTGTCCGCTCACGCGGAAGGTCTTATCTGTCTGTCCGGCTGTATAGCCGGTTATATACCGCAGATGCTTCTGCGCGGAAATTACGAACGCGCAAAGGAATACGCGCTGTGGTTATATAAATTGTTCGGCAAAGACGGCTTTTATCTTGAACTTCAGGATCACGGTTCAGAAGAGGAAGAGCTTGTTTTAAAGGAGCTTATAAAGCTGTCGGAAGACACGGGAATACCGACCGTCGCCACAAACGACGCGCATTATATCGCAAAGCGCGACGCGGACAAACAGGCCATACTCTTATGCATACAGACAAAGAGCGTTATATCCGACGGAAGACCCATAGGCTTTGACACGGACGAATTTTATCTTAAATCGGAAGCGGAAATGCAGCGCATATTCGGCAAAAACTCGGAGGCTGTTTCAAACACTCAGAAAATTGCGGATATGTGCAGCTTTGAGTTTGACTTTTCAAAGCTTCATTTGCCTAAATACGCGCCGCCCGACGGTCAGCCGGCAAAAGATTATCTGCGCAAGCTCACGTTTGACGGGATCAAACGCAGACTCGAAGATAAAACGCTTGTATACACCGAGCAGTTTACGGAGAAAGACTATCTTGACAGAGTTTTATACGAGCTTTCGATAATAGACAAAATGGGCTTCAACGAGTATTATCTGATCGTGGAAGATTACGTTGCCTACGCTAAATCGCACGGCATAACCACAGGTCCCGGCAGAGGCTCGGGCGCGGGCAGCATCGTTGCGTTTCTCATCGGCATAACGGACGTCGATTCCATTCGTTACGGGCTTATGTTTGAGAGATTTTTAAATCCCGAGCGCAAAGGCATGCCCGATTTTGACGTTGACTTTTCCGATACTGACAGACACAAGGTAATTGAATATATAACGGAAAAATACGGGCGCGACCGCGTCAGTCAGATAGTGACCTTCGGCACGCTTGCCGCAAGGGCCGCGGTGCGCGACGTGGGACGGGCGATGGGAATGCCCGTATCCGACGTCGATCCCGTTGCAAAGCTGATACCTTACAGAGTCAAAAAGATCACGGAGGGCGAAGACGGAGAAGCGGAAGAAAACTTCGTAAAGGTCGAGTCCGTAGCGGACGTGCTTGAAGCTCCCGAGGGCGCCGAGCTTAAAGAAAGGTATGATAACGAACCTAAAGTAAGACTGCTTATAGACAACGCTATGTCGGTCGAGGGCATACCGAGAAACGTCTCGACACACGCGGCGGGCGTTATAATAACCGAAAAACCGGTCTTCGAGTACGTTCCGCTCGCGTTAAGCGGCGACGTTACCGTCACGCAGTACGACAAGGATATGTCCGAAAAGGTCGGACTTGTTAAATTCGATATACTCGGTATCAGCTATCTTTCCATAATCGCGGAGACGGAAAAACAGATACGGGAATATGAGCCGGATTTTGACGTGTCAAAAGCGCCGCTTGACGATAAAGCGACGTATGATATGATATGCATAGGCGACACGGGCGGTGTTTTCCAGCTTGAAAAAGCCGGTATGCGCAGAGTTCTGACGCAGCTTAAGCCGAGCTGCTTTGACGATATAATCGCCGTTATAGCGCTTTACCGTCCCGGACCCATGAAAAACATCCCGGCGTTTATAGAAAACCGTCACGATCCGAGATTGATATCGTATTTATCCGACAAATTGAAGCCCATACTCGACGTTACGTACGGCGTTATAGTATATCAGGAGCAGGTGCTTCAGATATTCCGCGACGTTGCCGGATATTCGTTCGGACGCGCCGACGTGGTGCGCCGCCTTATGAAGAAATCGGACGCTGAAAAGATGAAGCAGCAGCGTGATATCTTTATAAACGGCGAGGAGGAAAACGGAAATATCACGGTGCCGGGCGCGGTACGTCTCGGTATGGACGCGGGCGACGCGGACGAGCTGTTTTCACAGCTTGAGTCGTTCTCGGGCTACGCGTTCAACAAATCCCACGCTGCGTCATACGCGTTTCTGACGTATCGGACGGCTTATCTTAAATGCCATTACTTCGCCGAATATATGTCGGCTCTGCTTACGAGCGTTCTCGGCAAGAGTCTTGACAAGACCGCGGAATATATAAACGAATGCGCAAAGCACGGCGTAAAAGTTCTGCCGCCGGATATAAACGAAAGCGGCGTTTACTATCACGTCGTAAATCAGAGTGGAAAAAAGAACATACGCTTCGGCCTTTTGGCTGTCAAAAACGTCGGCGGGAATTTCGTTCCGATGATAATAAAAGAACGCGAAAACAGAAAGTTTTTGTCCTTACCGGATTTCATACGCAGGATGGCGCCGTACGACTGCAACAGAAAACAGGTGGAGGCGCTGATCAAATGCGGCGCATTCGACTGCTTCGGCGTTCACAGAAGTCAGATGCTCGCCGTTTACGGAGAACTTGTAGACAGAGAACAGGCGGCGGCGAAAAAAAGCGTATCGGGACAGATGGATATGTTCTCAATGTCCGGAGGTGAAGAACTGTCCGGAGACGCCGTCTATCCGGATATAGAAGAGTTTTCCTTCGGCGACCTCCTTGCGCTTGAAAAAGAATCAACGGGATATTATTTTTCCGGTCATATACTCGACGGATATAAAAAGCACTGCGCCGCGCTGTCTCCCGTAGAGATCGCGGAGATCACGTCTTCTTCTTCGGATGACGGAGACGACGGAGACGAGCNNCGGCGTCCGCCTATGAAAACAAAAAAGTAACGATATGCGGAATGCTTACAAAATTTACCGTCAAAACTACAAAAAAAGGCGACGACATGGCGTTTATGACCGTTGAGGACAGATACGGAGAAATAGAAGTAATACTTTTCCCGAAAATATATGAGAAATTCCGCGCGTATATTTCATCATCAGATCCAATGTTCATAATAGGAACCGTTACGAAACGCGTGGAGGAGGACGCAAAGCTCATCTGCGACGCCGTTTATCCTCTGATACCGGACGACAGATATACCGAAACTAAAAAAGCGGATGACGAAAAGATCGCTCCCAGGCGCAAAAAAATATACGTAAGAGTCCCGTCAACGGACAAAAACGTATATCCGGATATAGAACGCGTGCTTGCGCTCGCGGCTATTTACGAAAGCGAAACGGCGTCCGACAAGCTGATCTTATACGGAGTGGACACGGGAAAATATTACGATCCGATCATCGTTGATATAACCGACGGACTGAAAAACGCGCTTATAAAACAGTGCGGAGAAGAAAACGTTCGCTGAATTACCTATTCATATAAAATTAAAATTAGATTGTAGAAAAGCGCGCCGCGCGGTGTTATAATTTATAAAGTTATAATAAATTGCCTTGGCTTTGGAGGTGATATCATAAATAAGTTCATAGAAGCTTTGAAAAAAGCGGTTTTGGCGGTATTCGGATTTTTTTCAGACGTCACTGACAAAATAAAAGCGTTGAGAAAAAAAGCAAAAGAAAGACGTGCTAAGCGCGACGAGAAGAGAGGCTACCACATTTACTGGGGTAAGGCGATACGGCGCGTTTTGTCTCTTACGCTGCATTTTCTCATACGGCTTATATCATATATTTTCAACATCCTCATAACGGTCGTTATAATCGGAGTTATAACGGCTGTCATATGCGGTATCGTTTTTGCCGTCTATCTGAAAAACAATATAGATCCAACGCTTGACGTCGACTATATGCGCACGGAGCAGGACGGAACGACGAGATTCTACGTTTACGACGAAAACGGCGAGGAAGTCGAACTTGAAGAAGAACGTATACACGGCGGCGAAAACAGGATATGGGTACCGATAAGGGAGATACCGGATCACGTTATAGACGCGTATATAGCGATAGAGGACCACAGATTCTGGGACCACAAAGGCGTTGACTGGTACAGAACGCTCGGCGCCGTACAGAACTTTCTGATCCCGTCGGGATCTACGTTCGGCGGCTCGACCATAACTCAGCAGCTCGTCAAAAATATGACCGGAGACGACGATTACTCGATACAGAGAAAAGTGCAGGAGATATTCAGGGCGCTGTATCTTGAGCAGAAGCTGAACAAAAAAGAGATCCTTGAATATTATCTCAACACCGTTTACCTCTCCCAGGGCTGCTACGGTATAAAGACCGCAGCAAAGACTTATTTCGGAAAGGAAGTTTCCGAATTGACGCTCGCGGAGGGTGCGGCGCTCGCATCGATCGTAAAATATCCCACAAAATACGATCCTAAACAAAATCCGGAGTACAATCTCGAAAGACGCAACACCGTCTTAAAAACGATGTACTCTTACGGAAAGATAACGAAGGAAGAATTTGAGGAAGCCTGGGACGAACCGCTTAAGCTGTATACCGCGCCGAAGACGGAAAGCAGTACAACGGAATCCGGCGCGCACGTTTCATCGGACTACGTTGACGCCGTCATAGAAGATCTGATCGAGGATATCATGGCGCAGAAGAACGTAACGCGTGAGATAGCGTCAAATCTCGTCTTCTCCGGCGGCTACAAGGTCTATATGTGCATGGATCAGAGAGTACAGAAGATACTTGAACAGTGCTATTTAGACGATTCGAATTTCAACGCGGAAGACGACAGATCTTTAGGTCCGGAATATATTATCAAGCCGCAGTCGGCGATGGTCATCTGCGATCCGCAGACGGGCGACTGCGTGGCTCTGATAGGACGCAGATGGGCGAAAACGCAGAGCCGTATATTCAACGTCGCCACACAGGCGAGAAGGTCGCCCGGCTCGTCTATCAAGCCTCTTTCAACGTACGGCCCTGCGCTTGAGCTCGGACTCATAACCTGGGGTTCCGTATTCGACGACACGCCCGTAACGATCGACGAGACCGGCAAAACGTGGCCGCGAAACGTTGACAACGAATACAGAGGTCTTGTGAATATAAAGTACGCCGTCCAGGAATCTCTCAACACGGTCGCCGTAAAGGTAATGCAGAGAGTGACGGTGGAAAGATCTTATGAGTATCTTAAAAAACTCGGTATAACAAACCTCGTTGAAAGCTATACGAATTCAAACGGCGTAACGATGTCCGACCTTGACATAGCTCCGCTTGCGCTGGGCGCCACGACGCTCGGTTTAACTGTCCGTGAAATGGCGAGCGCTTATACGACTTTCACAAACGGCGGCATACACAACAAATGCAGGCTGTATACAAAAGTCGTTGATTCGCAGGGCGAGGTAGTAATAGATAACAAGCCCGAAAGCACGGTAGTCTTCAGCGCGGAGACGTGCACGATGATGACGATGCTCATGGAAAACGTCGTAAACGCAAAAGCCGATAAGCTTACAATAGACGATATGACGGTCGCCGCGGGCAAGACCGGTACGTCAATGTACGAATACGACAGATGGTTCTGCGGCTTCACGCCGTATTACGTCGCGGCTGTATGGTACGGCTTCTACGACAACACGCCGCTTCATAAATACTACGTAAACCCCGCTCTTGAAATATTCGACAGCGTAATGGTCAAGATCCATCAGAAGATGTACGACGAAGCGAAAGCCGATGGCACGGAGCTTATAAAAGAGTTCCCGAAGTACGGAGACATAGTTGAAGTAACGATCTGCAAGGATTCCGGTCAGCTCTATAACCCGGAAACGTGCGGCAGAGATCAGAGAGGCGGCAGAGCCGAGAAGGCATATTATATAAACGGCACACAGCCGACGACCTACTGCTCGCGTCACGTTGCGGTACATTTCTGTACTGAGAGCGGATTTATAGCAAACGAATACTGTCCGGAAACGACGGAGAGCATATTTGTGCTCGAGCTTGACCGAGACTTTGAACCGGGATCTGTCAAAATAACCGACGCAAAATATATGTACAGACCGGACGATACGCTTATCTGCACTCTGCACAATGAATTCTGGGTAGATACGGAAGAGCCTGAGGAAACGGAGCCGGAGACCGATACGGAAGAAGAAACCGATACAGAAGAAATAAAGAACGAATAAATAATATAATATACTTGACTTTTTGATAAAATTGTTGTATAATTATTTAAGAATGTACTTTGCATAATATCAGGAGGATTATTTCCCGTATGAAAATCAAAAGAACGATAACGTTATTACTTGCCGCGGCTATGGTTTTAACGCTTGCCGCTTGCAACGTTGCAGGCAGTCTTTACAGCGATGATAACGCGTACGTTTCCGTTTACGTATACGGAGACAACGGAAAAACGATGTTGTCAAGCGACGCGGTCAGAGTAGCTCCGCTCGAAGCGGCGACCGATGAGGAAACTACCGAGGGAGGTCTTCTTACAGAAGACGCGGCTCGTCACCGCTACCGCACAATGCCCACGGCAATGTATGCACTTGAGCTTTGCATAACGAATAAAGATAAAAACGCAGTCCTTCCGTCCGTTGTCGTTTCCCAGTTCAACGGTGAAGTAGAGTATTCTCTTGACAGCGTTCTCGGCACAACCGCCGGTAAAGCGTCAGGATCTAACGATATATACGAATGGGAATGCACCATAAACGGAGAAAAAGCGGACGCTTTCACCAAGAAGCTTGAGAATTACGATAAAGTCGTATTCTCGTTTGTTGAAAAAACGTACCGCACCTTCAACGTCGCTTTTGAAATAAACGACGGAGAAATAACTCTTATACCTGAAACGAAATTCAGCGTCAACGGTGAAAAAGCCGAAATGAATATAGCAAACTATCTTAACAGCGATTATCTGAACGATAAGGGAGAGCCGGTACAGCCTGTTAAAAACGCTCTCGGTATAACTTTATCGGAAGACGGTAAGCGCGTCGTCAAGATAGGCGATCTTGAAAACGATGAGGAACACCGCTGGATCTGCTACATAGGCGACGAGGAAGACGGTACCGTATCCGATCTTTCCGACACCGGGATCAGTGAAAGACTTACCATAAGCTTCGACTACCGCGATATAACCACGGAAAATACCGGATCGCAGGATGAGACGGAAGAAGCAGAGGAAGAAGACGCCTGATAAAGCCGATAAAAAAATAAGCTCGGATTCGTTTCACCGGCCGGGCTTGTTTTTGAGTTAAAGAGGATGTAATATAATGGAAGAAAACAGAAAAAACACATTTTCAAGAACAAAATTGCGTGAGCAGGCGTTCTGCCTTTTATACGGATATTCGCTTTACAAGCCGTCGGATGAGGAGCTTGACGATTATTACGTTACAGCGGTTCAGACGAACGGCTACGGCGACGAGCCGTATCTGAAAACCGTTTTTTACGGCGTTGTAAAAGGTGCAGACGAGCTTGACGGAATAATATCAAAGTATTCCGTAGGATGGAAGACGGAGCGTATCTCCCGCGTATCGCTTGCGCTCATGCGTCTTTGCATTTATGAAAGCAAGTACGTAGAAGACGTTCCCGCCGCTGTCGCAATAAACGAGGCGGTGGAGCTGTGCAAAAAATACGATACGGAAAAAGCTCCGGCGTTTGTAAACGGTATTCTGAACGCCGCCTTAAAAGGCGAAGGACTGATGAAATGAGCGTTACCGTTTTAGGTATAGACACAAGCAATTACACAACGTCGCTGTCTGTATGCCGTGATGAAGAAATAGTACAGAACATAAAGCTGCCCGTCACCGTAAAAAGCGGCGGCGTGGGCGTGCGTCAGAACGACGCGGTGTTTTTGCATACGGTAAACCTACCAAAGGCGTATAAAATGCTCGATTGCGATCTTAAAAGCATAAACGCTGTAGGCTATAGCGACAGACCGAGAAACGCGGAAGGCTCGTATATGCCGTGCTTTTTATGCGGGCAGACCGCGGCGGCTCTTATATCCGAAACTCTTTGCGTACCGGTATATAAGAATTCACACCAGGAAGGGCATATAAAAGCAGCGGTATATTCTTCAAAAATGCCGGAGTGTGAAAGGTTTTACGCGTATCATTTATCGGGCGGCACGCTTGAACTTCTGGCGGTCACAGGCGACGGCAGCTCGTACAAATGCGATATAACGGGCAAAACTCTTGACGTTACGGCGGGGCAGATTATAGACCGCGCCGGCGTCATGCTCGGACTGTCGTTCCCGTGCGGCAAAGCGCTCGAAGAGCTTGCGGCAAAAAACACGGAAAAACTGCCTAAGATAAACGTATCCGTAAACGGATGCTGCTGCAATCTTTCCGGTTTGCAGAACAAAGCGGAAGAGCTTTTTAAAAACGGCGCACAGCCGCCGTTTATTTCGGCATACGTTATGGAATTTATAAAAATAACAATAGATAAGATGACGGAAAACGTACTGAAAACAGAAAAGCTGCCTCTTTTATTTTCCGGCGGCGTTTCGTCAAACAAGTATTTAAAGAAGTATTTTACGGATAAATACGGCGCGTATTTCGCGGAGCCGGAATATTCCGCGGACAACGCGGCGGGGACGGCGCTTATTACGTATCAAAGGTTTGTGAATGGAAAATAACACGCTTACCGTAACTCAGCTTACGGAAATCATAAAAATGACGGTAGACGGCTCGCCGTATCTGAACCGCGTCGCCGTGTCCGGCGAAATATCGAATTTCAATCATCATTTCGCAAGCGGTCATATGTATTTTACGCTGAAAGACGAGGGAGCGCAGCTCAAATGCGTGATGTTTAGGTCTTCAAACGTAAATCTGCGCATAAGACCGGAAAACGGCATGAAAGTGCTCTGCACGGGCAGAATAAGCGTTTATCCGCAGGACGGCAGATATCAGCTTTACGTATCGGACATTATAGAAGACGGCGTCGGCGCGCTTTATATAGAGGCTGAACGCGTAAGAAAAAAGCTTGAGGCGGAGGGGATCTTCTCCGAAAAACTGAAAAGACCGCTTAAGCAGTTTCCCAAAAAGCTCGGCGTCATAACGTCGCAAACGGGCGCGGCGGTGAGAGATATAATAAACATAGCTACAAGCAGATATCCTGCTTGCGAGATAATAGTTTATCCCGCGACAGTTCAGGGCGAATACGCGGTAAAAACTCTCGTTTCAGGGATAGAATATTTCAACAAAAAAGAAAAAGTCGATACAATAATAATAGGCAGAGGCGGCGGTTCAATAGAAGATCTGCAGCCGTTCAACTCGGAAGACGTGGCTTACGCCGTAAGAGCGTCGATGATACCCGTTATATCCGCCGTTGGGCACGAAACGGATTTTACCGTGTGTGATTTTGCCGCGGACGTCCGCGCGTCCACGCCCTCTCACGCGGCGGAGCTCGCCGTGCCGGACAGTAAAGCTTTAAGAGAAACGCTCGACTCCGGATTGTATAAGATAAAACAGAAAATATTAAAGATAATATCAGACGACCGCGCGGCAGTCGAAAGAGCCGCCGCGTCACGCGCGTTTTCATCGCTTGAAAATCAGATCACGGACAGGCGCCAGATGCTCGATACGATAAGCGGCAGCATGGCGGATAAACTGAATATAATCCTGCTTAAGCGCAAAAAAGAGTTTGAGACGGCGGCGGCAAGGCTTGATTCCACAAGCCCGCTGAAAGTCCTCTCGCGCGGCTACGCCTACGTTGAAAAAGACGGGAAGCCTGAGTCGGACGCGTCCGCGTTTGAAAAAGGAGATAAGATAAAAGTAACGATGAATAACGGAGCCGTTATTTCGACGGTGGATGAGGTGATTTTAAATGGAAAACAATGAATTGACGTTTGAAGAAATATTGAAAAGAGTAAACGAAATACTGTCCGCGCTTGAAAGCAGGGAAACTCCGCTCGATCAGTCGCTGTCTTTATTTGAAGAAGGCGTTTCTTTGATAAAAAAAGCAGACGGGATACTTGACGAAGCGCAGAAAAAGATCAAAATGCTCACAGAGGACGATGTAAAATGAATATAAAGGACGATATAAAAGCGTATAACGAGGTAATAAACGCATACCTCGACAAGCTTTTATCAGAAAAAGACGAAGATCTGACTATAATAACCGATTCAATGAGCTACAGCGTAAAAAACGGCGGAAAACGCATACGCCCGTATCTCGTACTGAAATTTTCGGAGCTGGGCGGACTTGATAAGTTCAACGAAGGCGCTTTATCATTTGCATCCGCGCTTGAAATGATACATACCTCGTCTCTTATCCACGATGATCTTCCGTGCATGGATAACGACGATCTGCGCCGCGGCAAGCCTACGAATCACAAAGTATACGGAGACGCCGTGGCAACGCTTGCCGGCGACGCGCTGCTTATAATCGCGTTTGAGATAGTATCGGACGCGGCCGCGCCGGATAAAGCAAAAGTAAAAGCTGCCAAAGCGTTATCGGTGCTTGCCGGATGGCGCGGTATGATAGGCGGTCAGATAATGGATCTGCAGGGTGAGAAAAGACGCCTTGACGACCGTGAGTTTGTAAAAATGAACGCGCTGAAGACCGGAGCGCTGTTGCGCTCGACCGCTCGCCTCGGACTTGCAGCCGCGGAATGCGATGATAAAGCGATCTGCCGCGACGCGGACGAATACTGCGCCTGCATAGGACGGGCGTTTCAGATACGGGACGATATACTTGACGTTATAGCGGATCAGGCGGAATTCGGAAAGCCGGTCGGATCCGACGCCAAAAACGGCAAAACGACCGTTTTATCGTATATGTCGCTTGACGATGCACAGGCGCTTGCGGCGGAGTTGACTGAAAAAGCAGTTAAAGCAATAGAAAAATACGGCGACGTAGGAAAAGAATTGGCTGAATTTGCGGATTTTTTGCTGAATCGCCGCATATAAATTCAAAAAAGCACTGAAATATTCGTTATTTTTGCATTTTTCTCTTGAAATTGCAAAAAATTATGGTAAAATATAAAAGACGGTGCAGTATCCTAGTTTGAGAGAAACCGTTTGAGGACGGGCCTAAAAATCCGTCAAAGGGCATATCGATGAAGCTCCTTGTGCTTGCTTCTTACGCCCAGTTTGG
>DBWC01000009.1 GCA_002308615.1 Clostridiales bacterium UBA1248
TCGGTCTCCGTTTCGGTCACGGTTTCGCTCTCCGTAACGGTCTGCTCATCCGTCGTAACGTCCGCGGCAGGCGCGGAAGGATTGGCACATGAGAAAAGCGATACGGCAATAGCAGAAATCAGTAATAATATGATAAATTTTTTCATTTTGTCCCCTTTTTATACCTTTATGCAATTTAAATAATTATACAACATAAAATTGTATTTGTCAAGTAAAACGGGTTTAAGGCGCAAAGTAATTTGCGCCTTATGATCATTATTCCGTTATCACGTTGTTTTCCTCAAGCGCCTGATCGTACTGCGCCGACGTGCAGTTATAGAATTGTATCGCCGTCATTCGTCCCTGTTGTGCTGTAAAACCGCCGCAGCGATCCGTGTATAGTACCGCCTCCGCCGTACCCGTCGCCTTGCAGTTAACGAATATGCCTTCGTAAGCCTCCGTTGTACCGTAAAAATCGCCTACGTCATAGTCGCCTTTTACCACGGCGTCGGTGGAACAGTTTACGTAGCTGCCGGCGAATACTTCATGCGCCAAGAATCCGCCCGCGCAGCCGGTATTACCTGTATTGCCCGTTATGTCGATATAGGCGTTTACGGCGTGACAGTTATACGCGGTAATACCCCTTGTGTTGCCGAAGAAGACCGCGGCTTCCCAGGCGCTTATCGTATCATGCCTTTCATATCTGAAATTTTCCACCGTCACGTTTTTGATAACGCAGTAATACGCATATCCGAAGACGCTCGCGCATCTGTCCACCGTTTCGTCCACGGTTATGTTTTTCAGCTTATATCCGTTTCCGTCGTAGTTGTGCGTAAAGAAGCCCGGCTCAAAATCAACGCCCGTAAAGTCTATGTCGTTTGTCTGTTTGAACCAACAGGTATCCATTTCAGAAAGTCCGTCAACGTATTTGCTTATTTTCTGAATGTTTAAGAAATCCTGCGCCGTGCTTACGAGATACGGATCGCGGAACGTGCCGCTTCCCTGCCACATTGTATTTTTTTCTTTCGGTTCGGTTATATTTATCGTTCTTTTTGCCGTTTTAGTTGGGTCTGCTTTGAGCGTCGCGGTGATCTCCACCTCGCCCACGCTTTTAGCCGTGAACACGCCTTTGCCGTCTATCGTCGCGTGCTCCTTGCCTTTTGTTATTTCAAGGTCAACGTCCTTTACGCTGACTCTGATGTCACGCCAGTGATACACGGCAAAGCGGACCTGAAATCTTTCTCCCGGGGAGATATGCGCCGTGTTTCTGTTTATCACAAAGTATATTCCCGTAAAGCCTTCCGCTTTATCGCCCTCAAAATTGAAATCATTCACTATATCGTTGTTCGGATAGTAGAACGGTTCTTCAAACACGGGCGCCGGTGTGCCGCTCACATCTCTGAAAAGCGCCACAACGTCTTTGTTGTCTATACTGCCGTCGCCGTTTATATCGCACTCGTCCGCGTTTGTGACCGCGGTCTTGTTGCCGCTCACGTATCTGAACAGAGCTACGACGTCCTTGTTGTTAAGCTCGCCGTCGCTGTTGACGTCTCCCGCGGCGAGTACCGATGCGGTGAGCATGACGGCGATCAACAATACAGATATTATTTTTTTCATATATTCCTCCGTTTTTTTATTCAGAACAGCTCACGATATTGAAAATCGTTACAACGTCTTTGTTGTCAACGGATCCGTCGAGGTTAACGTCGCATGCGTTTTCGTCACAATATACGGTACCGACTCCGCTGACGTATTTGAAAAGCACCACAACGTCCTTGTTGTTTACGTCCCAGTCGCCGTTTACGTCCGCAAACGGCGTACCGTAGCCGAGATCGCTGTTATAAACAACGTTTACAGAGCCGAGCACTTCCCGCGATTCGTCGTTTCCGTAATTATTGCATACGGTCATATTGCGCCACTGATCGGCGGAGCCTTCGTAATATATATCCGTAAGGTATCTGCATGCGGCAAAAGCGTGATCGTTTATTATCTGCACCGTATCCGGCATCGAAACCGTTTTGACCTTGAAATTGAGCTGAAAAGCGCTGCGCGCTATGACCTTCGTGCCTTTTTCGATTTTCACGTCGTCAGCGTTACCGTCTCTTAATCCGACGAACACAAGGTAAGGATTTTTAAAATTGCCGACGTAATATGCGCCGTTATGCTTGGTCATTACAGTTGTTGAAAACGCTTTTATGTCCACGTATTCTATGCTGTCCGGTATATACAGCTCTTTAATGACAGGACACGATTTGAACGCTTCCTGCCCTATATAGTAAAATCCCTCGGGCAGTATAACGGTATCCAATTTGCATTCGCTGAAGGCGGCGTTTCCGATTTTCTTTAAACCGGAGCCGAATTTGACGTTTGTAAGATTTGAGCACAGATAAAACGCTTTATCGCATATTTCCGTAATGCTGTCCGGTATAATTATGCTCTGCAAAGATTTACAGCCGGCGAATACGTGGTCGTTTATAATGGTAACGCATTCCGGGATCTTAAATTCCTTAAGACTTTCACAGTTGGTGAACGCGCCGTCGCCAATATACGTAAGAACGTCGCTGTTTACCGTACAGGTCTCAAGCTGATTACAGCCGCCGAACGCGCCGTCACCGAGATATTCAAGTTCTTTACCGATAGTAACGCTTTTCAGGCGCGGCGATATCGGCGAAACGCCGCCGACGGAAAACGCCGATCTGTCTATCTTTTTGACGCTGTCCGGGATCGTAAGCTCCTGTATGGATTTGCAATCGTAAAACGCTTTTTCTCCTATTTCCGCCAAGCCCTCGTTAAGCTTCAGCGACGAAAGCGCGGTGCATCCCCTAAACGCGCCTTCTTCGATTGTTTCAACACTGTCGGGTATTTCTATTGCCGTAAGCGACGTACAGTTTTGGAACATGAATTTTTTTATTACTTTGATACCGTCGCATAAGATCACCCTCTGCAGCGGAAGGCCCTGGAAATTTGATCCGATACCGAAATCGCAGTCCTTGCTTTCTATGTTGAGAAGCTCAAGTCCGCTATGCGTAAACGCGTTGTATCCGATCTTTTTGACGTTCTCCGGTATAACTATGCTCTTAAGACCGGTGCAGTGGGCAAACGCGCTGTCTCCTATCTCTGCCACGCTTTCCGGGATCGTTATGTTCATTAGTTCGTCCTTGTAAGCAAACGCGCCTTCGCCTATATAAACCACACCGTTCGGAATACTGCTTCCGGAACAGCCTAAGATAAGAGTTTTTGTCGCTTTTTCTATCAAGCAGTTTCCTTCGCCGTAATATAATTCGTTATTGTCGGATACCGTTATTTTTTTGATAGGGCCGCCGAACGCCGAATTGATATCCTTACAGCCCGCGCCGATGTGTATGCTCTCAAGTACAAAATCGTAAAACGCTCCCTGGCCTATCGTCGTAACGCTGTCCGGGATCGAAACGCTTTTTATATTCGTGTATAAAAACGCGCTTTTTTCTATTACTTCAAGGTTTTCATGCAGTATAAGCTCCGTTATGTCACAGTTGAAAAAGGAGTTTTCTATAATAACGGTCACCTTTTTGCCGTTGAATTCCGCGGGTATTTCAAGCGTGCCCTTGATAAGATCCCTGTTTCTGTACGTAACGGCGTACGTTCCGTCGCTCTGTGGGTAGAAAATCAGCTTTCCGTCTTCGCTGAATTCCGGCTCGTATATTATCGTTCTGCCCCCGTCCTCAACGCCGTATACGAAAACATTTGCGGCAGACGAGATTATAAATAAAGATAACAGAATAAAAGATATTATTTTTTTCATTATTACTGCCCTCCGAAAACATCAATCATGAAAAACCGTGCTCGGACCGTTCGGATTGAACGCGATGTCGGTTATCCGCCAGACTCCGTCCGTTTTTTCTAAACTGAATATACAGCATAAATAGTATGAAAGACGGTAGTCCTGGGTCCTTACGACGCCGTTGTATTCAGCCTTCGTATTGCCGTCGCTTAAAGTTACCGAGGTCTCGTTTGTATGTGTTGTATAGACGAAAAGATCGCTTGCGGCAGAGCCGTGTTCTATAAGGGTTTTAAAGTACGGAATATGTAAGCATACCTCTTCAAACGTCATTCCGCTTACGTCTTCTATCCCTATGCTTTTGCGGTATTCTTCAGAAAAGCACGCGGCAAGATCATCTTTGTTCAGATCGTATATTGCAAGATTGATATTGTACATAGCTGCCCGTACGTCCGTCTTGTCATCCTGAACAACGACAGGTTTTTTCGTTATCTGTCCGCTTTCCGCAATATAATACTCGCTTTCCTCGTCTATCGTTACCTTGCCGGCAAAGCCTTCAAAGGCTTTAGAGTTGAATTCAGTCACGTATTTGCTTATATAAAGCTCTTTTATGCCGCACTCGACAAATACGCGGGAGCCTAATGACGTTACTGAATCCGGTATGTGAAGCTCTGTCAGACGCTTGCAGCCGGAGAACGTCTCGTCTCCTATAGATAACAGTCCTTCGTTTAACGTAACGCTCTGAAGGGCGCTGCAGCCGGAAAACGTTTTGCTTAAATATTTTACTTCGGACGGGATAACGGCTTCTCTTACTGACGTGTTCGCAAAGCAGCCGCCGCCGATCTCCGTCAACGCGTTGGAAAACGTGATTTTCGTAATATTAACGCACGATCTGAAGGCTCCGTCTCCTATTGATTTTACGTTGCCGAAATCAATCGACGAAAGCTTTGTGCAGTATGCAAAAGCACTTGACGAAATCGTTTCAAGAGAAGCGGGGAAGGAGTTCAGTCTTAATGAGGTACATTCAAAGAACGCTTCTTTTCCTATGCTCTTAAGTGATGACGGCATAATGACCTTTTCAAGGGTTTTGCAGCACCAGAAAGTATTGTCGGGTATCTCTTTAAGATTTGCCGGGAGCTTTACCTCGATTATATCCGTACAGCCCATAAATGTTCCGATCTCCATCCATGTGACGGAATCCGGCAGATACGCGTATTTAAGTCCTTTGATATTTGAGAATTTGACCGGGAGTCCGAAAAACATCTTTACGGGATAACCCATATACGTATCCGGTATCGTGACGGACTCAAACTCGCACTCGTCTATTTTTTCCAATACAGCGAATTTTTCATTGCCGAACTGCTGTTGTGTCAGTCCGCTTTCATCCTCTGTCGGATCGACGATGCAAAAATGCAGATAATTTGAGATATCGTCCTCGACGGGCTCGGTATCCGTCGTTACGGGTTCCGTATCGGTCACGACCGGTTCGGTATCCGTTGTGACCGGTTCGGTATCCGTTGCGACCGGGTCGGTATCCGTTGTGACCGGTTCGGTATCCGTTGTGACCGGCTCCGTATCGGTAACGGGATCTGTTTCCGTTACCGGTTCGGTGTCGGTTATGACCGGCTCGGTGTCCTTTACCGTAGTATCATCCGGTACGGTCAGCTCGCGGTCGACGGTGCTTATCGCGGTGCTGCTTATCGAAAACGGTACGTTCTGATCGTTTTTGTCAAAAATATTGTCCGGATTTGCGGTCACCGTAACGGGATAATCGCCGGACTCGCCTGGTGTGGCGAATTTAAGCGTTACGAACGTGAAATCGCTGTTCAATGCGTCGATCGGATCAAGCGCGACCCAGTTAAACGTAAAGGAATTGCCGACTTCGCTCCACTCTTCGTCGTCAGGCACGTTTTTCAGACCGCTTAACTTTGCGTAATCCGCAAAATCAAGCGTCAGACGTTCATCCCACGTTACCGTCAGGCAGAGCGACGCAAGGTCTTTTACGTTTTCGATTCTGATATACAAAAACGCGTCGTCTCCCGCAAACAGCGCGCCGCCGTCCGTTTCGGCGATAATGCGCATAACGTCTTCCGCCGCTTCGTTCGTGCTTTCAGCGTCCGTCACGACGGTGTCCGTGTCCGTTACGTCTTTCGTCTGCGTATCCGGGCTGCGTTCGGTATCGGTTATTTCCGTATCCGCCGCGGGCGGATTATTGTTGATATTCTTTCCGCCGAAATAAAATATGAATCCGTAAACGCCGCCCACGGTAAACACGAGAGCGAGTACGGCTGCCGCCGCCTGTACGCCCGTGCTGTTAAAGAAATCTTTTATATTATTCCGTTTATTACCGGACTTTTCTGTTTTTGGTCTTTTAGTCGTATCCGGAGTTTTTACCGCACAGAGCAGACCGTTATATCTGTTCTGCAGTATATTTTCTATTCCAGT
This sequence comes from Clostridiales bacterium UBA1248, assembly GCA_002308615.1. Taxonomy (GTDB): domain Bacteria; phylum Bacillota; class Clostridia; order Oscillospirales; family CAG-272; genus UBA1248. The sequence continues at coordinate 6,182 of DBWC01000009.1, forward strand.
ATAATCCTTCATGATCGTTTCCCCCATTTATCACTTATACCCAAGCTTCTTTTTGAGCCTGTCAAGCGATCTGTAATACTTCGTTTTGACGGTAGACAGATTCAGATCCGCGGTTTTTGATATTTCCTCAAGCGTGTATCCGTACATGAATTTGAGCGTGAGTATCAGCTTTGACGTCTGATCGAGTCCGGACGACGCGAGGATATCGAAAAATTCAAGATCCTGCGTTTGCGGCTCGTATGAAAAGGCGTCCGTCAGCTCCGAAATATCCTCGTACGCGCGGCTTTTTTTCTTTATGTTTTTTGCCTCGCGGTACGTGATCTTAAGAAGCCATGCGTCAAAACAGCTCTCGTCTCTCAGATCCGCCAGTTTCTCCCACGCGTACGCCACGGCTGACGCTGNNCTACCGCGTCCTCCGCATCCGCCGCGTTTCTTACGACCGACAGTGCCGAAAGATAGAGCTTTTTGTTTTGCTCGCTGACTCTTGACACAAATTCGTTCTCTGTCATCCTCGTCTCCTCGCCAAGCGGTATATCATATACCGCCGTTTCCGTCTTATTCAAGAGATTTTCTCCTTTTATATATTCAGCGTCCGCTCCGCTCCGGAATCAGAAGCGCACGCTGTTTCAACGGGCTTTCACTATATAAGGAGAAAATAACGGGGAAAAAGTTTCAACTTTTTTATTTCTTACAGATTTTTTTCACATTCCTTTATAAACGCGCCGAAAATGGCTTTTGACGCCTTATCCGTCGTCGCCGTGAATTCGGGATGCCACTGTACGAGCATTATGAATCTGCCGTCGGACGCTTCAAGCGCTTCTATGACGCCGTCGGACGCGTTTGCGGAAACGATCAGCCCTTTGCCGGGGGTCTTTACCGCCTGATGATGAAAAGTATTGGTCATGATTTTTTCTTTTCCTATTATCTCATAAAGGCGCGTGCCGGGCTTTACAGTCACCTCGTGCGTCGGCTCGGTCCCCGGGTTTGTCTGCTGATGACGAAGCGCGCCTTCTATCTGCGCGGGGATGTCCTGCCACAGACTGCCGCCCAAGCCCACGTTTACGCTCTGTATGCCGCGGCAGATGCCTAAAACGGGCTTGCCGGAATCGAAAACGTATTTGCACGCGGTCATCTCCAGGCTGTCGCGTATTTCGTCGACCTCCACGGTGTCGTTGAGCTTCTCTTCTCCGTATATCGACGGATCGACGTCAACGCCGCCGGCGAAAAGAAAGCCGTCCGCAAAGTCAAACAGCTGTATGAGCGAATCCTTATCAGTTTTCATCGGTACGATGAGCGGTATGCCTCCCGACGACATTATCGCGTCGGAATATCTGATACTGCAGAACGTCAGATCGTCTTTTCTTGATGCGAAAATAAGTATAACGGGCTTTTTCATGGTTTGCTCCTTTGAAATAATAAATAATAAAGAAGAAAGAATAAAGAATAAAAATCGGTACCTCGTTTTCAAAAAACCCCGGTCGCCCCCTTACGGGAACCCCCAAAATTCGTCCCGAAGGGACTCCTTTTTTTCTTGTCGATATATTATACCTTATTCATTTTTAATATGACGCTATTTTACCATATAAAACAATTTATTTCAAGCGTTTGGACGCAAATTATGATAAAACGTTACGCCGCGTTAATACTGCTTTGTTATTTGTAATGTATAATTAAATCAGTACGATAAATGAGGTGTAATTTATGTTTGATCTGCCGGATGAAATAAATTACGTTCTTGATAAATTATATGAAAGCGGATTTGAGGCGTATCTCGTGGGCGGCGCGGTAAGGGATATGCTCATGCAGAAGCCGGCGCACGATTACGACGTCACGACGTCTGCGAATCCCGATGAGACAAAACGCGTTTTTTCCTCGCACCGCGTCGTTGAGACCGGTATAAAGCACGGCACGGTGACCGTTATAGTAAACGGTACGCCGGTGGAGATAACGTCTTTCCGGCGCGAGTCCGCGTATTCCGACGGGCGCCACCCGGACGCGGTATCTTTTTCAAAAGACGTGGAGGACGATCTCTGCCGCCGCGATCTGACCGTAAACGCGATAGCGTATTCAAAGCAAAAAGGCTGTGTTGACCTTTTCGGCGGGATATCCGATATAGAAAACCGCATCATACGCTGCGTCGGCTCGCCCGAAGAAAGATTTGCGGAGGATCATCTGAGGCTTTTGCGCGCGATGAGATTCTCCTCCGTTTTAGGCTTTGCCGTTGAAGAAAAAACAAAAGAAGCCGTACACGAAAACAGAAAATTCATCCTTACCGTCTCTTTCGAGCGTGTTTTTTCCGAGCTTTGCAAGCTTTTATGCGGCATAAACGCAAAAGAGGTGCTTCACGAATATTCCGACGTCATATTCCTTTTGATACCCGAGCTTGCGGTACAGAAGGGCTGTGAGCGCGAATACGGCGACGGGAAATACGATCTTTACGAGCATACGGTGAACTGTATTTCATATACCGAGCCGCTTTTGCATCTGCGCCTCGCCGCGCTTCTGCACGACACGGTAAAGCCGTCCGGCGCAACAGAAACGGACACGCTGAGGATACGCGACACGGTAGCGGCAAACGTGCTTTCGCGTCTGCGCTGCTCCGCCGCGCTCGCGGACACGGTATGCCGCATAATAAAATACTGCGACGAGCAGATAAACGGCGACGACAAGGTATCCGTCAAACGCTTTGCCTCAAAAGTCGGCATAAAGACCGCAAAGGACGTAATAAAGCTCAAACGCGCCGATATACTCGCGCAGGATCCGAGATATTACAGCCGTTTGAGCGATCTCAACGCGGCGTACGACGTTATATGCGAGGCGGAGGAAAACGGAGTTGCGTTAAACGTCCGCGATCTTGCGGTAAACGGGCGCGATATCATATCCCTCGGCGTAAAAAGCGGCCCCGCCGTGGGAGAGCTTTTGAGATACGCGCTTGACGGCGTTATATCCGATAACGTAGGAAACGAGCGCGAGCCTTTGCTCGAATACGTCCGCGCTCATATTAAGGTAAAATAAAATAGGAAAAAAATTCAAATTTTTTTCGTCTAACATATTGCTTTTTCAAAACATTTGTGATATAATAACTCTGCTTATCCGGTTGCCGGGCTTTTTTAAGTCTGCTTTCCGGAACTTAATATGATATTTCTTTGGAGGAAAATAAAATAATGCAGATCTTAAATATCATACTTGCGGTACTTCTTATATTACTGGCTATAGCGCTTATAGTTTTCGTTCTTTTCCAGACAGGCGGCCGTTCAAACAAGCTCTCGCAGGCTATATCCGGCGGAAGCCCGGACAACTATTCCGGCAAGAACAAGCAGCGCTCAAAGGACAAGAAGCTTGCAAAAATAACGACGGTACTTGCAATAGTGTTCGCGATCGTAGTTATAGTCTTCGCACTTATAATGAACTATCAGCACAATCACTCCACGACCGCCGATACGACGGAGGAGGTTACGGAATCCGATACAACGACAGAGGCTGATGCGACTACCGCGGCGGAGGAAGTCACGACGACAGCTGAAGAGGTCACAACGGAAGCTGAAGCTACGACGGAAGCGGAAGCTGCCTGATAACAAACAAATGCAGATCGGCACGAACGTGCCGATTTTGTATATATAAGGATCTTAAAATGGCTAAAAGAAAAATATCGAAAAAAACGCGGAAAAGCCGCGTTTTGAAAAAAGCAGACAGACGCGCGCCGGCAAAACGGAAAGCTCCGCTCAAATCATATACGGGCGTATTTGACGGCTCACGCGAGGGATACGGCTTTATAACGGCGGACGAGGGCGCCGGCTTGTCCGACGCGGATATCTTCGTCCCCGCAAAGTACGTCAGGGACGCCGTGAGCGGCGACAGGGTCAGCTTTACCGTATCGCAGTACAACGGCAGACCCGAGGCGCATATAGAATCCGTTTTATCACGCGGGACAAAGACGTTTACAGGCGTTTACAAATATATAAAGCGCCGCGAGGGGAACAGGATTAAGGCGTCGCACGTCGTGATAGCGGACAACAAAAAGCTGTGCTTTGACACATACGTTTCTCCCGCGCATTTAAACGGCGCGGCTGACGGCGACAAGGTGCTTTGCCGCATAACGTCGTATCCCGATACGAGCAATCAGACGTCCGCGCACGGAGTTATCGAAAAAGTTTACGGAAATTCAGAAGAGCTTTACCCCAACGTTTACGCGATAATAGATTCATACGGCGTAAGGACGGAATTCCCGGAAGCGGTGACGGAACAGGCGGAGTCCGCCGCGGCGCGCAGAGTTTTGAAAAAAGACAGGCTCGATCTGACGGACGAGCGCATTTTTACGATAGACGGCGCATATTCAAAGGATTTTGACGACGCGATATGCGTAAAGAAGACGGATAACGGATTTGAGTTAGGCGTTCACATCGCCGACGTGTCGGAATACGTAAAGCACAATTCCGCGCTTGACGAGGAGGCGTATCTGCGCGGAACGAGCGTTTATTTTGCGGACAAGGTCATACCGATGCTGCCGGTGTCCCTCTCAAACGGCATCTGCTCTCTCAATCCGCGGCTCAACAGATACACGCTTTCGGCTTTTATAAATATAGACCCGGACGGCGAGATAAAGGACTGCAGGATAGCCGAGGCGGTAATAAGATCAAAGGTGCGCGGAGTATATTCCGAGGTAAACGACGTCATTGAAAAAGGCGATAAAAGCAGGTATTATAAAAAATACGCGCCGGTGTTTGACGACGGCGGGCTTGACGATATCCTTGCTTTATATAACGCGCTGAAGCGCAAATCGGAGCGCCGCCACGCGCTTGAGCTTGAATCCCCTGAATTCTGCTTTGACGTAGCCGACGACGGAACGGTGGAAAACGCGTATATAGAGGAGCGCGGCGTAAGCGAACGGATAATAGAGCAGTTTATGCTCGCGGCAAACGAAGCCGTAGCTTCTTTGCTTATGAAACGCTCTCTGCCGTGCGTTTACCGCGTACACGGCTCGCCGGACACGGAAAAGATAAAACAGTTAAAAGCCTTCGCGGATTCCGTGGGGGTTGACTCGTCCGCGCTGTGCGGCGACGAAATAACGCTTTACTCCGTTGAAAAATTCTTAAACGCCGCAAAGCGGCAGGGCAAGGGCGAGGTGTTTTCGTATCTCATACTGCGCTGTATGATGAAGGCGAAATACAGCCCGGAGAATGCTCCGCATTTCGGGCTCGGGGCAAGGTGCTACTGTCACTTCACCTCTCCGATACGGCGTTATCCCGACCTTACGGTCCACAGGATAATAAAAACGCTTCTGCTCCGTACGGATAAAGAACAGGAGCGAAAGCTGCGCTCGTACGCGAACAAGTCGGCTGAACATTCAAACGAATGCGAGGATACGGCGACGAAGTTAGAGCGCGATATGGACGATCTTTATATGGCGGCGTACAGCAAAGATAAGATAGGCGAAAGCTTTGACGCTGCCGTGACGACCGTCACCTCTTACGGCTTTTTCGCGCGTCTGCCGTACGGCGCGGAGGGCTTTGTCAGACTGCCCGCTGTCAATACCGAATACGTCCCGTCACTTTATACCATCATAACACCGAAAAGGGCGTACCGTCCCGGTGACGTTATAAAAGTGACCGTGTCCGAGGTCAGCATAGGAAGCAGGCGCATAGAGCTTACCGCGATATGATAATATGAAACAAGGCGGGGAAATTCGGCGCGGCGTGATAAGGAAGTA
>DBWC01000030.1:0-3798 GCA_002308615.1 Clostridiales bacterium UBA1248
TTTAACGAAATTAAGAACGGAAAAAACCGTGTTTATAAACATTTTTCACAACAGTGTAGTTTTCGTTTATTTACAATATCACATTATATATTTCGTATTTTTGTGATAAAATGATGGTATGAAAAAATTTGTCGGTTTTATTTCAATTTTGTCGTGCGCCGCGATCCTGCTGTCGGTCGTCGCTGCCGCGGCGGACGCCGGCGCGGCAGCCGCGCCGGCAATACAAAGCGTACTTAACGTATCCGAAATAAGCGAGGAGCAGGCGGAGCTTTGCACCGCCGTTATGCTTGACGGCTTTGAAGCGGAGGAGACGGAACGCGCGGCCGCGGACGGCACGCTCCCGTCTGTGTCCGCGTCCGCGCTTGAGGGACAGAAATGTATGCGGCTCAACGGCAACGACAGCGTCGGAATGACGCTGTCGCTCAAAAAGCGCAGGACCACGGCGAACGCGCGCTCGTTATGCGTATGCGCGTACGTTGAACCCGTGGGCGATCCCGCGGAATTCGTCATGACCGTGACCGTAAAAGGAACGGAAAAGACCGTTACGGGCTCCTCCGATATACCCGCGGGAAAATGGTGCGCCGCGTATCTGCCGATTGATACGTCGGAAGTTATAAATATAGAAAGCGTTACGGTCGGCGTCAGCGGGAAAACCTCCGGCAGCGTGCGCGTATCGTGTCTGATAGACCGCGTACACACGGCTCTGGTGGACGGACTTCCGGATAAGCTGCAGTATTTTGCCTCCGCCTTCACAGCTAACCGCGCGGAGCTTGAATATACCGACGGCTCGATCATATTCAAGCCCTCCGGAGCAAACGGCTATATGGAAAGCACCGCCTGCGGATATATGACGAACGGAGAGTACAACGCTTTATCCGTTAAAATAGTAAACAACAGCGACGCGCAAAGCGTGATCCTGCGTCTCAAACTCGATAAGCAGCATTCCTATACGGATGAGAATTCGCACACGCTCGGTCTGCGGCAGGGAGAAGGAACGTACAACTTCCCGATAGGAGGATTCCGTTCCGGCACGACCGTGGAGTCGTTCCGCCTTGAATTCCCGGGGAACGTAAGCGGAGAGATAGAAATAAAAAGCATAAGCTTTTCATCTTACCGCTTTTCCGCTTCATACTCCGGAACGGTGAGCGCTGAAAAGTCGAAAAACAAAATAATCGTATCCGGCACCATGCCGGATTATCCCGCCTCCTCTTCTCGTATTTGCCTTTACAGGCTCCTTCCCGGCTTTGACGAGGAAGAGCCGGGCGGGCTTGACGTTCAGCCTTACGCGGAAGCGTCTCCATCAAGCTCGTTTTATTTCGAGATACCGCAAAAAGACGGAAACAATGACAATTCATATTACAAATACCTTGTAAGATACGAAACGAAAAACGGGTACGAGGACGCCGGTATCGCCTACGTTGACGCGGAGAAAACGGCAAAACCCGGGCTTAAATACAAAGGCGTGTCCGCGCCCGCGGACACCTCGCTTTTGTCCTGCCTTATGCCGGGGACAGTATATATAGACGTCGACCTCGGCGTGCTTTTGTCCGCCGAAAAGGACGTTGAATTCAGCTTTGCCGGAAACAAAGCGTACGTATCAGCCGCGGCGCTCGAGCGCTGTGACGCCGTCATAGACCGCTGTGCGTCCGAGGGCGTGCCGGCGGTCGTCCGGCTTGTGTATTCCCCGTTCGCGGACGCGGAAAAATACTGGTTCTCCGGTGAAACGGGCGCGCTGCCCGATCTGACCTCGGCCGAGGGCACGGCGCATTTCATGTCGCTTTTGTCGTTTTTGGGCGAAAGGTACGAGGGCAGACTGTCCGCTTTGATGCCGTGCGGAGATCTGAATTCAGGCGAGATATCAAAGCTCCGCGGCGTAAAAGCGGACCGTACGGCAAAATACGCGCACGACGTGATATCCGCCGCGCAGAGCGCGCTTGCCGGATACGGTATCGCCGTTATCGCGCCCGTCTGCGCGGAGGACGCCGCGTTTTTCCTCGGCATGTTTGAAAAGGATACGAAAGAGCCGGAAAAACTGCCGGTGTTCTTATCCGCCGGCTCCGTGGACGAAGCGGAAAACGCGCTCGGCACGCTGTCCGGCAGTCCGTTCGGCGCCATAGTCTTTTGCCGTGTGAACGACGCGGCGGAGCTTGCGCGTCTGTATTACGGCTGCTGTGGGGCGTACGGCGTATGCGCCGGCGGTATATCGGAGACGGACGATTGCGCAAAGCTGTTTTCCGTTATAGATACGTCGTACGGTACGGCCGCCGCCGAGGCGCTCGCTTCCGACAGCTTCCCGTTCGGAGTGAGCGCGGTATATTCAAATATACCGGAACCCGAAAGATCTTATGAGGAGAAGGGAAGACTGTACGTAACGGAGCTGCCGGAGACGATCACCGCAGTATACGACGGAGCGGATACGGAAAGCTGGCGCGGCTTTGACGGATGCAAAACCGTATATCGTGACGAAATAAACGGAGAAAACGTAATAAGCGCGTCGTTTGATTTTTCATCCGCCTGCTTCGGCTACGCGGCGCTTTATCCGGAAACGTACAAAGACTGTGATACGGTGTATTTCAGACTTTACGCCGACTATATGCCGGAGGGCGTAAGCGAAATGAAGCTCCGTATCTTTGCGGAGGGCGAATACGGGATAACCGCCGGATACTGCGTACTGCGCGGCGGCGAAATCGCGGTCGTGTCCATGGAGACGGATCCGTCGGCGGGACGCGTGAAGAGGTTCACCTTTGCGCCGCTTGACGCGCGGAGCGGATCAGCTCCGCGTATCTGCGTGTTCGGCGTCTATACGCAGGAGGAGGATTCCGTAGACACGCTTACGGACGCGAAAACGGAGACGATGCCGGAGCCGGAGCCGCAGATGTTTGAAACCGCGGATACGACCGCCGCAAAGGATAACGGCGGCGGCAGAACGCGCCTTTATATAATTGCGATCTCCGTTATAATAGGCGTCTTCGCGGTCTGCGGAGCCATCATAGCGGTGCTTAAAATACGCGACCGTAACAGAGAAAAAAAGCCGTCTTAATGCACAAAAAAAGACGCGGAGTTTTGTTAAATCGGCATATTTAATTTTGAATACGTTTATGCTAAAATAAAGATATGCTAAAATAAAGAAAATAAGATAGAGGAGAATAAAACCGTGAAAAAAACCGCAAACAGGATCATCGCGCTGCTGCTTCTTTTGACGATGGTGTTCGCGCCGTCGGCGTTTACGCCGGCATCGGCGGCTTCATCGTATCAGGCTTACGTTCAGTCAAGATTCAAGCATATCGTCCACGTCAGCTACGACGAGGTCAGATATTCGCTCAAACCGAACGGCAGCGATGAAAAACAGCACGTATTATGCGGAGATAAAGCCGAAAATATAGACACGCCGCATTTGCCGGAGGGCTCGCGCTGCGCCATATTCTGGGGATGGATCACGGCGGACGGCTCCGACATAGTGAGCTTTTCATACGTACAGGAGGGCAACCCCGCGTGGTCTCAGTCTTTGGCTCAGTTCATGGTAACGGCGGAGCCCGCGGTCATAAACGCGGCGAAGGGAGAATTCACGTACAGGTTCAAGATACCCGTTGAAGTCGACCCCGCAAACATAACCACCGTACAGCTTTTCGCGCATTTCGCGGACGGCTCGAAGGAGGAATTCTGGCGCGCGAAGGTATACGTGCCGCCGTACGATGAGGATAGTTATAACGATCCTTTGACGGTAGAGCTTGAAAAAGGCGACGTAAACGGAGATTTTGAGGTAAACAACAAAGACGTCGTGGCGCTGTTCAGATACGT
>DBWC01000030.1:3859-19889 GCA_002308615.1 Clostridiales bacterium UBA1248
AGACAATAAAGACGTCGTCGCGCTGTTCAGATACGTGTCCGGCGGCGGAAGCGTCAATCCCGGCGATGAAAAATGGCGCGACGCCGATATGTACGACAAAGACAAATACGACGACAAATCGGCGGTGGAGCTTAAAGCAAACTCGTATATCACGGAGCATTTTTCAATAAATTCAAGCTTTGACAGCATATCCGCGTGGTGCCCGTCGTGGAGCAACGATATCGGAAACATGAGGATATCGCTCTATAAATTCGAAAGAAACGTATCCGATTCCATGAACGAGGCGGTGCTTGCGACGAAGCTGTTCAGGGATTACGCGGACAACAGCTGGCTGACGCTCTCGTTTGCGGAGCAGGAGCCCGGCGAATATCTCGTCGTTTTCGGCAACGCCACGGACACGGTCGGAGTCTGGGTCTATCAGTCGGACGTATCTAAATCCATGCTGACGGTGGACGGACTTGAATACGACGGAGAGATCGCCATGACGGTACACGTCAAAGGAGAAGAGAAACCGCTGTTCAATCAGGCGGTAAACGGTTCGGGCGGCATCGTTCCGCCGGAGCCCGCCGATTCACCGGCGATAACGGAACGCGACGCGATGCCGGATACGTGGACGGCGACGGACGGCTTAGGCAGAGTTTTACCGACGAACGCGGAAGCCGGCGATCCGAAATCCGACAAATACGTGGGTCTGTTCTACTGGACGTGGCACGTTGAATTTTCCAAAAACTACAGTCCGATAAACCTGCAGAATATATGCGATCAGTATCCGGACGCGGTAACGAATCACAATCACAGCGTTTGGAACAGCATAGGCAGCTATTACGGCTGCTTCTGGAACGAACCGATCTACGGTTATTACACCACGACAGACAAATGGGTGTTAAGAAAGCACGCGGAGCTTCTCGCCGACGCGGGAGTGGACGTTATAATATTTGATAACACCAACGGCACGTTCACCTGGCGCGAGTCTTATATGACTTTGCTTGAAGTCTTTAAGAAAGCGCGCGAGGACGGCGTGAAAACGCCTAAGATCTCGTTCATACTTCCGTTTGCGGATGAAAAGAGCGCGGCTATACAGCTGCGTGAGATATATCAGACGGCGTACAGGGATTCCGGCTACAACGAGCTGTGGTTCTACTGGAGCGGCAAGCCGCTGATAATGTCCATCACGTCGGGACTTGACCGCACAAAGGATCTTGACAACGAAATAATGAAATTCTTCACGTTCCGTCCGGGCGTGCCTCAGTATAACGATTCGTCGCATACGAACACGGACAGCTGGGGCTGGCTCGCAAGATATCCGCAGGCGATATATACGGATAAAAACGGTCTGAAGCAGACGACGGTCGGCGTTGCGCAAAACTGGAACGGCAGCCTCGTCGCAATGAACGCAAACAACGTTTTCGGCAGAACTTACACGTCAAAGGGCTACGACACAAGAGATAATGCAAAGCTTTACGGCGCAAACTTCGCACAGCAGTGGGAATACGCCATTTCAAAGAACGTCAACTTCGTGTTCGTCACCGGCTGGAACGAGTGGGTGGCGCAGAAACAGCCCAACTGGCAGGGCACCGCAAACGCGTTCCCGGATGAGTTCAACGACGAATTCAGCCGCGATATAGAGCCGTCGACAGGCGATCTGAAAGACCATTATTACTATCAGCTCGTATCGTATATAAGAAAATTCAAAGGCGTAAGAGAGACGCCGGAGCCCACCGCGGCAAAGACGATAAACATAAACGGCAATATCTCGCAGTGGGACAGCGTCGGACCGTATTATATAGCGTACAAGGGCAACACGTTTGACCGCGACAGCGACGGATATCTGACTACGCATTACACGAACAGGACCGGCAGAAACGACATCATAGGCGCAAAGGTCGCCCGCGACTCCGATAATCTGTACTTTATGGTCGAATGTGCGGAGAATATCACGCCTTATACGGATAAGGGCTGGATGAGGCTGTTTATCGACACGGGCTCGTCCGAGCAGAACTGGGAAGGCTTTGAATACGTGCTCAACAGAGTATCGCCGACGGCGACCGAGGCGACGCTTGAAAAGAGCACGGGCGGCTGGAATTTCAGCACGGTCGGCAAGGTGTCGTATAAAGTAAACGGCAGGTATCTGCTCGTAAAGATCCCGAAATCGTATTTAGGCATATCCAAAAACACCTTCACCGTGAACTTCAAGTGGAACGATAATATGCAAATCGACGGAGACGTAATGGACTTCTACAATAACGGCGACACGGCGCCGGGCGGCCGCTTTATGTACTCCTACGTTGTGAAATAATGAGGCGGATATATATAGCTTCTGACGGGGGCGGCACCAAGCTTGAGCTTGGCGCCGTCTCTGTAAACAAAGAATTGATAACGACCGTGCGCGTAAACGGCGGTATAAACAAAAACACGTCGGACGCGGATACGGTGGAGAAAACCGTGCGCGCGGGCTTTGACGCGCTCAAAGCCGAGCTCGGTGAGTTTACGGTCGCCGGCTGCGCCGGGTATTTCATGCACAACACGGACGTGTTTTCGCGGATATCCGGCTGTGAGGCGACGGAGCTTGACGAGGGCACGCTCGGACTTTACGCCGCGGATATTTACGGCGACGGCGTGCTGATCCTCTCCGGCACGGGCGCGGACGCGTACGTTTCAAAAGACGGAAAGACCGCCGGTATCGTAGGAGGCTACGGCGCGATCTTGGGCGACGCGGGCTCCGGCTTTGCGATAGGGCGCGACGGCATAAACGCCGCGATAGCCGCGTATGAGGGCAGAGGAGAAAAGACGGCGTTAGTTGAATATCTTATAAAAAAATACCCGGCGGAAACCTTCAGAAAATCTGTATACGGGATATACGCGGCGCCGCAGACCGCGCGCGAGGTCGCTGATTTCTGCAAGGAATGCGAGCAGGCGGCGGACGAGGGCGACAAAGCCGCAGCGGAAATATTCATAAGAGCCGCGCACGCGCTTGCCGGCTTTGCCATAGCCGGGTATAAGAATTTCGGCATAGATAAAACGGCGCCGTATACCTTCTCCGGCGGCGTGATAACGCACGATATAAAAAGAGAAAAGCCGCTTATGCTGCCGTATATAACGGATGAGCTTGCCCGCGCGAACATAACGAATATGGTTTTGCCGAACGCGACGCCGCTTCAGGGCGCGGTCAGGTGGATACAGAGAAATTTGATTATATAGGGGACGGCGCCTCGACGCCCCGTTCGCAGGCGGCGCCACAGGGAGCGATTTGCTCCGAATTTCAACAAACCTATTGACAACGTCATCCATATATGATAAAATTATCCTTGCAAATAATTTCTGTGCCGCTTTTTTTGCGGCAGAAAGGAAAGAAAATGAAAATCAGAAATAAAGTTATCGCCGTGCTGCTCGTCTGCATGATGATCGCGTCCGCTCTGCCCGTTTTCGTGTTCGCGGACGTACTGAAGAAGGAGGACACAGGTCTTCCGTTCGACCTCGTCGCTCCCGCCAACGTAAACGCCGTGTGGGGCGAAGGCGGAGATTCGCCTACGACGACGATTCTCACATACAGTCTGTCAAACGATATGACGGCGTTTTTCAAGAATATGGAAAACGCGAACCTTAACGATAAATATGAAGAATTTATATCGCCGTATAATTTTGACGAGATTTGGATGAACATTCAGCTGGACTGGGCGCTGGACGACGTCAATGACGAGATTTCCGGCTGGCATTACACGGAATACTGGGACGGCGATCCGTATTTCGGACTCGGTCGTGACAGCGAGGGAAACCAGCGCTGGAGCGAATGGGACGTAGTTGACTGGGGTCTTGACAACGCGACCGAAACCGTCCAGAGTGTATGGGTCACCCGCGGCGTTCCGAACGACGAGCGTTGGAACGGCAATCCGGACACCAAGACTCCGGGCGTCAAGGATCAGCTCAGGCCTGAGCAGTATGTATACGACGAAGAGGAAGAAAACCTTTATATCGACTTTACAGAACATACGATGTATTACCGTGTGCGCTTTGTAGTAACCACAAGAGTAGACGGGGCGGAGGAAACCTGGTATTTTTCCGACTGGTCGAACGTTGCGATGATAGGCAAGGACGCGAAGGAATACGAGCCGCTTACGCAGAAGGATCTTTCCGCTCCGGTGCTTACCGATCTGCACATGACGGATCAAGAATTCAACGGTCACGCCGTGATCGCGCTGACGCTCACCGTTCCGGACAAGCTCGCAAAAGACGCTGCATATGTTGAGGCTTGGGGCGGATCTTACTGGATAGAGGCGGAAGCCCGCTTCAAAGGAGATACGGAATGGGTAGGTCTGCAGGGCGACTGGATAGTAAAAGGCGGAGAAATGGAATTCGCACTCATGTCACTTTCAAGAGAAGGCCACGTATATGTCAAAAAAACCGATGAAATAGAACTGCGTCTGCGGTATCGTGTTTATCAGAGACCGACAGATACCGAAATGACGTCCGCCTGGTCAAAGATCAGCAATTTCAGCGGCGGCGATGACGTGCTCCGCGGCGACGTGAACGAGGACGGCGAAGTCAACAACAAGGACGTCGTTCATCTGTTCAGATACCTTTCCGCACCGGCCTTGAATATAAACCGCATCCTTGCAGATTTCAACGAAGACGGTGAAGTGGACAATAAAGACGTTGTTGCTCTGTTCAGATACGTAAGCGCGCCTAACAAATAAAAAACCGATAAGCCGGACGCTTTAATTGCGCCCGGCTTTTTTATTTTGTTTATGTATCAGATCCCGGCTGTCTTTACTCCGTCCGGCAGCTTGTATTCAAGCTTTACCTCGCCGTTTTCCTTATGCCACTTTACGTATATCTTTCCGTTGGGCGTCGGGACTTCTCCTTCGGCAAAATCGAGCGTTTCCGTATAAGGCTCTATCTTTACCGTTTCGTATCCGGGCGACGCCGGTTTAACGCCGAGTATCACGGCGGACAGTTCATACGCCGGAGCGCTTGACCAGCCGTGACATTCGCTTCTGGGGCTGTCGGGATTTTCGCACCAGGTCGTGCAGTGCATATCAAGCATTTTGCGCCAGCCGTCAAGCAGCTTGTCGGCGTAGCCGTAACAGCCGGACAGCTCAAGCGCGCGGAACATGAAGTGATTCATGGAAAACGTGCAGCGGGAGACGTCCGCTTTCATCGTGCGTTCCATAAGCTCGTGAGCTTCTTTTTCCGTAAACGCGCCGGAAAGTATCGCCCAGAGCGTCGTGTGCTCGGAATAGTCGGCTCTTGACGGTGTGTTTTTGAAAAGCCCTTTTTCTTTGTCGTAGCAGTATCTGACGGTCAGTTCGTTTTGCCGCCACGCGCGCGCTCTGTAATCGGACGCCGCGCCTATTTTGCCGCATCTCTCGCAAATCTCCGCCGCCGCGTTGAGCGCCGCCGCGTACATGAGGTTTGATACGGTAAGCGGTTCGTCAAGCCCGCCGACGGGCACGCCGTTGGGCCACTCGGGGCACCAGTCGACAAACGGCCAGTAAGGTGTTACGCCGAACAGTCCGCGTTCGTCCTCGTATGTGCGGAAGCCCTCGAGCACGCGGTCAATAAATCCGGTCATCGATAAAACGAATTTCCTGTCGTTTGTGTAAAGCAGATAATCGCGCACCATGAATATGAAAAACAGCGAGAAATCGGGGATCACCTGGATCGAGGTCGAAGGATAATTCGCCTGTATCATGCCGTCCGGTATCTGAGAGTGAGCCATATCGGTTATGCATTTTTTCTGCATAGCCGTGTCCGCGGTGAAGCGGTACGTGAAAACCGCCTCGTTTGCGGAGTCCATATCGTACTGCTGCTGTTCGTAATACGGACAGTCCACGTAAATTTCGTGCATACAGCAGCGCACGGTGTTTATGCTGACGTCCCACATTTTGTTGAGCTTCTCGTCGGAGCAACAGAATTTCGCAATATCGTGCATCGGGTAAAAATACTCCGCGTACGTTGCAGAGACAAGCTCAAAACAACTGTCGGATTCAAGGCGTATGAATCTGAACGCGCGGTACCAGAACGGCTCAAATTCAGATTCGCCGTCAACTTCGATCTCGTCGTATACGCCGTCAATAAGCCCGCCCGGCTCGTCGCGCATGTTTTTATACCAGCCGCCTTTTCCGTCCGGCGTAAGACGGCATTCGGCGTAGATGATTTTTATTCTTGTTTTTTCTTTTGCTTTTATCTTGAATTTTACTTTTGCCGTCGTGTATTTGCCCGCGTCAAGCTCAATGATTTTCGGCTCTTTAAGATCTATGCCGAAATTCTTTTCCGGGTACGTCTGCATCCCGGGTATCGGGCGCTTGTGCAGTATATACGGCTCGTTCAAGCCCCACGGATTGTAGCAGGCGCTTTCCGTATGCGCCTCGTAATATTGCGATATTTCGACCTTTGTCAGATTTTTTTCAGCGCTGTGACGCTCAAATTCGGGAATGGATGAGTGGACGCGCCTGTCGCGCTCAAAGGAAACAGAGTCGTCTCTGTAACACTCCCAGCTTTCATCCGACTGAAAATCTTTGTTCTCACCGTCGCAGACGAAGCTCGCACGGAGCCACAGCGCCGCGCGGTCCTTTTTAAACGTTGAGATAAACGCGCCGTCGTGTACGTACATCACCTTTACGGTTACATCGTTTTCACCCTCTTTGAGCTTATCAGAACAGTCCACGGTTTCGTAATATCTCTGATACCACGAGCCCTGGCACGGGCCTTCACAGCAGAGGACGCCGTTTATATAAAGCTGATAGCGCGTGTCCGCGCAGACGTCGATTTTAAGGGAGTTGTCCTTTCCCGCCGTTATTTTCTTTTTGAAATAGTAAAAATGCGTTTGCGTGGGACGCTCGTTTACGCGTATCCAGATGCCGTTCATAGGTGTGCTCCTTTTAATTTTGATATTGTATTGTAGGGGAGGGGTCTTACGTGAACCCCCAACGCTCTCAAGTTCGCGTCGGGGAACCCCTATCCCCTCCCGCCTTGTAGGGTCGATCAATGATCGCCTCTGCTTTTTATAAATCCGATGATCAGAAGGACGATACAGGCGTTAACGCCTAAAATCCATAATATTGATACAACGGATACGAGCCATACTGCTCGTATCAAACCGAAAAAAACGGAGGCTATTACTGCAGGACATATATAGAGAAGCAGGGCGCATATCAGAGCTGATTTCCTATGCGATTTGTGATACAGAATAACTCCGGGCAGTATCAGCACCGCGTTTACAAAGCCCATAACGCAGCATACAAGAAAAACAAGATATACGAATACCCCGGGGCCTTCTAAATTCTCATTGTCCGTTATAAACGGCCGTGCAAAATATAAAGAAGCTCCGAGCCACAGCGCAGCGTTTAACGTCGTCGCCGCGATGGAAATAATACGTCCGGCTTTTTTTCCTTTTGGCATTTTCAATCTCTCCTTATTATACGATTTGTCTCCGCTATGCGTATTCGGGCGCCGGAGGGGGGTGGCGCCGAATGCGATGTTCCGCCAAAGCGGAACATAAATTACAGTCTCTTTATATAAATCAACGCACTTGATTTCGGCTCGGGGAGCGTGACCGTTATTCCTTTCAACAAGTCCGCGCCGGTTTTTACAGTCGTTTTGCCGCTGTCCGCGTCTTTTAATGCGTATTTTGCGCCTTTTATCGCAAACGGCAGCTTGACCGTGAACGTATCGTTTTCCGCTTCTTCCATACGGAACACCAAAAGCACGCTTTCATTGATTTCCGGATCGTCGTAGGCGAGCGCCGCCCAGTGCGTTCTGTCCGTGAAGTGACGCCACGGGGTCAGTACGTACATATCCTTTGTCAAAAGGTGCTTCACGCTCTTCCATTCGTTGTAGTTTTTGCGCATCAGGTCGTAATCAAGCTCTTTGTTGTGCGTGAATTCCTCTCCGTAGTTGTATATCGGCAAGTACGACGCGCGCGCCACGTACGGCGAGCTGCCTTTGCCCTTGCTCGCTTCAAGCTGAGTTTCCGTTTCCTTCGTGCTCGATCCGTGGAACGGTATCCAGCGGCAGAACGTGGACGTCATTGACAGACGTATTGACGACGCCGTGCGGTCAAAGTCGGAGCGCATGAGCGGTATGCCGCGGCGCATTGATTCTATATCGTTCCTGCCGCCGCCGGACGCGCACGAGTCAACGAAAGTACATTTGCCGTTTTTGCGGCAATAATCTATTATCCCGTCCCATAACGCGTAGTGACCGCAGATGCATTTGTTTTCGGTGATGCCGCTTCTCTTAAGCCCGTACTTCTGCGCTTCCACGCCGTCTTTATACGGCCAGGCGAAGCCGGGATCGCTGTTGTTGTCCTCGCGGTACATATCGACGCCGTGTTCGCCTAAAAACTTAGTTATGCGTCCGAGCGTCCACGCAAGGCAGTCCGGGTTTCCTAAATCGTTCGTTCTCGATATCCCGTCGCCTATGCTCCATTCCTCTTTGTAGCCGTAGTTTTTGCACAGTGCCGGAACGTTACAGACGCGCTCCGGCTCAAACCAGACGAGGACTTTCATGCCCTCTTTATGGCACGCTGTATTTGACTGCAAAAAGCTGTCGCCGGGCCATTTTTCACGGTCCAGTTCCCACGTTCCTACCGTGATCCACCAGTTTTCCGGCACGGAATTGTTCTCCGGGTCGTAATACCAGCCCGCGTCAAACCAGCGGAAATCCGGTTTCATATTCTCTTTTATCAGTTTATCAAGCGTCGGCTTCCAGGTGAAGCTGCGCTCGGATATACTGCCGTCCGAATTCGGCAGGCCCGTGTCGGACGCGAAGCAAGACGTGGAAAACGGCTGCAGCATCGCGCCGCTCCCGTCCGCTTTGGGCAGATTGTATTTCATAAACCAGGCGCGCCACAGATTGGTCGCGTCCGCGTAGTTTCTGTGTTTGTACGGTAAAAGCACCACGAGGCCGGTGCGTATCTTTTCACCCGGCAGAAGTGTCGCGTCAAGCGAAACGTCGGTCTTTGCCTTTACACGCGTAACGTCACCCTCAGCCGAAAACAGCGTTTCCCACGTGCCCGCCCAGCCGAGCGCGATCATCGTGCCGCCGTTTCCGTGGCAGAGATCGAAATACGGAAAAACTATGTGTGTGGCGCGTCCGCCGAGCGACAGAAAATATTTGTCGCCGCGACTTAAATCGTGTTCATATCCCGCGTACCAGTTGTCATGGTCGCCGAGGCAGCCGCGCAAAACGGGGTTTTTGCCCGAAAACTCCATATCGAGCGCGTAAACGTCCGATATCACGCCGGTCGGCTTTTTGCCGGTGTTTTCAAACCACACGGTATATTCGCACTGGCCGTATTCAAAAACGTATTTCGCTTCCGCCGTCACTTTAAGTCTTTTGTCAACTCGCGCCGTTGTTATGACGCGGAGGTTTTCTTCGCTTTCAATAAAACTGCGGCGCGCAAAAAGCCCGTCAAAGCCTTTATGCAAAACGCCGTCGTATCTGAACGTAAAGGGATAATTTGACGGATCCTTCAGGTACTTACTGAAAATACGGCGTCCCGCCGCCGTATTAAGTGATTTCTTGCTCATTGTTGTTCTCCGATTTTTTATTCTTTCTGTTGTTGGAATTATATGACGTTGTAAGAAGTACGACCGATGCGATAAGAAGTGCTCCCGAGACTGCCCAGAAGAAGATCATACCCCACCAGGTAAGAAGGAAAAATACAGAAATTATTAAAGCGACGCCCGATGCAAACGCACATATGACCGCGGCTCTCTGAACGACCAGATAGCCGGATTCTCTGTTGTAATATCTCAGAAGAGCTATAAACGCCAGAACCGTCGTAAGAAAACCGGCGAAGGCGACGCATGCAAATATTATAAAAATACCGGACAGATCAACGTATGAAGATTTTTCTTTTGCTTTCGCAACAAGGCACAGAACCGCGGTCAAAAGCCAAAGCAGCGCGTAAATTACGGTCAGTACTTTTGCGATCTCTCCGTTTCTTCTTTTAACTATCATTTTAACGTTTTATATACCGCGTACGCCGCGAGGACCGCCACAGCCGCGCCGACGGCTAATTCCGTTACGGTGCGGTGACGGCGCAGTCTTCTTGAAATGACCGAAAAATCACCGGTCGGAATAAGTAAGTCTTCTTTTTGTCTTGCCTTGTATTCGTGCAGATAACGTCTGCACGCGGGGCATACCTCAAGATGCTGACGCAGAGCCTCCTCCGACGACGGCGACAGGCACTTGTCTTTATACATGGGCAAAAGATCCCTCGCCATTTCACAGTTGATATTCATCTTTTAGAGCCTCCTTCAACATTTTTTTCGCTCTGAAAAATATGACCTTTGCCGAGTTTTCGCTTATGTCAAGGCTTTTTCCTATATCGGAAAACGACAGCTCCGCATATATGCGCAAAATCACCACGTCGCGGTACTTTTTCGGCAGGGAGGACACGGCTTTTTTTACCGCCTCGCCCGTCATCTGCTTTTGTATCACGCGCGCGGGGTCGAATTCTCCGTCGTCACCGTCCGGCACAAGGTCTATGTCCACGGTGTGTATCCTGTTTTTGCGCAGATATTTGAAATACGTGTTTTTCGCCACCGCCGCAAGCCACGTGAACATCTCGCACGATCCGTCGTAGCGGTGGAACGATTTGAACGCCTGATAAAACGTCTCCTGCGTCATTTCCTCGCACAGAAAAGGATCGGGACACATCTTTGACAAAAAAGCGTAGACCCGCTTGAAATATTCGTTATAAATATTTTCAAATCCGTTTTCTTTTTTCATAGTTAATACCGAAACGACCGCCCCGGTTACAGGTCAGTTATATTTCATCATCGCGCGGTCTATATCGCCGCCTATTATGAGATGCGCTGCGTCGTATACGTCGGCAAACATACCCTGAAGCGCCTCAACTTCCTTTTTTGTAAAGTCGGATAAGACGTAGTCCTTTAAATCCTGCATCTCAGCTTTATCTCCGACGCCTAACTTTATGCGCGGGAATTCCTCCGTGCCGAGCTGCTCTATTATGCTGCCCACGCCCTTTTGCCCGGCGGACGATCCTTTGCGCTTAATGCGCATCTGACCGACCTCGAAATTTATATCGTCGCAGACGACTAAGATATCAGACGGCGCTATGTCATACGATCTTGCAAAGCCTTTTACGGCGATGCCGGACAGGTTCATATAAGTCTGCGGCAGAACGACAAGACCGCGTTTGCCGCCGAGCTTTATCTCGCCGTATAACGAATCGAACTTTGCGCGTTTAATGCGCACCTCTTTATTCTTTTGCAGCCAGCTTGCAAATATAAAGCCCGCGTTGTGCCTCGTATGCACGTACTCCTTGCCGGGATTGCCTAAGCATACGAGCAGAAAAGAATAATCAGTTTTTTTTGAAAAACACATGAATACACCCTCTTAAAAAGGAAATAATAGGGAAAAAAAGGAGGCTTATATGACGCTTTTTGATTTTATGCCGACGCTTTGGATAATACTTGCGTTTTTGTTTTTTGCCGTTTATTTTTTGTCCGGCATGCGCCTGTTTTTAACGGGCTGCGGCGCCGCGCTCCTTGCGTTGTGTCCCGCTCTGACGGGCGCCGGGATATTTATACAGACGGTGCTGTTTTTTGCTTATATCGGCGGCGTTTACTGCGCGTGCCTTTTGAAAAGCAAGTGTATCAGGTCTTTCGTCCGCCGTGAAGCGATAGCTTTGACCGCGATCGACCGGCGCGGCGGTTATATACTCTATAAAGGGCGCGTGTGCCGCGCGTATCCGAAAAGCCGCTTCCACAAATACCGCCTGGGAGACGTGCTTTACGTTAAGGAGCTTTCAAACGGTTCGCTCCGCGCCTGCCGTATCTGATCCTTTACGGCTTTGAAAAACGCGTCGTCCGGCGCAAAATACAGCGCAAAGCTCGTGTCCGTTTCATAAAACAGGACCGCGCTTTTCCTTTTGGAGGAGCCGCAAAGACAGTAAAAACGTCTTTTCGGCTTTCCTTTTTCTTTCATAAACGCTTTTGCGTCCTTGCAGACCATGACGGACGAGGCGAAATCGAGATCAAGATCGTATACGCACCGCCGGTGTTTTCCGATAACGCGGTAAACGCTGAGCACGCCGCCGTCGAGCCCGTACTCGTACGACGGAAGTATATATACGGTAAATACCTGTACCGATAAAAAGACTAGCGCGGACGACAATACGTAAAGCACGCTTTTTTGAATCTCAAAGCCGAGTATCGCCGCCGCCGTCGCGGCCGCAAGCAGTATAAAGCACAGCGCCGCGTATTTTCCCGCCTTCTTAGGAGGTCTGTAATACGTTCTCATATCATTTATGATAGCTTTTGCCGGCGTTTATAGAAAACGCTCTGTATATCTGTTCCGCCAAAATAACGCGCATAAGCCTGTGCGGAAACGTCATTTTTGATATTGAAAGACGAAGATCGGAGGCGGCTTTTACCTGTTCGGAAAGCCCGTGCGAGCTTCCGATTATAAAAGTCACATCTTTTTCTGCGTTTTCTATCACCGCCGCAAGCTCCTCGCTTGAAAGCTGTTTTCCCTCTACGCACAGAGCTATTTTACAGGAACGCTCCGGGATCGCGGACAGTATCTTTTTGCCCTCCGCTTCAAGCGCGGCGTTTATTTCACTGTCCGACGGCGACTGCGGGAGCTTTTCTTCTTTTATCTCCGTGTTCTTTACGCGGCAGAAGCGGCAAAGCCGCTTTTCGTATTCCTTAACGGCTTTCGCATAGTATTCTTCTTTCAGATCGCCTACGTGTATTATATTTACGTTCATATCAGTTTCGTTATCCCGTATCTGTCCGCCGGCTCGACGCTCATGTTAATCAGTCCGTAACGCTTTATCGCGGATAAAGCGGAGGAGAACGCAAGCTCCGGCGTGTTGTTTTCAGGCGAAATATGCGCTAAAAGCACGCGGCGCGTGCCGCCCTTGTAAAGATACGGCAAAAATTCCGCGCTCTGCGAATTTGACAGATGACCTTTTTCCGACGATATGCGGTATTTGACGTCGGCGGGATAGCCGCCGTGTTTAAGCATATCCTCGTCGTAATTCGATTCGAGTATCACGGCAGAACAGCCGTCAAGCGCGGACGCCATTTCGCCGCTTATGTATCCCGTGTCGGTCATGGTGCCGAGCTTTATCCCGCTTTCATGCCCGATCACGTATCCTACGCTGCATTTGCTGTCGTGACTCGTCGCAAAGCTTTTTACCGTAAACGCGCCGAGCTTTACCGTGTAAATGCGTTCGTGCACCGTAACGTTTGAAAATTTTATTTCCGGCGCGGACTGCAGGGTCGCGTGTATCATAGGACTGCTCTTTTTGCAGAAGCCGTTTAAACCGTCGATATGATCGCCGTGCTCGTGAGTTATGAACACGGCTGAAATATCGCAGGGCGAAACGCCGAGCGAACACAGCGCGGCGATTATCCTTTTGCCGCTTCCCCCGGCGTCTATCAGAAACGAAGTCTCCCCGTCGGAAAAATAACTGCTGTTTCCTTTTGACGATGAGAAAAGCGTGTATGACGTGACAGCCATTATCCGAACAACCCCTTTATCCTGTCGAATATATCAAAGTAAAGATCGAGCAAGTCGAGGCTGAAAACGAACGCGAGAGGGATGAACACGTTCATCAGCTTCTTTGCCGTTTTTTTGTTTTTGTTTATTTTATCCGCAAGCTTTACGCGCTCCTCGTATGAGAGCGTGAAATCGAGCGTGTCCGTCGTAACCGGCCTGCCGTCAAAGCCGCGGTTAAGTATTATTATCGTTATGAGCAGGGCTCCGACCGCCGCGCCGAGAACGAGTATGCATACGGGCCTTTCCGGAAAATAGGTGCGCTCAAAGTATAAAAGAAGCTGATAAACCGCTTCAAACCCGGCAAACAGCCCGAGGAGCAAAAGGAATCTCTGCCACGCCTTCAAAATCCGTCCGCCTCACATTCGGTGATATAAGCGGCAAACGACGTCACAAGCGTCCGTATCTCGTCTCTCGTCTTTCCCGGATAGTAAAGACGGTACGCGGACGTCTTTCCTCTTACCGATACGCCGACGAAAACCGTGCCGACCGGGTTTGCATCCGTTCCGCCGCCGGGACCGGCGTAGCCCGTAGCGGAAACGCCTATGTCGGCGCCGAACACGCGGCGCGCGCCCTCCGCCATTTCGGCGGCGCATCTGTCGCTGACCTCGCTCACCTCTTCTATCGTATCGGGTAAAACGCCTATGACGGATATTTTTATATCGTTTGAATAAGTCACGGCTCCGCCGTGAAAGACGGCGGAGGCGCCGGGAACGTCCGTTATGCTTTTGCACATAAGTCCGCCCGTACAGCTTTCCGCAAACGTTACCGTAAGACCTTTGCTTTGAAGGATATCTACGGCTTTTTTAAAAACGTGTTCCATATCAGTCCTCCTTTTGCGTCTCGGTTTTTATCATTCGCACTATATATACCGGAATATTCTCGGACTGGCGGTAGATCTCACAGTAATCCGCGTAGTCCGGATAGCGGTCGGAAAGAGCCTTCAGCGTCGCTTCTTTTATGCGTTCCTTTGCGTTTTCAAGCTCCGTGCATATTTCAAAATAATAACCTTTCGCCTGCCTCTGCGCTTCGACCTGCCGCGTTACTGCGTCGTACAGCTCGGACGGCGTGGACGGGTCAAAAGCGTTGTGAGAATAATAATTTGTCTTGTCGGAGCACACGGGCACGTTGTTTATGCTTTTTTCGTGATCCAGATAAAACGTCGCGTCGTCGCGGCAAAGGTACAGATGCGACGTTACGCCGCGCAGCACGGTGCCGTTGAGGTTTCCGTCAAGGTCGTCCGAATATATGTCGATATTGTAGTAGTTATCCTGTATCAGCGTCGTGTTCCAGTATAGCTGACCGCCGTTTACTATAAACGAGGTGCCGCCGTATCTTTCGTAAAGCAGCTTGAACGCCTTCGCATAACCGAGAGACGTCGCCTTTCCTTCGACGAGAGCGCCGTACGCCGTGTCGGCGTATATGCCGCCTGACCCGGTCTTCTCACATATTCCGCACAGATAATCGTGTATAAGCTGACAGACGAGATAAACGTCGTGTACGTCCGATATCATGGAATCCGCTTTTTTAAGCGAAGCCTTGAATCTGTTGTCGGCTTTTTCCAGGAATTTCGAGCTGTCGTCGTTATTCGCGGTGTACGGTATCCAGACGCGCGTGTATTTGTCGTTGACTATCGAAGGCAATATGACAAGCTCTCCGGATTTTTTGCCGGATTTCGTATAACCGTGACTTTTAAGGTCGAATTCCGACGCGTTAACGTAATAAAGCGACGGTTCGTCGTACGTAAGCGCGCGGACTATGCCGTTCAGCTCCGTCTCGGTCAGCACAAGCGGCATAAGCGGCGTGTAAGGATCGCCTTTTTCAATGGTTTCCTTTAACACGTCGTAAACGTATTGACCGCGTGCGTCAAGCGTGTTGAAATAAAGAGAATCCGCTCTTATGACCGGTTCCCCCGTTATTTTTTCCGACGCCGTTTCCAGATCGTGCGTTATCCTCGACACCGCTCCAACGCTCATTATTGAATAGACCACGAGCGAAATAAAGACGAGACAGAAGATACCGAAGCAAATTTTTTTGATCCTGCTTTTCATTTTACGTCTCTTTCGTATTACTGTAGTTCAGTATATCATAAATATTTGCATAATTCAAGAATTACAGATTAAAATTGCAAAAATTTGCAAGAAGGCGAAACGTCGGCAAAGAAATTCGGGGGTTCACGGAACCCCCGGTAAGAATTCAAAAGCGGCGAAACCCCCGGATTTTTACGTCATATACTTTTTCAGCTTCTGCAGAGCGGCTTTTTCTATACGCGAGATCTGCGCCTGCGATACGCCGAGCTCCGCCGCCGCTTCGGTCTGCGTTTTTCCGCGGTAGTATCTTATCCGAAGGATCTTCGCCTCGCGCGCGGTGCACCGTTTCAGCGCGTCGTACAGCGCCAGTTTGTCCATCCACAGCTCGCTGTTTTCGTCAGCTATGCGCTCGGACAGATATATTTCGTCTCCATCCTGACCGAAGACCGGCTCGTACAGCGAAA
>DBWC01000030.1:19909-21341 GCA_002308615.1 Clostridiales bacterium UBA1248
CTCGCAGCCGATCGCGGCGGCAACGTCGGACAATTCCGGCTCTGCTCCCGTCTTTTTTGAAAGCTCGTCTCTTGCGGAAAGCGCTTTATATGCTATATCCTTTGTGCTGCGTCCGACCTTTAAAGCGCAGCTTTCCCTTAAATACCTTCGTATCTCGCCCGCTATCATCGGCACGGCGTAAGTGGAAAACCGCACGTTTTTATCCGGCTCGAAATTGTCCACGGCTTTTATAAGCCCAATGCAGCCGACCTGAAACAGATCGTCCGCGTTGTCCGCGCGTTTTCTGAATTTGCCCACCTCCGATAATACGAGCCGAAGATTCGCGGTTATGAATTCGTCTCTTGCGGCTTTGTCTTTGGCTTTCAGCTTTTTCATAAGCGTATCGGCTTTTTCGTCCGACAGCGTCTTCAGCTGAGAGGTGTTGATACCGGTGACCTCAACTTTATGGTTCATCTATTTAAAATTTCCTTTGTCATTTTTGTCGCGGTATGACCGCGATTTGATTATTGCCCGGTCTTTTTATAATGATTTTAAAAAATCATGTGTATTTTTTGCCATATACGGTATAATAAACCTGTATTTTATATTGACAATATGCGCACAATGTGATATAATAGTAATGTGAAAGGAGTGATGATATGTCAGCAACTAATTTAAACATCCGCACTGATTCCGAAATAAAGAACGCAGCGGAAAAGATTTTTGAAGAGCTCGGCTTGAATATGTCGTCCGCCGTGAATATATTTTTACGTCAGACGATACGTGAAAAAGGCATACCCTTTGCACTGACCTTAAACATTCCGAACGCTGAAACGGTCGAAGCGATCGAAGAGGGACGCAGAATAGCGTATGATAAAAGCGTCAAGGGATATAAAAACATAGAAGATCTCAAAAAAGCGCTTGACGTATGAAGTACGAAGTAAAATTTACGGCAAAATTCAAAAAAGACCTTAAGCTTGCAAAAAAACAGAGAAAGAACATAGATAAGCTTTTTGAAGTAATTGATAAACTGTCTGACGGAGAAAAGCTCGACGCCAGATTTCACGACCATGAGCTGACAGGCGATTACGGAGGATGCCGCGAATGTCATATCGAGCCGGACTGGCTTCTTGTTTACGAGGTTTTTGACGACGTTCTTGTTCTGCTTCTTGCCCGCACGGGAACACATTCAGAGCTTTTCGGGTAATTATCCTCCGATTCAGTTCTGCTAAACAGATATTTTTGTTATTTTTATAAAAGTATTTGACAAATCAAAAAAAGTATGATAAAATAAGCAAAAATAAGCAAAACGGCTGTGGGGCGTGGTTATGAGACGTATCGGATACGAAAAATATCTTGACAAAGTCAAAGGCTGCTTTGCCGGCAAGGCGGCGATAGGCACCATGGGCGCGCCTTACGAGGGCGTTAAAATGCGCATGGAGCTGAAATACCG
>DBWC01000030.1:21383-21613 GCA_002308615.1 Clostridiales bacterium UBA1248
GACGTCGTACAAAAGTACGGCGCGGATTTCACCTCGCGTCAGTTATTACAGCGTTTCTGCGAATATTGCGACTACTCGCCCGGCGAATACGCGGTCATGCGCAAAAACTACCAATGCGGTATTTACCCGCCGTATTCCGGCAGCTACAGAAACGATTTTTACCGTGAAGGAATGGGCTGCCCCATACGCTCTGAAATATGGGCGTGTCTCGCGCCCGGCGAGCCGGAGCC
>DBWC01000030.1:21647-37394 GCA_002308615.1 Clostridiales bacterium UBA1248
ATGTTTTTCGCGGCGGCGGAGGCGGAGGCGTTTTTTGAGGACGACCTTTTAAAGATCATCCAGGCGGGGCTGTCCGTCATTCCGTCCGGCTGTAAATTCGCGGGACTCGTCAAATACGTCGTCTGGCTTTGCGGCAGATACGATGATATGGAGACCGTGCGCGCGTTCATACTTGACAAATACGGGCATCCCGACTGCACGAATATGTTCCAGAATATGGGCATAACGCTCGCGTCGCTTCTTCTGTGCGGCAAAGACCCGATAAAAACGGGACTTACGGCGCTGAACTGCGGATTTGACACGGACTGCACCTGCGCGTCCGCCGGGGCGATGCTCGGCATAATCTCAGGCGGCAAAAAATTCGCGGAGCTCACCGGACTGCACGATCTGAAATACGTTTTATCCGTAAGATCGGAAGGTCACGGCGACAGAACGGACTTTCTGTCGGAGCAGATAGCAAAGCTCGGCACGGCGCTTCCGCACGGCGATACCGAAATAGAAAACGCGCCGGATATAAAATTTGAGTTTGAGCCGGCGCCGGAATACGAGTTTTATTATTTGTACGCAGGCAAACCCTGCGTTTCACCCGGTAAAAAATGCGCGGTAAATATCAGAATAGCCGCAAAGAAGAGAATAAAGGGAAAGCTGAGATTCAACTGTCCCGAGCCGCTTTTCTGCCGTGAGAACGAATTTGACGTTACCGGAGAATCCTACGACGACGGCGAAAACGAAGCGCTTGTGCACTGCGAATTTGAAGTTTTGCCCGACGCTGGTGTTTTCCCGATGAAAAACATAATAGAGCTTGAATTCCACACGGAAGACGGCGTTTATAAAGACACCTTCGGCGTATGCTGCGCCGACGTATGGCGTGTTGACGGCCCGATCTGGCGCACCGAACCGGCGCTTGAACCCACGGCGCTTGAGGATGGCAGAAGCTACTGGAGCTTTATGAAGCCCGGCAAAAACGAGGGAGAGTCGACGGACAACGTCCGCGATTTCCACCTTAATTTCGCGCGCGACACGGATACGGCGTATCTTGATATCAACTCGCTTTTTGAGCCGTTTGATCCGGGATATTCCGACGGACGAATAAAAAGATATTTTTACAAAGAAGAAGACAGCTTCAGGCTGTCCGATATATCCGGCTTTTACGGTCCGTGCGTGTTTTATATGTCGCAGATCATAATAAGCGAAGAAGAAAGAGACGTTTACATACAGTTTGGCAGGAGCGCGCCGTTTGAGCTGTATCTCAGCGGAGAGCTTTTGGCAAAAAGAAACGACTGCGATACGTTCACGTCGGAAAACGTGCATATCTCCGGCGTAAAACTGAAAAAAGGCGAAAACCGCCTTGTGCTTCGTCTCACGCAGATAAACGCAGACAGTAAGTGGAGCCTTGTGTTCTCATACGGCGCGACGTGCGCGGAGCATCTTACGGATCTGAAATTCAAAGAAATCAAAAGAATTTAATATACAGAAAGGAAAGTATATGAAGAAAGTAATTGTTTTACTTCTCGCTTTTGTGACCGTTGCGTCGTGCTTTGCCGGCTGTGCGGAGAACACCGACAAGCCCTCAAACGTAACGACGACGGCAGCCGAGCAAACAACTGACGCTGTTACGGAGCCGGAGGAGACGGTTGATCTGGGATACGTAGCCAATCTGCCGGAAGAAAAGTTCCCGGGAGAGTTCAACATCCTCTGTGAAGGCGCTTTCTGGGGTACGGAAAACAACCTCTATTACGAGGAAGCGAGCGACGACCCGGTCGACGACGCGGTATGGCAGCGCTGTGAAAAGCTTAAGGATCAGTTTGACGTGGAGATCATGGTCACTCCGTCCGCGGACACGACCACGGCTCTCAAAAACAGCGTAAAATCCGGCGACAAGGCATATGACGCCGTAGTCGCAAGAATGCCGCTCATAGCGACGAGCGCTTCAAACGGCGACCTTATGGACCTTAAGGAAGCGGACGGCATCGATCTGTCAAAGCTTTACTGGGACCAGAGCGCAAACGAACAGCTTTCCATCGCCAATAAGCAGTTTTACACGGTAGGCGATATCATTACGGTTGAGGACGCCTGCACCTGGACCATGATGTTCAATAAAGGTCTTGCGGAACGTCTTGACTTAGAGGATCTTTACCAGGTCGTCAAGGACGGAAGATGGACGTTTGACTATTTCTACAACACCATGAAGGAATGCGGCATCGCAAAGCCGAACGACCAGGGCGAATGGGACTACATGGCGACTTACGCGTTTGCAACGCACAGAGACATGGCGTACGGCCTGTTCTACGCCGCCGGACTTTCGTTTATCCAGAAGGATGAAAACGATCTTCCGTATCTTGACGCGAAGAACAATGAGAAGATCCAGAACGTACTCAACTACTCTCTGAAGGTCATGCGCGACACTCAGCTTACGATAGACGCGCACAAGTGGACTCACGTAAATCCGTGGGCTACCATACTGACGCAGGACGCGTTTGAGGAGGACAGAGCGCTGTTCTACGCGGAGGTTTTGTCAACGATCATGAACCTGCGTACGATGGATACGGATTTCGGACTTCTTCCGATGCCGAAATACGACGAAAAGCAGGAAGACTACGTCACGTTCGTCAACCCCGCCGCGTCTCTTGTCGGCATACCGATATATCAGAAGAATAACGATAACGCCAGAAGAAGCGCCGTCATACTTGAAGCGATGGCATATTACGGACATGAATATATCGTGCCGGCGTTTATAGAAAAAGCGATAAAGGGTAAATCCACGCGTGACGAAAAGTCGATAGATATGCTTGAAATACTGTTCAAGCACAGAATGTACGACCTGGGTCTTATAAACGACTGGGGCAACTACGCCTCCGGATATTCCGATCTCGTGTTCAACAACAAGAGCGAATTCAGCAACCTTTATAAAAAGGTCGCAAAATCTATAGACAAGAAGATCAGCAAATTCTTGGAAAAGATCGAAAAATAATAACCGACAAAAAGCGCGGCTCGCCGAAAAAAGCGGGCCGCGCTTGTATTATACTGAAATAAACCGCGCCGATTTGGCGTTCAAAGTTTAAAAATTATCGCAAAACAATAAAAATTTTTCAAAAACCCATTGACAAAACGCTCTTCTTGTGGTATTATAAGACCGCAAAGGAGCTTTTTGCTTATGAAAGAATTGTTCAGAAGATTTAAAATACACCTGTTTTTTTCAGCCGTCACAGTGTTCACGGTTTTGTCGCACGTGCGCGATAAAATGAATATAAGCCTGCGAGCCGGCACGGACAGATAACTGACAATGCCGTTTAATTTTGATGATAACCCCTTGACAAATCCAATTGTTGTAGTATAATCACCTCAGAGGCTGTGATATAGACAGAAGTTATTTGGTCACAAGTCTTACTGTCTTTGAACGAGGTATAAACAATGGGTGTTTGCGATAATTATGTAAAGAACGTTAAAAAGGCAAAATTACTCGAAGATAGTACAAATAATATAAATAACGTCGTTAGTTTTGACAGCAACGACGATTTTTTCAATTATAGATATTGTGACAGCATTGTGTACTATATTAGCGATATACATTTAGATTTCAAGGTTTATGAAAAGGTAAATGAAGGAGCAACAGAAAAGGAGATAAAAACCTATATTGAAGATAAAGCAAAAGAACTGTTTTTAAGCATTGATAAAGAAGAATATGAAAACAGAATAGTATTATTCGGGGGCGATTTATCAAGCAGCATAGATTTGTCCAAAGAGTTTTATTCAAGTTTTTTACGCACATGGGATGATTTAAGCAAACAAGAATACGATGAAAAAAGAAGTGCCGTCTTACCTCTTTATGAAAGATATATAGGATTGGAAAAAAAGATTTCAGAGTGGAAATCAAATAAAGCTTGGATAAAAGACGCAAAAAAAGATTTGCTTGAATATTCTGACAAAAGAGTTCCACAAGATATAAAGGCTTCAATTGCCGAATCGCGCGAATTATCTGATCAAATACATAGCATTGTTGATTACGAGATCTATAAATATATAAGCGAGTGGAGAAGACCAGACAAAAGAATATATGCAATTATAGGAAATCACGAATTGTGGGAATTTGATTCTGTTGATAAGTGTGTTTCTGCCTATAGAAAAATGTTTGAAGATCTCGGGATAATATTTTTATATAACGAAGCACAATACGCTTTTAAACCACGGTATCCCATCAAATATAGCGAAGAATCTAACGATTTTGAGAGAATAAAAAGAGAGGACAATCCTACCGAATACGACTATAAGAATTCACGTATTACAAATGTAATAATTGTTGGCGGCATAGGCTTTGCTGGGTATAACAAAACATTTAATGCAAACGATTTAATATATTCGACCGCGGTAAACAGAGAGCAGGAAATAAATTTAACAAAAGATTGGGAACAGTATTATAAGTCAATAGTTGAGAAAGCAAAGAAAAAGAATTGTTTATTGTTGGTGCTTACGCATAACCCGCCGGACGATTGGAAAGCAGATAAAGCGTATGACGAGAACAGTATATATTTTTATGGACATAATCACAGAGGTTATCTGTACCATCATAGAGATTCAAATGTTCATATATATGCTGATAATCAAATAGGATATAAAAATGATGTACTAAAGTTCAAAAAAGCAAACATATATAAATTATACAATCCTTTTGCATCATACGGCGACGGTTGTTACAGAATAAATCCATATGAATATATGCTATTCAATGTGTTTTCGGGTATTTACATAGAAGGCGTTGAGTTAATACGCAAATATTTAAGTAAATACCACCGCGGATTGTATTTAATAAAAAAAAGTGAATACTACGGATTCTTTTTAGTGTCTGAAAAAAAAGAAAAAAATACCCCAAGCGGCACGTATATCTGCGTTGGAGGCTCTGTAAAAAAAGTAAGCGATAATATAGAGTTAGACTACTTTGAAAATCAAATGACAAATATGGTGAATGCCTATATTAGGTTGTTTAAACCATATAGAGTATTTCAAGAAGATGTGTCAAAAGCTGTTAAATCTTTTGGAGGAAGTGGTAAAATACACGGATATATTAT
Source organism: Clostridiales bacterium UBA1248 (assembly GCA_002308615.1). Lineage (GTDB taxonomy): Bacteria > Bacillota > Clostridia > Oscillospirales > CAG-272 > UBA1248. The sequence continues at coordinate 26,711 of DBWC01000030.1, forward strand.
TGATATTGACTTTTACAATCATATTATGATAAATCCGAACGACGGAAAAATAACATATTATTATTCGCCCTTTTTTGGATATTTGACTGAATATGCAGACATACTTGATTTGCTTGAAAATCACAATCCAGAATTAGCGGATATATATAAAAAGCTCCTTAATTCTTCTGATTCAAACACATTTGCAAGAATAGAAAAAGCGGAGAAAAAAGCTATAACGGTGAAAATAGATATTAAAAACAGTCTATATAATGATTCAAGGCAGGCATATCAATTACAGCGTTTATTTGAAGCACATATATTGAGGATATGGAACGAAGATATATTAAATTATAAGATAAACGCTGAAAATGAAAGCCAAAATTTAATTGATTAAACGTAACAATCATATAATTTTGTTTTTTGTACTTGACAAACGGCTTTTTTTGTAGTATAATCACCGCACAGGCTGTGATAAAGACAGTAGTTTACGTTTTTGTATCAGAGAGGGAACGGGCGGTGAGAGTTCCTTACACGGCGTAAATGAAGACCGCTTTTGAGCCGCGGTGAGGAAACAACAGTATTTGCCGACGTACCCCGCGTTAAGGGAGAATGAAGTTAAAATTCAAGGTGGGACCGTGTAAATTTTTGCACCCTTGAGCGTTTTTATAACGCTGCAAGGGCTTTTATATTTTTCGGAGGTTTAAAATGAAAGTTATTTACAACGACGGGCACGTCGGAGAATGTCTGCCCGAGGAAGAGCAGCACGTTATACGCCACACGGCGGCGCATATCATGGCGCAGGCCGTTAAGCGTCTTTTCCCGCAGGCTGATTTCGGTTACGGACCGGCTACGGAAAAGGGATTTTACTACGATATCGATTTAGGCGATACAAAACTGTCCGATGAGGACTTAGCCAAGATCGAAGCGGAAATGAAGAAGATCACAAAAGAAAATCTGCCCATAAAAGCGTTTACTCTGCCGCGCGCGGAAGCGATAGCTTTAATGGAGAAAAGAGGAGAGAAATACAAGGTCGAACATATAGGCGACCTGCCGGAAGACGCCGTTATAAGCTTCTATCAGCAGGGCGAATATATAGATATGTGCGTCGGCCCGCATCTCTGCTACACAAAGGGCTTGAAGGTCTTCAAGATCACGGGTCAGTCCGGCGCGTACTGGAAAAACGACAAAGCCAACAAGATGCTCACGCGTATAAACGGCACGGCGTTTGCAACGGCTGAGGAAATGGAAGAGTATCTTAAACAGCTGGCGGAGGCGGAGCAGCGCGACCACAGAAGGATAGGCAAGGAAATGCGCCTGTTCATGACGGACGACCTCGTAGGCAAGGGCTTGCCGATGTTTTTGCCGAACGGCTACACGGTATGGCAGGAGCTTGAAAACTATATCAAGGAAAAAGAGCGCAAGCTCGGCTATCAGCACGTTATGACGCCGTGCGTCGGTACGGTCGCTCTGTATCAGACGTCGGGTCACTGGGAGCATTACAAGGACAATATGTTCCCGGCGATGGAGGTAGAGGGCGAGACGTTCGTTCTCCGCCCCATGAACTGCCCGCATCACATGATGATATACGCCAGCAGAGGCCATTCATACCGCGATCTGCCTATAAGGATAGGCGAAATAGCGCACGACTTCAGATTTGAGTCGTCCGGCACGCTCAAAGGCATCGAGCGCGGACGCCATTTCTGCCAGAACGACGCGCACCTGTTCGTCACGCCGGAGCAGATAAAGGACGAGGTCGCGCGCGTGGTAGATCTGATATTCGACGTGTATAAGGATTTCGGCATAAAGGATTACCGCTGTGTTCTCTCGCTGCGCGACCCGGACGATAAAGTCAAATATCACCACGACGACGAGATGTGGAACAAAGCAGAAAACGCCCTGCGCGACGTTCTGAACCAGCTCGGCATACAGTACACGGAGGAGATAGGCGAAGCGGCGTTCTACGGACCGAAGCTCGACGTCAACGTCAAGCCCGCCGTCGGAGCGGAGATAACGCTCTCCACATGCCAGCTCGACTTCTGCCTGCCCGCTAAATTCGATCTTAAATACGTCGATAAAAACGACGAGAAGAAAACGCCCGTCGTGCTCCACAGAGCGATACTCGGTTCGCTTGACAGATTCATGGCGTATATCATAGAGGAAACGAAGGGCAAATTCCCGCTGTGGCTCGCACCCATGCAGGTAAAAGTCCTGCCGGTAAGTGAAAAGACGATGGACTACGCGCAGAAGGTAACGGACGCGATAGAAGCCGCCGGCATACGCGTAACGCTTGACGACCGCGACGAGAAGATCGGATATAAGATCCGCGAAGCCCAGTCGGTCGACCGCGCGCCGTATATGATAATCATAGGCGCAAAGGAAGCGGAGGAAAACAATATCTCCGTCCGCGACAGAGATACGGCTGAAACGCAGGTCTACACGGTCGACGAATTCATCGCAAAAGCCCTGCAGCAGATAAAGGACAGAAAATAAACCGGTAAAAATATCACGGGCGACCATCGGTCGCCCGTGATTGTTTGTAGGGGAAGGGCCCGCCCTTCCGCAAATTACCGCCGTACAATAAACGAAGCCGTTTGTAGGGGAGGGCATTGCCCTCCCGCAAATCACCGTCGCATGATAAACGAAGTCGCTTGTAGGGGAGGGGTCTGCCCTCCCGCGGCAAAAAAGAAAAAAGAATAAATAAAAAAGAAGAAAGAATAAAAATCGGAACGTTAACGTGCTGCAATTACATATCACGCGCGATATGAATCAATAAACAAATAAGCGCGCGGGTGTGAGGGGGGGGGACGCCCGCGCGCGGCTAAAGCCGCAAAGAACAACGGGAGAGCTCAGCCCTCCCGTACAATATATTATTTTGATAAATACTTATCTATCGCCGCGGCGGCGACTTTGCCCGCGCCCATTGCGGATATGACCGTTGCGGCGCCCGTTACGGCGTCTCCTCCGGCGTAAACGCCTTTGCGCGACGTCAGACCTTCCTCGTTTACGACGATGCCGCCTCTGCGGTTGACTTCAAGGCCGTCCGTCGTGCTTTTTATAAGCGGATTCGGCGACGTGCCGATAGCCATAACGACCGTATCGACGTCAAGCGTAAATTCGCTGCCCGGTATCTCCACCGGTCTTCTTCTGCCGCTTGCGTCCGGCTCGCCTAATTCCATCCTGACGCACTCCATACCGGTGACAAATCCGTTTTTCGGATCGCGCGGATCGCTTGGGTTATTGTAACCGGTGATTTTCGTCGGGTTGCAGAGCAGACGGAATTCAATACCCTCTTCCTTTGCGTGCTCGACCTCCTCGGCTCTCGCCGGCAGCTCCTCTATCGAGCGGCGGTAAACGATATACACCTTTTCCGCGCCGAGACGCAGAGCGGTCCTCGCCGCGTCCATAGCGACGTTTCCGCCGCCTACCACGGCGACGCGGCCGCCTTTCATTATCGGCGTGTCGGACTCGCGATACGCTTTCATAAGATTGCTGCGCGTTAAAAATTCGTTAGCCGAATACACGCCCTTGAGGCTCTCGCCGGGTATGTTCATAAAGTTCGGCAAGCCCGCGCCGGAGCCGATGAACACGGCTTCGTAGCCGTCGTCGAACAGCTCGTCAACGGTCAGCGTTTTGCCTATGACGACGTTGCACTGCACATCAACGCCGAGCTGCTTTAGCGTATCGACTTCCTTTGCGACGATGGACTTCGGCAGACGGAATTCCGGTATGCCGTAAACGAGCACGCCGCCCGCTGTGTGAAGCGCCTCAAACACGGTGACTTTATAGCCTTTTTTCGCCAAATCGCCCGCGCACGTCAGTCCGGACGGACCGGAGCCGACGATCGCTACCCTGTGGCCGTTCGACTGCGGCTTCCGCGGGGCTTCTTTGCAGTTTTCGTTGTGATAGTCCGCAACGAATCTTTCAAGCCTGCCTATGCCTACCGGCTCGAATCTTATTCCCATCGTGCATTTGCTCTCGCACTGAGTTTCCTGCGGGCAGACTCTGCCGCAGACGGCGGGCAGGGAAGAGGACTTTGTTATAACGCCGTAAGCGCCTTCAAAATCTTTTTCTTTTATCTTTGATATAAAATCGGGAATATCTATGTTTACGGGACAGCCCTCCACGCAGGGTCTGTTTTTACAGTTGAGACAGCGCTGAGCTTCTTCCAATGCTATTTCCGCGGTGTAGCCGAGCGCCACCTCGCTGAAATTATGCGCGCGCACCTCGGGCGCCTGCGTAGGCATTTCGTGTTTTTTCTGTTGTATCGCCATAACTGCCTCCTTACGCCTTTTTGAACAGATTGCAGGTCTGCTCGTACGCGTGACGCTCAAAATCGGTATACATACGTCCGCGAGACATCGCCTCGTCAAAATCCACCTCGTAGCCGTTGAAATCCGGTCCGTCAACGCACGCGAATTTCGTTATATTCTGTCCGTCTCTGTGGAGCGTCAGGCGGCAGCCGCCGCACATTCCCGTGCCGTCTATCATTATAGGGTTCATTGAAACGGTGACGGGTATATCAAACGGCTTTGCAGTAAGCGTCACGAATTTCATCATAATAAGCGGACCTATCGTGATTATCATATCGAATTTTTCACCGGCTTCAAGCATTTCTTTTAAGGGGACGGTGACGTTTCCGTGGCGCGCGTACGATCCGTCGTCCGTCATGACGGTCAGTCTGTTTGAGCAGGCCTTGAACTCGTCTTCAAGAATAAGAAGGTCTTTGTTTCGAAAGCCTATTATACTCGTTACGTCCGCGCCCAAGCGGTGGAATTCCTCCGCCACGGGCAGCGCGATAGCGCAGCCGACGCCGCCGCCTACGATACAGACTTTCTTTATGCCGTCCGTATGCGTGGGCATACCGAGAGGACCGACGAAATCGCTTATATATTCGCCCTCGTTCTTGGCGTCGAGCTTTTTTGTGGTAGCGCCGACTATCTGGAATATTATCTTGACGGTGCCTTTATCTTTGTCAACTCCGGCGACGGTCAGCGGTATTCTCTCCCCGTCGTCGTTTACGCGCAGAATTATGAACTGCCCGGGCTTTGCCTTTTTAGCCACGAGCGGCGCCTCGATCAGCATTTGCGTGACCGTGGGGTTTAAAGATTTTTTTTGTACTATCTTGTACATGGTTTGCTCCTCGAAAAATTGTGAATGCAGGGCGGGGGCTTGCTTCCGCCGATTTCGGCAGGTGTCGGAATAGCCTACGCCGATTTTTTTACTTATTTGGGGTATAAGGTATGCCGGAGAGAGTGACGTCCGCGCCGGATAAATATCTGAACAATATCACTATGTCTTTGTTGTCAAGCGCTCCGTCTCCGTTGATATCAAGCGCCGCGACGTTTACCGTAATGCTGATCCCGGAATGATATCTGAACAGCGTTACGACGTCCTTGTTGTCGACCGCGCCGTCGCCGTTGACGTCGCCGGGGAGGAACGAAGAATCAAATACGGTGACTTTACATTCGGCAAAAGCGCCGCCGACCGCGGTAACGGTTACCGTCGCGGCCCCCGCCTTGTTTGCTTTTATCGTAAAGCTGCCGTCCGCCGCCGTAACCTGAGCCACGCCGGGATCGGACGATTTAACGGTAAAACCTTCCTTATGCGGGGCGGACGTCGGGAACAGCGTGACGTTTACCGTTTTGCTTTCGCCGATGCCCAGAACACATTCCGTACAGTCAAGACCTACGCCGTCCGGATCCATCGGAGAGCCGATATCGGATTTGGAAAGCGTGAATTCGTCGGAGTCAATTGTGTATACAACGCCGTTTAATTTATACGTTACGGTTATACGGTACGTCGTACTGTCCGAATCATTTTCTTCGATCTTAGGCAAATAGAAGCGGTAAAGACCGTTGTTTTTCTGCGGAGTAAGATACGGCGCGTCATCGATCAACTGCCAGTAGTCGCCGTGAACAAGCCAGTAAAGTTCGTAATGCCACATCGCGTGACGGTAACTGAAGTCAAAATCAACGCACGCGACGCCGCTGTCGCCGCCGTCGTACCAATCCGGTCCCTCGGTGAATTTGAAATCGGAAAAATCTATCCAGTAAACTTCAAATTCATCAGACAGAATGGTTATGTCGCCGAAGGTCGCTCTGACGCGGTATCTGCGCGTGCCCGCCGTGTCCCTTGCGGGGACGAAGAAATTCAAATAGTTTTCGCCGAGATTTGTCTGCAAAGTATAATAAGACCCCTTGACTTCCGTCCAGTAGGACTGTTCTTGTCCGAGACGGATCACGGTGATATACTCCTGCAGTATGGCGGAATCGGGCATTTTGTTGTACTGCACGTGATATCCCGTGTAGCAGCCCGTGGCAAGATTTTCGTCTAAAAGTTTTGTTTTGATTATATGCGGACCGGGTCTGACGGTTATCAAGTGCGGCCACGCGATATCCTCAAGGTCTTTTTCATCCGGATCTATCAGCTTGCCGTCCATATACATCTTTGCGCCGGGATAAAGGGCTTCGCTTACCTTAATATCCTTCATTACCGGGCTAAGGTCGTAGCAGCCCTGCAGTTTCCTCCAATACGAAGTCCTTGTCGTGCATAACTGTATACCGCCGTGGAATTCGCCCCCGTTGATCACCGGGATCATTTGTTTGAATGTCAGGTCGTCGTAATAACCAGACAATGTTTGATATGTCATCACCGAATAGCAGGACCCGTTGAATAATCCGCCGTTGATCGCAAGACTATCTACGTCCACATATCCGAAATCGGATAAGAAGCGTTTGCCCATATCCGCAGATACGCCGCTTGCGTCCTTATCGTACTCGGCGCAGAAATGCCCGTTGTTTATGACCGCGCTGCAATGGTGCAGTCCGACCGCCGAACGGGTATACATGGTGGTCCAACGGGGATAGCCGTTGGAATCGTTGAGCGGATCGCCCTGCACCCCGCAGAACTTTTTGTTGTAGGTGGTCATACCGTAATACCCGCCGTCTATATAGACCGTGGGGCGGGTCTCGGTATAATAAACCTGATACCCCGCCGGAGCGTAGCGCTTCATCGATTGTCCTTCTATCCTGAGCGCGTTTGTTGGACCGTCAACGTCGGTACGCGCGTCAAGCGTGATACCTCCGCCGCCCGCGGAATCCACAAAGCGCAGGTATTGATCCGGGACAAGACCGTAGTCCATAAATATATAGACTCCGTACCAGGTCCTGTTATCGCCGTTTTGTTCGGCGTTGATATAACATTTGATAGTGTGACCGTTAAAGTCGATTATCGTGCTGGTCCAGTAAGAAAGCTGAATGCATGCTCTTTCATACTGACCTACGTTTCCGGCGGAAAGACTGATATCCGCCGTCAGCCGCACGAACATAGATCTGCCGTCCGAATCCCAGCCGCCGTGCCTTTCCTCGGTCGCCAACAGCTCTTTGGCGTTCGATACCTCGACATAGTCCCAGTTTTTGGGGACCTCCACGTTTTCCGTTTTGCAAAAGTTGTTGTCCGGTACGGCGGCCGCGGGAATCGACAAGATCCCCGTGGGGACAAGTGCCGCAAGCATTGTAAGACAAAGTAATAAAGCCGTGATCTTCTTTTTCATTTTCATTACTCCTTGTTTTTTTCGTGTCGGCGGAGCCGACCGGGGGAGTGGTATATCGGGTTTCGGTACTTCTTCCGTGAACCCCCGAAAATTCGCGTTGCTCATTTTCGGGGAACCCCGGCTTCCGTGAACCCCCGAAAATTCGCGTTGCTCATTTTCGGGGAACCCCGGCTTCCGTCACGCTGCGCGTGCCGCCTTCCTCAAAGAGGAAGGCTGAGTAAGGCTCCTCCTTCGGGGGAGCTGTCGGCGGAGCCGACTGAGGGAGATTTTAAACTTTAATTATTTTATAACTTTTTAATCAAAAAATCAAGTGTTTTTTGAATATTTATTCGCTTCTTGATTCTGAATTATTTTACGATCACCGCCGCGTACGCTTTGAGCGTGAACGATACGGCGTTTCCGTTCCTTTCGGCGAAGATGTAGTCGTCGTTCAACGGATCATATACGTCTATTGTATCCGAGCCCGTATCGACGGCGATCGCCTTGTCTCTGTTTTCCGCGTTGACGAGCAGGAGGTTGCCGTTCCTGTAAAGCGCGGCGACGCCTTTGTGATCGCCGGTCACATTGAACGGTTTGCCCTCGGACTGAGCGGCGCGCACGGCGTCCCCTATACCGAGGCAGATTATCGCGTCCGTATCGTCCGCCGTAAACCCGAAGTCCTCGGCGAAATATACGTGTACACCGTCGTATCTCATTCGCGATATGATCTCTTTTTCGCGTTCGGTCAGCGTGCAGGGTGGGATGAGCAGCGATTCGAAGTACACGCCGTTATACAGCGGCATATCTATGAAGCCTTCGGACGTGTCGGCTTTCTCGAGCAGTTCCAGATCGACGAAATGATACACGGCTTGGTTGTCGTTCAGCTCTTTCACCGTCCTCATAAGTCCGTCGGCGCAGGCGTTCTTCACCTTTACCATGTCGCCGTCCTTGCTCAGGCCGACGATATTCGTCGTGGTGTTTTCGGCTATGGTGTTATAGGGATAATACAGAGCGATCGACGTGAAATCCCGGCCCTTCATATTTTCGTCGACGGCGCCGATACAGCGGTTGTATTTGTCGTATTTTGCCGCGTCCATTACGTTTTCGCCGTAGTACGACGTGAACGTGTCGACGCCGTATGCGTACTGCAGAAGCTGTGAGCAGAGCATCTGATCGTCAGTCACTTTTCCGCCCTGCGCGTGCGCCGAGACCTCGCTCATAACGTGCTCTCTGCCGTAGTTGACGGCGATCGACGATACGAGCTTCGGTGTGAACGCCGAGTCGTATACGATCTCGGGGATCGAATGGAGCATATCTATGCCCGGATAGTGCATATGGCGGAGAAGAGAGAAGAAATTGCCCTCGAACATCGGGTGCAGTCTTATGTCGTCTTCAAGCAGTATGTGACCCGAGAACGGCAGCCCGACAGAATTGCAGTAGTCCGATATCTGCTGGAAAAACGCTTCCTCGACGAGGCGGCTCATCTCCGTGTACCACGCTCTGCGCACGTCGCGGGCGTTTTCGGTGTCGACGCCGAACAGATAAACGAGACAGTCGTAAATGTTTATACCGTATTTCGTCATCATGCGGTTGTCGATGTTTTTGCCCCACGTCGTCATAGGGAACATCGGCAGCGTGTCGTCGTATTCGTCATGGACGGATTTCGGATAAAGCCCGGCGTTCAGATATACGCCCATCAGCGACGGCTCGTCGGTGAACATCGCCTCGATCAATCCGTTTTCACGCTTCATGCCGGCGAAATCCGAACCGACTCTTTTCGTGTATTCCTCGTAGGTGTTCTTTATGAACGCCCTGACCGCGTCGTGATTCGTTATATCTATATATCTGCGGCATTCGCATACGTTGTGCTCGGCGTGCGTGCCCTCGTAGACGTGCTTTTTGACGAAATACGCGGCGAAAAGCAGGCCGCCCGTATCGTTTCTGACGGTCAGGCCGTCAGTTTTGCCGTAAACGTCGTATCTCTTATAAGCCCGCTTCGCGTCGAGGCGCGTTATATCCTCGCTTTTTACTTTGTAGGACGCGGCGGACAGCGCATATTCGTGCCCGCGCGGGAATTCGAACGTATATGATTCGCCCGGTTTTATGAAAGCGTGCATCATCACTACGGCGCGCGCCTCAAAATCCGGGTCCTCGTCTATCGTAAGACCGCCGGCGCCTCCGCTCGGATAACCGTCCTCATCGTAAAGCCATACGCGCATGTCGAGCGCCTTCGCTTGCTCAAGCACGATGCCGAGCACGCGCCAAAGGCTCTCGTTTTTCAGGTAATCCCTGAAAGCGACGTTCGTGACGATGCCGCCGAAGCCCTTTTCCTTGAGCGACGCGAGTCTTGCCGCGACGGATCCTCTGATCTCGTCTTCCGGCGCCATATCCGGAAAATCGAATCCGTGTACTATTTTGAGTGGAAGTTCGTATTTCGTCATGATACACCTCTTAATTAAGCTCTGTTTTTGATAAGGTTACTTTTGAATATCCCGTCTTTTTGCCGAAAGACATAGAGTAGTATTGTCCGCCTATGCGGACGATCTCGTACACGCCGTCGCGGCGCGTCGCAGTAAGGTCCGCCGCGCCCGCGGTAACTGTGTAAAACGCCTTGTAGGGATCCTCGGACTGATCCTGATCCTGCACGGTGAAAACGACTTTGTCGCCGAGGAGACGCACTTCCTCGCGGTCGAGGTATTCGCTTTTCGAAAGCTTCATCACCTCGTTCACACCGGCGTCGTCCGATATCTGCGTGATCCCGACGCATTCCTCGCCCTGCGCGTTCATGTAATACATCGCGTAAAGCCCGGTCATGTAATCGTGATCGGCCATATATACCATGGCGACGCTGTAGGGCAGGACCTTTTCGCGGACGAGATCGCCCGACGTCAGCTCGTATGTTTTAAGCGTCGTCCTGCTTCCTTCCACCACGCCGCACGTCAGATAACCGGCGGCGGAGGAGATGAACGTACACGAACTGCCNNTGTCGGTCAGAGGATACGACAGATATTCGTCGAGCGCGCCGTCGGACAGACGATATCTCATGACGCGGCACCGCCCGAGAAGGGGCGATTCCGTCAGATAGTACACGCAGCCGTCGAAGACGACGATAAAGCGCGTCTGCGCGCCGGTATTCTCCGACACGGTCTTCTTGAACGGCGAAACGACGCG
>DBWC01000030.1:37423-39506 GCA_002308615.1 Clostridiales bacterium UBA1248
CCGACGCTGCCGTCGGAATAGACCGTCAGCTCGTAAAACGCGATGATCCCGCCGTCGGCGTACAGCTCGTACACGGCGGCGTTCGATGGCGTTTCATATATCACGGTATACTCCGCGCCGGGTCGGGACGCGAGGGCGACCCCGGCGGTGTCGGAGTTTGCGCGGCGCAGCAGATACGCGGTGCGCTCGTCGCCGCTGACGTGCGGATAAAGCGGCACGGCGTGCGATACGACGCCGTCGTTTTCCTCAAATACCGCCAGCGCGCCGCCGTCTGATCCGCAGGCGCAGAGCGCGAGCATGACAAGCGCCAGAAACATACAACAGAATTTCTTCAAGAGATCGTCCTCCTTTTGATCGAGTATAACAGAAAAAAACGTATAAGTCAACGGCGCCGGCGTAAAAAGTACCATTTTTCTTTTAAAATAAACGTACGTAATTGTATAATTTAGGTGTTGCAAAACACATAAAACGGTGGTAAAATAGAAAAAAAGATCAAAAAGGAGAAAAAGGCTGTGTTCAATCAGGTACTTGTCACCGTTTTAAACAAAATAGAACTTCTCGACCGTCTGCTTCTGGAATTCGAGGACGCCGGCGTCAGCGGCGCCACGGTCATGAGCTCCACGGGTATGGCGCACACGCTCGCCGCGCACGAGGAAAGTCATTTTGTCAGCTCGTTCCGCGCGTTTTTCGGAATGGGTCATTCGGAATCGAAGACGATCTTCATCGTCTGCTCGGACGAGATGGCGGAAAAGGCGAAGGAAGCCGTCAGACGCGTCGTCGGCGATCTGAGCGAGCCGGACAGCGCGATCATGTTCTCCGTCCCCCTCCTTTACATCGAAGGGATCTCACACAATGAATGAAGGGAAGCGATACCGTTGCAGCTCAACACTCTGATATATCTCGGGATACTTCTTATGGCGGGGCTTCTCTGCGGAAGGCTCGTCAAGCTCATAAAACTGCCTAACGTTACGGGATATCTGATCGCCGGACTCGTTCTCGGTCCGTACGTTCTGCGCGTGATACCGCAGCAGGTCGTGGACGACTTCGGTCTGATATCCGAAATGGCGCTGTCGTTCATCGCGTTCACGATAGGCTGCGGCTTCAAGCGGTCTTATCTTAAAAAGGTCGGTATGACGCCGGTCGTGATAGCAATATTCGAATCGGTGTTTGCCGTGTTCGCGGTGCAGGGAGCGCTGCTCCTGATAGGCGTCGACAAACAGCTCGCGGTCATACTCGGCGCGATCGCCGCGGCTACGGCTNNCCGGCGGCGACGCTCATGGTCATAAAACAGTACGGCGCGAAGGGTCCGGTCACTGATACGCTCGTGTCTGTCGTCGCGCTCGACGACGCTGTCGCCTTGATCGCGTTCTCGATCTGCGTTGCCGTGGCTTCGGTCATAGGCGGCGGAGCGTTCGAAGCGAAGACCGTTTATATGCCGCTTTTACAGATCTTCGGCGCCCTGCTGCTCGGCGCGGTGTTCGGGATAATCTTCAAAATACCGCTGAGATTTTTCAAAAAAGCCGGAAACAGACAGATAATAACCGTTGGCCTCGTGTTNNGGGTGCGCCGGGCTGGCGAATATGCTCGGATGGTCGTCGCTGCTCGCGTGTATGGCGCTCGGCATGATGCTGTGCAACATATCGGAGGAATCGGACAATATACTTGCCGTCGCGGATTCGTTCACCCCGGCGATATTCCTGCTGTTCTTCGCCACGAGCGGAGCGGCGCTGAATATTACGATAATCCCGCAGATCGGCGTTATCGGAGTCGTCTACGTGCTCGTCAGAGTAGTCGGGAAGATGTTCGGCGCGTGGCTCGGCGCGAGGATAATGAAAGCCCCGAAGCCTGTGCGCCGTTATCTCGGACCGGCTCTGATCCCGCAGGCGGNNGCGGGCGTCGCGATCGGTCTTACTATCGCCGCTCAAGCCGCCGCGCCCGCGTACGCCGACCGTATACGCGCCGTCGTACTGTGCGCAACTCTCATATACGAGCTTATCGGACCCGTCATAACGAAACTGACGCTTTCGAAAGCCGGAGAGATCAAACCGGTAAAATAAAAGAAAAACCGCCGCGGCCGCGGCGG
>DBWC01000064.1 GCA_002308615.1 Clostridiales bacterium UBA1248
AACGCAGTTGCCGTCTTCATTAGGGCATAGCCCGTCTTCATTAGTGAGCGAAGCGAACGTCTTCATTATACCGGTTGAATACGAAAAAGCAGACTGATTTTGTTCTCAGTCTGCTTTTCTTAAGTGCGCACTTACTCACCACTCGAACGTGAGGTGAAAAAACTTCCTTATGACGGTCGGGGATCGACCGATCCCCGGCTCTTTTCCTTGTTTTTAATCTTCCGCAGTATTAAGCGCGTTGCCGTCTCTGTCAAGTCCGAAGTAGAACGAGATGGTGTCAAGCACCGGCGCCGCCGCGTTTACGCCGCTCGCTCCGTTTTCTATAACGCACGAAAGCGTTATTTCGGGATCGTCGTAGGGCGCGAACGCCACGAGCACGGCGTTGTTGTTCGTCTGGCTCGTCTGCGCCGTACCGGTCTTTGTGCCTATCGGGAATTTGTAGTATTTTGTCGACGACGTAAGCTCTTTAGACCGCTTCATTCCGCGCTTTACGCAGTCCGCCGTGTTTTCGTCTATTTCGACCTCGCCTAAGATCTGCGGCGCGTTTTTCTGCTCGTCCGAGCCCGAATAAGTACAGGTTTTGAGCAGTATGGTCGCCTTGTATCTCGTTCCGCCGTTGACCGCCGCGGCGATATACGACGAAAGCTGGATAGGCGTAAAGCTGTTGTCTGACTGACCGATAGCCGCCTGCAGCGTGTCGCCGGGGTTCCAGCGCTGTCCTATGGTTTCCTTATATTCCGGTCCCGCAAGTATGCCCTTGCTCTCCGGCAGCTCTATGCCGGTGTATTCTCCGAGACCGAGCTGGCGGCAGTATTTGTTCAGCGTCTCGATACCGGTAAGTCTGCCCGTCTCATAAAAATAGTAGTTGCAGGAAGCGCCTATCGCGTCTATAAGCTCAAGCTCGCCGTGACCTCCGCGCCTCCAGCAGGAGGGCTGGTAGTCTTTGTAGTACGTATATTTTCCGGTGTCGTTTATTCTCGTAAATTCGGTTATCGTGCGGCTCATAAGACCTGCCACCGTCGTCGCCAGTTTGAAAGTCGAACCCGGCTGATACGTGCCGGATACCGCCCGGTCGAACAGCGGTTTTGCGGGATTTGACGCAAGACTTCCGTAATCCTCCGAAAACGTGGACAGATCGTACGTCGGATAAGACGCGAGCGCAAGGACCTGTCCCGTCTTTGCGGAAAACACGGTCAAAGCGCCGCTGTCCGCTTTTTCTCCGGAGTTCTCCACACCTAACGCGCGCGCTTCCGCGACGATGCTTTTTATCTGTTTTTCAAGCGCTTTTTCAGCCGCCGCCTGAAGCTCTATATCGATCGTAAGATAAACGTTTTTGCCCGGTACGGGCTCTTTTTTTACGTATGAATCAAGGATGTTCCCGTAATCGTCCTCCACGTACACGGTTATGCCGTTTTCTCCGCGCAGATATTCCTCAAACGCCGCCTCCGCGCCGTCAAGTCCTATCACCGCGTCGTACGCGTAGCCTTTTGCAAGATATTCGTCCATTTTGTCAGCCGGTATCTTGCCTATCCTGCCTATTACGTTCGAGCCGACGCCCGGCACGCCGTACGTCCGCGTGTATTCCTTTTTGAGATACGCGCCTTTGCTGCCGCTTTCAAGCACCGCCGTGGCGAGCTTGAGGTCTATATCGGAAACGAGGCGGTAAGGATTGTCCGGCGCAAAATTCGTTACGTCAAGCCCGTATCTTATCCGAACTATCTGATCCTCGGTGAACGTGTCGTAGATATGCTCTCCGTTCTCGTCAAGCAGCGCGTATTCCTTTAAGATCTCCTCGTACAGATCAAGACATTTTACGCCCGTTTTTATATTGTGATACGTAAGGAACTTATACATCCTGTTTTTGCCGGTCTGTGTTTTAAGCGCCTCCTCGTCGTATTCTATGTGGGGATACGTGCCGGTCACAGGCATAACGGTTTCCGTTTCGTATCCGAAATCTTTTATTACGGAGACGAGCGAGGCAAGAGATCCGTTAAGCTCTTTATCCGACGTCGGTAAAGAAGCGTAGTCCAGCATAAGCGATTGCGAATAGTCGTTTATCGCAAGCGGAACGCCGTTTCTGTCGTATATCTCGCCGCGCATGGACTGTACCGTTACCTCGCGCTCGTGCGTCATGGACATGGTCTTTACGTATCTGTCCGTTCCGGTTATCTGCACGTTTACGAGCTTTATCAAAAAGAACGTGCAGGCGGCGGCGTAAAGAACGTATAACGGTATGTATCTGATATTGAATCTTCTTTTTTTCTGCAATTCCCTGTTCTGCAATTCAGATCACCTCACGTTCACGCGCGCGTCTGCGGCTTTGCTCAAAGCTGCCGCGAAATACGCGGTAATGCAGCGCCGTCAAAAGAAACGCCGGTATCAAAACGATAAGACCGTATAACAGCTGCGGCAAGGCGGTCTTAACGATAACGGCGGAAAACGCCGCGCCTTTGCCCGCGAGAATAAGCGTGGCTTTTGCCGCGCCGACGATAAGCGCCGTGCCGCCGGATATGGCGGCGGGTATTATTTTCGTAGTCGTTATGCGATGTGAAAGTATTATTGAAAAACACGCCGCAAGCAAAAACAGAACAGGGGAGAGGGTATACGCGTCCCCGCCGACCGTGTCGAGAAGAAAACCCGCCGCGACGGCCAGGACGCAGCTGAATTTCTCGTCTTCAAAGCAGGAGACGCACACTATAACGCACAGCGTGAATTCCGGTATCGCTCCCAAAAAGCGCAAATGAGGAAAAACGCTGCACTGCATCAGTACGGCGATAAAGGTATATACAGCTGTCAGTATCATCCGCGCAGCCGCGGCGGCACTAATGCGGCGCACCTCAATCCTCCACGTATCTTTCGTATGACGTTATCACCATTACCGACGTTAAGCCGGAAATTTCCGCGTACGGTTTTATTACAGCGTATTTCGTTCTCAGGCTCTCGTCGTATTTTACTTCCATTACCGTGCCTATTATAAGGCCTCTCGGATAAACCGAGCCGACGCCGGAGGTGAGTATCCTGTCTCCCGCTTCTATATCCGCGTCGCTTTGCAGATACGACAGCTTGCACAGTCCGCGCAGTCCGAGCTCGTAATCTCCGACTACAATGCCGGAGGCGCGGCTGCGCTCGTCGTACGCGCCGACGGAAGAGCCGACGTCAACGACGGAGGAGGCCTTTGACCAGGTGAGCCCGGCGTCCGTTATCCTGCCTATAAGCCCGGAATTTGAAGATATTATCGGCATATCCTTGTCTATGCCGTTGCTTTTTCCGCGGCCGAGAGTAAAGACGGTCATGTAATTGCCGTCCTCGCGTCCGATTATATCAGCCGGCTCGAATTTGTAATCGAGATGCTCTTTTTTTACCTCGAGCATACGGCACAGCTCATCGTTTTCTTCCTTTACGGCTTTTGCCGACTGAATGTCGTCAAGCATGCCGTTTATCTGCTCCTTAAGCTCCTCGTTTTCTTTTTTCAGCCGGTCGAATTCCGTGATATAGGACGCGTATCCGTCAAGCGCTCGCCCTACGGCGTCCGACAGCTTCTGCACCGGGACGGTAAGAAAATTCAACCCGGCTTTTATATACGAGGAATAGCCCAAAAGGCTCATCGCCGTAAATACCGCCGCAACGGATACGGCAGCGATGAGCGTTATTATAAAAAATTTGCTTTTAAAGAATTTCATAAAACCAAGTTATCAGTCTTCGTCTCCGGCGGAGACCACCTGAAGCAGATCCCCCGTCGCTTCGAGAATTTTTTCGGTGCCGCGGCATACGCAGAGCTCGGGGCGCTCCGTTACCGTCACGGTCATGCTCAGCTTTTCGGCAAGATATCTGTCTATACCGGGCAAAAGCGCCACTCCGCCGCAGAGCGTGAGCCCGCTTTCAAAAACGTCCGCGGAAAGCTGTGCCGGTATGTTTTCAAGCACGCCTTTTATGTGCTCGGTTATTTCGTCAAGCACGCCGGTCATCGCCTCGCGCGTTTCCGCGGAGCGGAGAACGACTCTCACCACCTGACCGGTGAGGAGGTTTTTGCCGTATACGCCGTACTCTCCCGATTCCGTCGTTCTGTGCGCGGAGCCTATGGCAAGCTTTATCTGCTCCGCCGTCTGTTTGCCTATGCTTACGTTATATATATCCTTGACGTAGCGCGCTATCGCCTCGTCAAGATCGTCTCCACCTGTGCGCACGGCGCCGGAGCTTACAGTTCCGCGGTAGACCGTGACGGACGTCTGCGTGCTTCCGCCGCCTATGTCGCAGATAAGTCTGCCGCGCGTGTTCAGCACGTCCACGCCGCAGCCTACGGCAGCCGCCATGGGCTGCTTTATCAGCATATACACGTCTCTGCCGCCGGACGCGGCGACGCAGGCGTTTTCAAACGCGTTGCGCTCGACCTCCGTTATGCCGCCGGGTACGGATACCGCTATTTTCGGCCTTGAGATCACTCCGCGCAGTCCTGTATCGCTGAGTATCGCGGAGAGCATCTCCACGCAGTCCTCAAAATTAGCGATAACGCCTTTGCGCAGAGGCGTTACGGCGTCCTTGTCGGGCGGCGTTCTGCCTATCATGCGCTTGGCTTTCTGCCCGTAGCAGATAAGCTCTCTTTCCGCGTCGAACGCCGCGGCGTCGGGCTCGTTAAAAACCACGCCCTTGCCCTTGACGCAGATGCGAATATTCGACGTTCCGAGATCTATACCCGTTTTTCTGTCCATTTTTACGACCTCAATTTTTATTCAAGCACAAAAATGCCGTAGTCATTCGATAAATGCGAGCATACGAGGCTTATCGGCAGTCCCACGACGTTGTGGAAGCTCCCGTCGAGCCGTGATACGAAAATACTGCCTACGTCCTGTACCGCGTACGCGCCCGCTTTGTCCATCGGTTCTTTTGTTTTGATATACGCTTTTATTTCGGACGGCTCCATTTTTCTCATCCTGACGTGAGTCACGTCGTAATCGATAACGAGCTTTCCGTTTTTCCGCATCGCTATACCCGTGTATACCTCGTGCCAGCCGTCGGATAAAAGCGTGAGCATACGCTCCGCGTCGTCCTCGTCCTTCGGCTTGCCGAAGACCTCGCCGTTTCTGCATACGACGGTGTCCGCCGCTAAAATAAGCCTTTTGTCGCCGGTCTGCTCAAAAACGGCGCGCAGCTTGCGTGACGCCAGCCCCATCGTAAGCTCGGCGGCGGTAACGCTTTTTACCGGCGTTTCGTCCGCGTCCGCGGATATGACCTCAAAAGGTATCCCCGCGTTTCTGAGTATCTCCGCTCTGCGCGGAGAACGGGAGGCTAAAATGATCGTCTCCATACCGTCACGCTCCCGTCGATCCGAAGCCGCCCTTGCCGCGCTCCGTATCGGATAACGACTCGGCTTCCTCAAATTCGCCGCGGATTATAGGCAGAAGCATCATCTGCGCTATCCTTTCGCCGTGCGTGAAGGTATAAGGCTTGTCTGACAGGTTCACCACGGAAACGAGAAGCTCGCCGCGGTAATCCGGGTCTATGACGCCTATACCGTTTGCAAGCGCTATGCCGTGCTTTGCGGAAAGTCCGCTCCTCGCGCAGATCACGGCGACGACGTTTTTGTCCTCGTATTCGATGGCTATCCCGGTCGGTATCTTTTCTCTCTGTCCCGACTGTACCGTAAGCTCCCCGTCAAGGCAGGCGTGCAGATCCGCCGCGGCGGAGTCCGGCGTCTGATATTTCGGGATCATTGCGGTCTCTTTCAGTTTTTTTATCTTGACTTTCATATCACATTCTCTTTATCTTTTTATCGTACGGCTCTTTGTTTTTATACGCTTCTATTATACGCGCGGCTTCCTCCGCCGTCTCGTCCGTGAAGAAGAAATGCAGATCGCCCACGGAACCGCCCGCGACGGCGTCTATCTTGTCCGCCATGTAAACAGGCACGGGGTTGTAGATCACGTTTCTGTGTATGAACTGCCTGCAGACGGGAACGGACTGGCCGGCCCTGTCGCGGAAGTATCTGAACTGACCGTCGCCGCACGCCTCGCATTTCTTAAGCGGGTCGGACGTACCGGAAATATCGCGTATCATGCACTTTTCAAGCACCATTTCCGGCAGCTTGCCGTATACCGCCGCGCCTGTCTTTACGGGAGAAGACGACGTGAGCGCTTTCATCTGCGCTATGTTGAGCTCAGGCGAAAGTATTACGGAAGAAAGCCCTTCGGACGAGAGCACCTCCGCGGTGCGCGAGTTGAAAACGTTCAAATGAAGTCCGCCGTGCACCTGGAAGCCGTATTTCAAAGCCAGTCTCAGCGTGCCGACGTTCGATACCATGACGTGCTTCACTCCGCAGAGCTTGACGCGTATGAGCATTTCCTCGAGCAGCGTGTACTCGTGCATCATCACGACCGGGGGAAGCTCCACGCCGTCCGTAACGTCGCGCACGGACATCTGGGCGTTCAGGTACTCGTCTATCGGCAGGTATATATGCGAAAACTGAGCTAAATACGATCTTTGCGGTATGCCCTTGCTTCTTACGAAATGCACCACGGGCGAGCTGCCGCCGGATTCCTGTGCACCGGCTCTTACCGGCTCGGAATAAGNNTGCGCCGCCGTTCTCTGCGGATAGCGCTTGTCCGTTATCTTTTCCTCAAGGCGTTCCGCAGCCGTCCTGCGCAGCGAATTGATCGACGACACGGGAAGCGAAAGTCCCTCGTCCAAATGGAGCGAAAACGAAGCCGGATCCACGCAGAAAGGGGTGTTGCCGAGCTTGCAGAGATTTTTTACCACGTCTTCTTTCGTCAACGGAGACGTTTTCGCCGGCGCGGGTATCTCGCCGTAGACCGTTACGGAACGGCCTTTTGCGGAGAGCGTCAGCTCCGAGACCGCGTCCGATCTGATATCGGCTTTTACGGAAACGGGTATGCGGCGTCTTGCCGATCTTAGCTCCGGTTTGAGCTTTTCAGCCGCCTTCGCGCTGTTTTCCTTATCCTCGTCCGTCCGCACGCCGAGCATGTCTTTGCCGACGTTTCCGGTGTAATATCCGTCCGTGAATCCGCTTCTGCTGAAAATATCGGAAAGAGCTTTTATCTCCTCTTCCGTCGCGTCGCGTCCTTCGTCAATGAGCGTTCTGTATATTTTTCCGACGCCGTATACGTATTCCGGCGATCTCATCCTGCCCTCGACCTTAAGGCTTGTCACGCCCGAGGCGCAGATGCGTTCCATGTGTCCGGCAAGACAGTTGTCCTTAAGCGACAGACGGCACACTCCGTCAGCGTCGGGCAGTCTGCACTNNAGTCGCCGCGGTTGCCGCTCCTGCCGCCCATGTAAGCGGACATCTCGCACATACCGGACGTGCATACGCAGAGCGCGCCGTGTACGAACGTCTCGTATTCTATATCGGGAAATTCTTTTACTATCTTTTCTGTATCGTTTGCGCTGCATTCACGCGCAAGCACCACGCGGCAAAAGCCTCTTAAAGCGAGCAGACGCGCGCCTTCCGCGTTGTGGACGGAGCACTGCGTGCTCGCGTGCAGACGCAGATCGGGAAAACGTCTGTGTACCGCGGCGGCAAAGCCCGGGTCGGCGACGATAAGCGCGTCAACGTCGCTTAAATAAAGCGATTCCGCAAAACGCAGAGCCTCCGCCATTTCACGGTCAAACATGAGCGTGTTTACCGCGGCAAAGACGCTGACACCGAAAAAGTGGGCTTTTTTGATCGCTTCCGCGGCTTCCTCTTCCGTAAAGTTCGGCGCGCCTGTGCGGGCGTTGAAATTCTTTCCGCCTATGTATATTTCATCCGCCCCGGCGGCAAGCGCCGCTTCAAAGCAGTCCGGGTCGCCGGCAGGCAAGAGCAGACGCGGTTTGTTTTCGTTCATACAGTTCCTTTCACGCGCATATGCGTTATGAATTTATGTAAATTTTCAAATCCGTCATCAAAACACTATAAAAATATGTTATGATAGATATACACAATAATTCTAACATATATATACGCGTATTTAAATACATTTTTGAAAATTTTTTATTGTTTTAAGTAAAACACGAAAAGGCGCCGGAAATTGAAAAAGAAAGAAAAAAGTCAGATAATAAAGAATAAAGCCGCAAAAAACGAGCCGGATAAGAAAAAGAAAGCGCGGCGCGCCGCGCTTATCGTTACAGCCGTACTGCTTATCGCGCTTGCCCTGCCGTTCGCCGCAAATCTTGTTATAACCGGAGTTTACGGCGGGATGATAGACACCGCGCCGGAGGGCGAAAAATTCGACTGCATACTGATACTCGGCGCGAAAGTGTTTGAAAACGGCTCCGTTTCAGCGATGCTCGCTGACAGGCTCGACCGCGGCATAGAGCTGTATTTTTCCGGCGCCTCGGACAAGATACTCGTCAGCGGCGATCACGGAGAAAAAGAATACGACGAGGTGAACGCCATGAAGGAATACTGCGTGCAGCGCGGCGTTCCCGCGGAGGACGTTTTTATGGATCACGCGGGATTTTCCACGTATGAAAGCGTCGTGCGCGCGCAAAAGGTGTTCAAATGCGAAAGCGTTTTGATCGTCTCACAGAAATATCATCTTTACAGAGCGCTTTACATAGCCGACGCAAAGGGTCTTGACGCGTACGGCGCGTCCGCCGCGCCGACGGTCTATCCGGGATATAAGTACCGCGAGGCGCGGGAGTTTCTTGCTCGGTGCAAGGACGTGTTTTACGTCGTATTCAACGTCCCGCCCAGGTATCTCGGGGAAGAGATACCCATAACGGATAACGGAAATCTGACAAACGACAGGTGATTTTTTCAAAAAACCGTAAATTTTGACAATTTTTTTTGCAAAAATGGGTTGACATTAAGGCAAAATAACGCTATAATAAAGAAAAAAACAAAAATGAAAGGAAACTATACCATGGGAAAATTTGTTATAAAGACCACTAAAGCCGGTGTTAAATTTGACCTTAAAGCCGGTAACGGCGAGATAATCGCCTCCTCCGAGACGTATAAGTCTCTCGCATCCTGCAAAAACGGTATCGAATCCGTAAGAAAGAATTCCGCAAAGGCAGAGATCGAGGATCTGTCTGTTGAGGGATCCCCCGTTGTAAAACATCCGAAATTCCAGATGTATCTTGACAAAGCAGGCGAATACCGCTTCAGATTAAGAGCCACCAACGGCCAGGTAATCGCAGTATCCGAAGGCTACAAGAAAAAAGCAAGCTGCGTAAACGGCATAGAATCCATAAAGAAGAACGCTCCGGACGCGGAAGTCGTTACAGCCGAATAACAAAAAAATACACCGGCCGGGTAGAAAGGATAAAACCTCTCCTTTCCACCCGGCTTTTTATTCGCCCGCGGCGCGAAAAGCGCTCTTTACTTTCCCTTAAAAGCGGGATTGTACGCGTAATAGTTTTTGCTGTTGAGCCCGTCGCGCACCATGCCGAGAGCCTCGCCGAAGCGCTGGAAGTGAACTATCTCCCGCTCGCGCAGATAGCGTATCGGATCTATTATATCGGGATCGTCAACAAGATTTAAGATGTTGTCGTACGTCACGCGCGCCTTCTGCTCCGCCGCCATATCTTCAACGAGATCGGCGATCGGATCGCCCTTCGACTGCATGAACGCAGCCGTGTAAGGCACGCCCGCCGCCGCCTGTGGGTAAACGCCTAAGGTGTGATCTACGAAATACGTGTCAAATCCTTCTTTTTTTATCTCTTCGACCGAGAGCCCGGACGTGAGCTGATAAAGCATAGCGCCGATTATTTCAAGGTGCGCCAACTCTTCCGTACCGATGTCCGTAAGCAAGCCGGCGACTCTGTCGTCCGGCATCGCAAAGCGCTGGGAGAGATAGCGCAGGGAAGCGCCGAGCTCTCCGTCCGGTCCGCCGTACTGACTTATTATTATTTTTGCCGCACGTATATCCGGATTTTTTATGCGCACCGGATACTGCAGTCTTTTTTCATATCCCCACATTATGCGTTCGCCTCCTTCTTCCAAGGCATTGGAGCGCCGTTCCATTGCCAGCCGTTATCCGTGCCCGGGTAATATGAATCTACCGGACCGTATTTCTCCGTATATTCGGCTATAAGATCGGCTCTCTGATCCATACGCGCGGAAAAATCGGACAAAGCCGCCGCGCAGTCCGGATGAGTGTCCAAAAACAGCCGCAGATCATCCAGGGCAAAGCTGATCTCCGTGATCTTTTTCATAAGCGCGTCTCCGCCGCAGTTATTTCCTCTCATCAGCGGTTACCTCCTTCAAACGGAAGATAAAGCGACGGGAAAAGCGTGCCGCATAACAGCGCGTCGTCATCCGACATTATCTGACCGTACGCCTGCGGCTTGACGTACGCCATGGCGTAGACCTGATCGCATGCGCCGCCTTCGTTCTGTTCCGCGCCGTCGCCGTCAGATCCCGCGACACACCCCTCGTACAGCCCCGCGCAGCGTCTGCGCATATATTTGTTGTTATACATATATAACTCACCTTTTGTTGTTGTATTGAGCGCCTGGCGCCCTTATTATCATATGATGAGCGGCGAATTTTGACACGTACTGAGAAGCGGAAAAATAGACGACAATGGGGAGTCCCCGCCCGTGAACCCCCAAAAACTCGTCCCTCGTTTTCGGGGAACCCCGGGCCGCCCCTCACGGCGCCGGCAATAATGAACGGATATAATTTGCAGTCATCCGTAATGACGGATAAAGAATTATAATATCGGCTTGACTTTAAGGCGATCATATGATATAATTTATGTAAATAAAAAACCGCGTGTCCGCGGGATAGGAGAAAAATATGAAAAAACTTACCGTTATATTACTTTCAGCCATATTGCTTCTTACGGCGTGCGTTTTAAGCTCGTGTGATATGCCGATACAGGCGGCGGACTCGGAAACGTTAAGAGCCGATCCGGGCGCCGCGCCCGCGGAGCAGATCGCCGATCTGACAGACGGAAGGGAAATAATCGAGGTTTATATTCCGTCCGCGTCCGTTACTCAGTCAATACGCCCGCTGTTCGATTACGGCAACGGCGTTATAAGAAGCGAAAGACCGGACGGCGACCGGTCTGCGACGGCGTATCCGGTGACGGTCGAATTTCACGGAGATTTCGTAAAGGTCAACTACTACGTGTACTACGTGGCGACAGAAACGAGCGTTGCGCAAAGATCGCTTATCACGGGCAAAGATAATGTGATCATATATCTCAAATAATGCTTTGCAAAGATAACACAAAAGGGTTGTTACATCGGTAACAGCCCTTTGATTTGTAATTAAAGCGAACTTAAATCAAACTCCTTCCGTCTCGGCGCTGCGCTGCCGATCCACCTCCCTCGAAGAGGGAGGCGACTTAAGGCTCCCTCACCGAGGGAGCTGTCATCCGGGATGATTACCGGATGACTGAAGGAGTTTTTATATCTGATCCGCTATTTCGTATATGAGCTTTTCCGTGTCCGCCCAGCCGAGGCAGGGGTCGGTTATGGATTTGCCGTATACGCCGCCGCCTACGCTCTGACTTCCTTCCTCGATATAGCTTTCTATCATAAGCCCTTTTACAAGGCTTCCGACGTCGCGCGAATATCTGCAGGAGTGCAGCACTTCTTTTGCTATCCTGCTCTGCTGCGTGAAATCCTTGTTTGAATTGGCGTGGTTCGTATCCACCATTACCGCGGGGTTTTTCAGATCCTTTGCCCGGTACATTTCATACAGATGTATAAGATCTTCGTAATGGTAGTTGGGCAGAGCCTGCCCGTGCTTGTTCATATATCCGCGCAGTATGGCGTGCGCGTAGGCGTTTCCGGTGCTTTCCACCTCCCAGCCTCTGTATATGAACGCGTGCGGATGCTGTGCGGCGGTTATTGAGTTCATCATAACGGAGAGGTCGCCGCCCGTCGGGTTTTTCATGCCCACGGGTATGTCAAGACCGCTCGCTGTCAGTCTGTGCTGCTGATCCTCAACGCTTCTCGCGCCGACCGCGACGTAGGAGAGCAGATCCGACAGATACCTGTGATTTTCCGTGTAAAGCATCTCGTCCGCCGAGGACAGACCCGTTTCGGACAGCACGCGCATATGTATCTGTCTTATCGCTATTATGCCTTTTAACAGGTCTGACCCTTTCGTCGGGTCGGGCTGGTGGAGCATGCCCTTGTAGCCGTCGCCGACCGTGCGCGGCTTGTTCGTATATATGCGCGGAACTATGACTATTTTGTCTTCGACTTTATCCTGCACTTTTTTCAGGCGGTGAACGTAATCGAGCACGGGCTCCTCCGAGTCCGCGGAGCAGGGACCGATAACGAGCAGGAATTTTTTGCTTCTGCCGTCAAAAATGGATTTTATTTCCTCATCCCTTGCTTTTTTTATTTCGGCAAGCTCCGCCGTCACCGGGTACATACCCTTTATTTCCTGCGGTATGGGCAGCTTGCGCTTGAACATCATATTCATGGCATTACTCCTCGATCATCTTCGTTTTGTCAAACGCCGCGCGGCGCTCGGTCGACATACGCATCATTTCTTTCAGCTTTTCCACGTTTTCGTCCGCTATATACGTGCGCATACGGTAAAGCTCGCCGGAAAACTCGTCTATCATGGATATGAGAGGCTTTTTGTTCAGCAGGAACAGCTCGCTCCACATATCTTCGTTTATGCGCGCTATCCTCGTAAGGTCGCGGAAAGAGTCGCCCGTGTATTCCTTCAGCTTCGGCACGTCGCTCGACGTCATCAGCGCCACGGCTATGCAGTGCGTGAGCTGTGACAGATACGCTATCATATCGTCGTGCATCTCCGGCGACAGCTCTGCAACGTGCGCGAAGCCGAGCGTGTGGCCTAAGTCCTTGCACATCCTTATCGCCTCCGGCGTGTTTTTGTCCGTCGGCGTTACGATATAGTTTGCGTCTTTGAATATAGAGTCGTCGCTGTTCTGTACGCCGTAGACCTCGCGGCCCGCCATCGGGTGCGCGGCTATGAATTCAACGCCGTCCGGAAGCATTCCCTGTATTTTATCAACTATGCATTTTTTTACGCCGGTGACGTCCGTTATGACTGAGCTTTTTTTTAAGTATTTGCCGTAGCTGTCTATCCATTCGACGAAAACGTGCGGATAAAGCGCGAAAACGGTGAGATCCGCCTCGCCTATCAGCTCAGGTTCGATCTTCGTCGTGCCATACGATATTATCCCCTCGTTTAAAGCGTAATCGACCGACGACTGCGAGCGCGTTATGCACTTTACGGTAAAGCCTTTTTTGGTAAGCGCTTTTGCATAGCTGCCGCCTAACAGTCCGAGACCGACTATCAAAATTTTTGTGTTTTTTTCAAGTTTCATTTTATTTCCTTTATTTTGATCCCGAGCGACGAAATATCGTCAAAAAATCCGGGATAGCTTTTGTTCACCGCTTCCGCTCCGCATACCGTGCCGCCGGTAAGCGACAGAAGGACGGAGCACGCCATTACGATCCTGTGATCGTCGTGACCGTATATTTCTTCCTTCGGCTTTTTTATGCCGCTGAAAATTCTGATCGAATCCCCGTATATTTCGGTTTTTACGCCGAATTTTGACAGCTCTGCCGCCATCGCGGCGCCTCTGTCGCTTTCCTTTATCTTCAGCCGGGAGGTGCCGTGAAGCGTCGCGCCGTGGAGCGCCGCCGCGCACGCCATCAAAACGGGCGCGTTGTCCGGGCAGTCGCTTATATCGATTTCCGCATATCCGCTTTTTAGAACTTCAAGCTGTTTTACTATTATCCTGTCGCCCTGTGCGCTTTGCTCACTTAATCCGGTGACGGCCACGCTGCCGTTGACGGTCCCCAGCGCGTATAAGAACGCGGCGCCGGACCAGTCGCCCTCCGCTATAGCGCCCGCGGCGATATATTTCTGCCCGCCTTTGATTGTAACTGTGTTCCCGTCTACCTCGGCATGAACGCCGAACTGCGCCATAACTATGGCGGTTATATCGACGTACGGACGGCTGACGAAAGGCGGCTTTACGCGTATAACGCAGTCACCGTCCGACAGCGGCGCGGCGAGCATCAGCCCGGTTATGAACTGGCTCGATATCGCGCCGGACACCGTTACGTCACATAGATCAAGTCTGCCGCGGATCTCTATCCTATCCGGGTATCGCTCAAATAAAAGCTTTTGTTCCTTGCAAAGCTCTTCGTACACGTCAAGCGGACGCTGCATAAGCCGCGGCGAGCCGTATAACGTGAATTTTTCATCCAGCATAAGACAGACCGGAATGAAAAACCGCAGGGTGCTCCCGCTCTGTCTGCAATAAAGCGAATCCGATCCTTCGCCGCCGTGCTTTACGTACGCCGTACCGTCTTTTATCGTAACGACGGCGCCGAGCGAGCGAGCGCAGTCCGCGGTTGCGAGCACGTCGTCGCTTTCACATACGCTGCGAATGACGCAGTCGCCGCCGGATAGCGCGGCACAAATTATCTGTCTGTGTATAAAGCTCTTTGCCGGCGGCGCTTTTACCGTGCCTTCCGCGCGGCTTTTTTCTATTTTTATGTTCATAACAGATGGTCTATCGCCCTTAAATATCCGTCAAAGCCAAGACCGGATATGGTCTTTTCCGCGTAAAGCTTAACGTAGCTTATCCGGCGGAAATCCTCACGCGACGAAACGTCGGATATATGCACCTCGACCGTGCGTATGCCGACGGCTTTCAGCGCGTCGAGTATCGCAACGCTCGTGTGCGTGTAAGCGGCGGGGTTTATGACTATTCCGTCAAACTTTTTGTACGCGTTCTGTATCTTTTCAACTATTGCGCCTTCATGGTTTGACTGGAATATCTCAACCGTAACGCCCTTTTCCCTGCAATGGTTTTCTATAAGCCTAACGAGATCGGAATACGTTTTTCTGCCGTAAATATCCGGCTCTCTTACGCCTAACATATTGAGGTTCGGACCGTTTATAACAAGGATCTTCATATTTTTCTTACCTTTTGTATTTTCATTATACGGCGCACCGCTTCTTCCGGCGTCATGTTGTTTATCACGCGGCAGTCGCACGTTTTTTCGTATATGCCGCGGCGTTCCTCGTAACGCGCTTTGAGCGCCGACCGGTCGCTTGACAGCGGTCTTGAACCGTCCGGCTCTATAAGCGATATACGCCTGTCCATATAGTATATCACGCCGTTTTCCCTGAGCGCGCGGACGTTTTCTTCTCTTAGTACCGCGCCGCCGCCCGTCGCTATCACCGCGCCGCGCGTGTCGGCCGTTATCGCTTTTATGATCGCCGTTTCTTCTTCTCTGAAGGCGTCTTCGCCTTTTTCTTTTATAAAATCCGCTATGACGCCGAGCTTTTTTGAAAGCTCCTCGTCCGTGTCTATAAACTTCTTTCCGGTTTTTTCGGCAAGCATGCGTCCGACCGTCGTTTTGCCGGAGCCGGGCATACCGGTAAGCACCGTGTTTTCCGTGTTCCTGCGCAGCTTTGCGTATATCCGCTCCGCTTCTCCGCGCTTGACGGGGCGGCCGGTGAAGATATCCGCGGACGCCACCGCCTGCGATACGAGCATATAAAGCCCGTCGGCGCACGGTATGCCCGCGTCCGCACAGTCAAGCAGAAGCTTTGTTTTGAGCGGATTGAATATAACGTCTACAACGCCGCAAACGCCGGGGTAATCCCGTATATCTATCGCGCTTTTTCCCGTGTTCGGATACATTCCGACCGGGGTGGTGTTGATTATATAATCGATCGCGGCCTCTTTTGTTTCCGCATACGTCATCTGACCCTGCCGCGGGTCTCTGCTTGCGACGAAAACGGATTTTGCTCCGAGATCGCGGCACGCGCAGCTCACGGTTTTCGACGTGCCGCCGGAGCCGAGCACGAGCACGTTTTTGCCGGATACGTCAAAGTGCGATCTTGAAAGCGTCGCCGTAAATCCGGCGTAATCCGTATTGTATCCGTAAAGCTTGCCGTTTTTGTTTACGACGGTGTTTACCGCGCCTATCCTTTCGGCGCGCGGGCTTATCCAGTCAAGATACGGGATGACCGTCGTTTTGTAAGGTATGGTCACGTTTATGCCGTCAAATTTTCTTGCGTTAAGAAAACGTTTCACCTCGTCTTCAGGCATCGGCATAAGCTCGTAGTCATACCTGCCTATCATTTCGTGTATTATTTTGGAGTAGCTGTGTCCGAGCTTTTCGGCTATCAGACCGTATTTCATATGGTACCTTTCTTATTCTGTGTATAACCAGTCGTCCCCGTATCTTACCGTTAAAACGTCGGCGACGGTAAACGCGGCAAGCGCGTCTACAACGGCGCGTGCGCGGTGTATTATCATGGGATCGTGTCTGCCGCGTATGGTGTGGACTATGTTTTCCTCTCTTACGAAATCCACCGTGTTCTGCGGCTTGAATATGGACGGCGTGGGTTTTATGACCGTTTTGAATATGACCGGAGCGCCGTTTGTGATGCCGCCGTTCACGCCGCCGTTGTGATTGGTTTCAGTCACAGGCGTGCCGTCCTTTATCCGCAACGGATCGTTGGCTGTGCTGCCGGTCATGTCCGCCAGGGCAAACCCGTCGCNNGATGCCGCCGTTCACGCCGCCGTTGTTGTTTTTGTCAAATACGACTTTTCCGTTCTCGTAATGGAGCTCGTCGTTCGCCTCGCTGCCGAAAACGTTTGCAAAATCGTAGCCGAGCCCGAAGGAAACGCCCTTTACAGCGGGGATGGAGAACATGGCTTTCGCCATCTCGCCCTCAAACGTCCCGAAAAACGGCTCCCCCNNCCCGCCGGTACGCCTGTGACGGCTGTTTCAAGTATGCCGCCCAGGCTGTCCCCGAGGCTCGCGCAGCGTTCCGCCGCGGATCTCATCTGTTCCTCCGCCTCCTCCATCAGAGTGGGGAACTGTCTGTTGTATAAAAGCGCTATATCTTCCTCGTAGTTTATAAAGCCTCTGTCGCGTATACTGCAAAGGCTCGATATATGCGTGCCGACGAGTATGCCTTTTTTCTTTAACGCCGAGCGGATGACGGCGCACGCGGCGACTATCGCCGCGGTGACTCTGCCGGAGAAATGGCCGCCTCCCCGGAAGTCCTCAAAGCCGTGGTATTTTACGTGCGCGGTATAGTCCGCGTGGCCGGGGCGCGCCGGACCGTATTCGTAATCGCCGCTCTGCGCGTTTTCGTTTTTGATTATGATGCAAAGCGGAGTTCCGGTCGTTTTGCCTCTGAAAACGCCGCTTATAACGGAAAACTCGTCGGATTCACGGCGCTTTGTGGAGATCTTGCCGGACGGCCGTCTCATGTCGAGCGCGTGGCGTATGTCGTTTTCGTCAACGTCTATACCCGGCGCAAGTCCGTCAAGCACCGCGCCTATGTACGGGCCGTGGCTCTCGCCGAAAAGGGTCAGCGTCAGGGCTTCTCCCAGCGTATTCTTCATAACAGGACCTCCAGTCTTTGTGCAAGCTCGTCCATGCCGATCGGTTTTATCTCAAATTCTCCCGGATGATCGACCGTAACGGCTTTTATCGCGCCGGACGAGCTTTTCTTATCGTGCGCGACGGCTTCCATAACGGCGGCTTTATCAAAATCGTAATGTTTAGGGATGCCTAATTTATCATATATCTTTATAAGTCTCTCTTTTAATTCGTCCGAGCACATCGCAAGCATACCGAGCGCAACGCATTCTCCGTGATA
>DBWC01000139.1 GCA_002308615.1 Clostridiales bacterium UBA1248
ACTTCCTTATCACGCCGCGCCGAATGCCGCCCGCTGATATATTATTTCAATTTTGCTACTACTACCTTCATCGTAGCCTCAAATCCCATATACGTTGCCGTTATCGTCGTTTCGCCGACCGCGACCGGTGTGATCTTTCCGTTTGCGTCGATCTTTATGATCGATTCATCATAACCGGAGTATTCGCATTTCTGGTCCCAGCCTTTAAGCGCCGCCGGAATATCGTTTGAGTTGGTGTCCGTATAGCTTGACTTGCCGCGCCAGAGCATCAGATACTCGTTCGTCGCGCTTCTCGCTATGAACGAAGGTTGTTTAAACTCTGATCTGTAATAGAACGTGACCGTATCAACCTCGGGATAGAATTCCACGGGAGCGCTCTGGTCAAGATAACTCGGCACTATGGCAAATTCGCACATAAGGTCGTTATACTTTGCGTAAACGCGGACCACCTCGTCGCACAGAAGCGTTGCCGTGAGATTTTCCTTATCTATCGATACCTTTTTCTCGTCGTAGATAAATTCCACGTCCGCGAGTACGGATTTTGCCGCTTCCTTTGAGTTTCCGCTCTTGTTTGACGTAGTGACTATAAACTTATACGCCTTGTCCTTTTTGTCGGCTTTTATTGTTCTGCCGCCGTTTGACGCGGATACTCTGATCTGCGTTATCGTCGGGGTGTTCTTCGTATCCGAGACCTTTTTGTCGCTTTCGTCACGCGATATCACGTTTTCGGGATTATCATAATTTTCCGTACCCAAAAACGATATCGGGGAAAGTCTTGTTTTCCAGCTTGCCCACTGGTATCCCTTCGGCTGGTACGCGTAACCGACGTACTGCTGAGTATTGAATATATCTATATGTCCGGACTGATCGCCGGTTATGCCCATATTATGTATGCTCGTCATTATATTCGAGCCCTTTGTTTGATGTTTGAGGCTCGCTTCGTTTCTGAAGAATATGCCGTCATACGACGTCATAACGTGTATATAGCAGGAATCCGAAAAACGCGAAGCCGTAGCGACGGAGATAAAGCAGTCGTACGCGTCTATATATTTTACGTCCGCGCTGTCCTCCGCGCTGCCGTGCTTGTAAGCCGTGCCGCGGAATTTCAGTGTGGCGGGCCAGTTTTCACTCGTCGCGTCCGCCGTATATACCTTCGTATAATCGCCCGTGTTGTCGTTCCACGAGACGTACAGATAAAGCGTTTTCCCCACTACGACCATAGAGCCTTCGCCGCAGCCCCATTTGGATTTTTCGCCGTCGTACGTTACTATGGCTTTCGGGTTGCCGGTCCAGCCGTCGCCGCACCATTTTTCAACGAACGCGCCCTCTGGAGTTTTGCTTCTCGCCACGAAAAGGTTGTTGTCAACTCCGTCGTGCCAGAGGATAGTCGTGTACGTTGCGTAATAGTAGTCTCCTATTTTGATGACGCCGGGGTCGCAGGACCAGTTCCAGTCCTCCGCCGCGGACGTGGGACGTACGGCGCCGGTATCGGTCGTCCAGGTAAAGCCGTTGTCGTAGGAGCGTCTGTAATTGCCCCAGTCTACCTCACCGCTTACGCCGGAGTTGGAGGCGAGCCAGCAGTCGATCGTGCCGTCGTCGTTTATTATCATACTCGGTCCGTATCTGTAGCCGGTCTTGCCCACGCCGGGATCGTAAATATCCCAGCCGGAATTTGAAATACGGAATATGGAATCCGCTTCCGCGGGTTTGTTTTTCAGATACGTCGTTTCTATATTGTAATTATCGCCGCGCGATACGGTATAAAGCTTTCCGTCTTTCTTAATGCATTGAACGAGCGTCATGCGCAAAGCGTTTGACACGAGCTGAGCGTATTCCGCGTACGTAAGCGTGTCCGAATTCTTTTTGGACAGATCAAGATAATTGCTTAATCCAACCTCAGCCGCTAATTTTGCAACACCGTATTTATCCGCGTATTCTCTGTATCCGAGAACGTAAAGCAGGCCGCGGAGTACCTCGCCGTACGTTATCGGCTCATACGGTTTGAATTCCGTTCCGGCGGGTCTTAACATAAAGCCCTGATTTACGGCTATTTCCGCGCGTCTCATATTGGCGGAAAAGTTTTCCATATCCGTATAGACGTTTTCAGCTATATACGCCGCCTGCTGCAGCGAAAATCCGGAATAGCAGATCGCGTCGTACGCAAACGACACGCGGTCTACAAGGTCCGAAGACTTTGCGTCGGGATTTTTCAGATATTCCCCCTTCATAAGTCTTTCAAATATCGCCTCGCCGTTTCCGTCGTCTTCAAGCGGATCAGACGATTCGTTTTTACCGCTCAATTCCTCCTCCGGTATAACGTAGCCGGGATCTTTAGACGACGGACCGGGATCTTCCGTCTCCGCGTCTGTCTCTATAGGGTCGGTCTCTGTCGCAGTTCCCGCCTGTTCCGTCTCCGTCTGTTCCGTTCCGGTCTGCACCGTATCGTCAGGCGTATCGGTCACCGCGCCGGTATTTTCACCCGGAGTGCTCACGCATCCGGCAAGCGCGGATATGAGCATGGCGGCGCACAGGACAATAACCGTCAATCGTTTCAAATACATTTTATAAACCGTCCTTTCGGTGTTTTTTATTATTATATATTATAATCTTTCAACAGTCAAGCGTAACAAGTAAATTTTTTTATGAATACACGCTGATAAAAAGTTTTAAAATTAACAAAAAATACAGAAAAAAGCGTCAAAAAATGCAAGTTAGCTATTGCAAAATTGCAAAAAGTGTGTTATAATATGAAAACCAACGCAATTTATACCGAAAAGGGAGAATATATAATGGAACAAAACAGAGAATCGAGAGTAGGAGAAATATCGCTGCACTATTCGGAAACGACGAATTTGCTTGAGCAGTCCGGTTATAAATATCAGCTTCAGGAGAGGAGCACGCCGAACCTTTACCGTTATCTTTTTGATTATGATTCCGTGCCGAAGGTATCCTTCAACCACCGCCACGTTCCCATGAATATGCCGGATGAGATATGGATAACCGATACGACGTTCCGCGACGGTCAGCAGTCCACGTCGCCGTTTACCGTCACGCAGATAGTGGATATTTTCAAAATGCTCCATAAGCTCGGGGGCGAAAAAGGCATTATCCGCCAGTCAGAGTTTTTCGTATATTCCGATAAGGACCGCGAGGCGGTAAGAGAATGTATGTCTTTAGGATACAAATTCCCCGAGGTAACGAGCTGGATAAGGGCGAACAAAAACGACCTTGCGCTCGTTAAGGATCTCGGGATCAAGGAGACGGGCATACTCGTATCCTGCTCCGACTACCATATTTACAAAAAAATGGGGCTTACGAGAAAAAGTGCGCTTGAAAAGTATCTCGCCTCCGTTGAAGAGGTCATAAGCTTCGGCATCAAACCGCGCTGTCACCTTGAGGATATAACGAGAGCTGACTTCTACGGCTTTGTCGTCCCGTTCGTCGAGGCGCTGATGAAGCTCGGGCAGAAATACAACGTCCCGATAAAGATACGCGCCTGCGATACGATGGGCTACGGCGTAAGCTACCCCGGCGTCGCGCTGCCGAGAAGCGTGCAGGGCATAATTTACGGTCTTATGCACTACTCCGGCGTGCCGTCCGAAATGCTTGAATGGCACGGACACAACGATTTTTACAAGGTCGTCACAAACGCGGCGACGGCGTGGCTGCACGGCTGCGCGTCCGTAAACTGCGCCGTCCTCGGCATAGGCGAACGTACCGGAAACTGCCCGCTTGAGGCGATGGCGATTGAATACGCTTCTCTGCGCGGAACGGACGACGGCATGGATCTT
>DBWC01000136.1:0-1878 GCA_002308615.1 Clostridiales bacterium UBA1248
GTTTATACGAACAGGGATTCAAGCGAGATCCCGTCGTCGGAGCTGATCTTAAGCAAGCAGGACAAACGGCAGTTGATGGATAGCTTTGCAAGCTTCGTTTCGATAATGGACAGCATGGTGCTGATCCTCGTCGTTGCCGCCGTTATCCTCGGGATCGTGGTGCTGTATAACCTCGGGATCATGAGCTACGTCGAACGCTCCCGCGAGCTTGCCACGCTCAAGGTACTCGGCTTCCGCAGTAAAAAGATCGGACAGCTGCTGATCTCGCAGAACGTCTGGCTGACCGTGATCGGCGTGATCCTCGGACTCCCGGCGGGGCTTGGAACGCTTTACTGGATGCTGACCGCGCTCGCGGGCGAGTACGAAATGAAACTGATGCTCGGACCGTTGACCTATTCGGTTTCGATCCTTTTGACCTTCGGCGTTTCGCTCCTTGTCGGCTGGATGGTCGCGCGGAAGAACAGGAAGATCGACATGGTCGAGGCGCTTAAAAACGCGGAATAAAACAAAATCAGGGCGTAAGCCCTTGATTTTAAGGATATGGGTTAGCCGTGGCTAACCAAAGGAGGCAATATGAATAAAGTGACCGTAAAGATCGAAGGTATGATGTGCGGGATGTGCGAGGCGCATATCTGCGACACGATAAGACGTGCCTTCCCCGACGCGAAAAAGGTAAAAGCGTCAAAAGCGCAGAAGGAAGCGACGTTTCTGATCGACGGCTCAGCCGATACGGAAAAACTCAAAAAAGCGATAACCGATACCGGCTATACGTTTATTTCAGCCGGATCCGAGCCGTATAAAAAGCGCGGACTTTTCGGCTGATCGGGAGGGATAATATGGGACTTTTCAAATCATTCGTAAATCAGACGAGAAAACCGCAGGGGGTTCTCGGCAAGATGATGCTCGGCAGTATGAACGGCTCCGGACACGCGAAAATGGCTGACTGGGGCATGTCGCACCTTGACGGTATAAAACCGTCGCTTATCGCCGAGCTCGGCTGCGGCGGGGGCAGGAACGCAAAAGAACTGCTCAAAAGATATCCGGATTCAAAGCTTGTCGCCGTTGATTATTCCGAGCTGTCTGTCGAAAAGACAAAAGCGTATAACGAAAAAGCCGTAGCTGACGGAAGGTGCGTCGTCAGACAGGGCGACGTATCAAAGCTCGATCTTCCGGACGGCTCATACGATCTTGCGACGGCTTTTGAAACGGTCTATTTCTGGCCGGGACCGGAGAAGTCGTTTGCAGAGGTGTTTCGCATCCTGAAAAACGGCGGCTCGTTTCTGATCGTCAACGAATCGAACGGCGAGGACGAGACCGGTAAAAAGTTTGAGCAGATCATCGACGGTATGAAGTGTTATACGGCAAAGGAACTGACCGCAGCGCTCAAAAAAGTCGGCTTTTCCGATGTGAGAACGGACTCTCATCCGAAGAAGCCGTGGATCACGGTGAACGCAAAGAAGTAAGCGGAGGCGTTAGTATGTTTATTGAAGTAAAAGGCGCAAAAAAGCAGTACGGTACGGGAGAAGCGGCGGTTTATGCGCTCGACGGCGTTGACTTTTCGCTTGAAAAAGGAAAGATCTGCGTTATTCTCGGCCCGTCCGGATCGGGCAAAAGCACGCTGCTGAATATGATAGGCGGTCTTGATTCGCTCGATTCGGGCGAGATCACCGTCGACGGGCAAAAGATCACCGGGCTTTCAAAGAAAGCGCTGACCGCTTACCGAAAGCAGAACGTCGGTTTTATCTTCCAGTTTTACAACCTGATCCCCGATCTGACGGTCGAGGAAAACGTGCAGGTCGTGTCGGAGATCGCCGCAAATCCGCTCGATATGGATGAAATACTGACCGCACTTGACATTGAAAAGTACCGTTACCGCTT